>CAYMCV010000196.1:0-1601 GCA_964389005.1 uncultured Lachnospiraceae bacterium | reverse complement strand
ACCCAATATCGCATACATGGATTTATTTTTAATTGCCATTTGTCGTTCTTCCTTTTCTGTCAACGTACTGGTACGTTTGTAGGTATGTCTCTAAATCGGTTACGGTTCTTGCAACATTTGCGCTCTGTTGCACTTCCTGCGATATTTCCTTGCAATTGTCATAGATTTGTGCATCGGCTAAAAGATACTCCACTTGTGATTGCAACCCATCCGGCGTGATTGTTTTTAGGTCATCCGTTATGCCCAAATGCAATGCCGTCAACCGCTTTGCAACCATATGCTGGTCGTTCACAAGCGGAAGTGCGAGCATAGGAACGCCGTAATACATCGCCTCATTCACACTGTTGAAGCCGGCGTGCGTGACAAATGCGTCCGCACGAGACAGAATTTCAAGTTGTGGAAGGTAATTTTTAACATAAAAATTCTCCGGAAGCTCGCCGAGACTGTCCACGTCGCACTTTTTACCGATTGACATATATACATCATACGCCGTATCTCGAAATGCGGCAATGCATGTCCGATAAAAATCAATAAAATCGGTATTGAAACTTCCGAGCGATATGTAAATCAGTTTGCGATTGCTTCGTGACGGCAGTGTCGGTGCGTCCGCTTCCTGCCCTCGATTGATTGCGGGGCCGGCAAAGAGATAGGTCGGTCGACAAACGTCTGGGTTACCGTTAAACTTCTGCGTGGTATAAACGACGTTTCGCTCTCCGCGACTGATAAAAATCTCCGTAAGCGACGGTTCTGTCAAATGGTATTGTTCACAAATACGCCGCACGATTGCGTAGCAGTTGTCCAGCTGGGGATGAAAACCGGGTTCCAGCATCCGATCCGGCAACGGCGTTTTGCTCATTGCAAAGGAAGAATGCGAGCATACAATTGGGAGGTTCGTCAGTTGTTGCAAGAAGCAACTACATCCGAAGATAGAATCGCAGAGAATCATATCGTATTGATTCTTGGAAAGTAAAGACAATAAATCGGGCAGCACCGCCTCATCATACAGCAACATATACTCCAACAACATATAGAAGGGATGTCTGTCCGTCGGGCGATAGGAACTAAGAAAGTCTTCCAGATGCTTGTCAAATCCAATGCGACAAGCGCCTGCTTGCGTCACTTTCTCTGTAAACGCTTCCGAACAAAAATAATCAACCGCATGACCACGCTCGGTCAGTTCCCGAACCAGGCCCAACGTCGGATTGATATGTCCATGTAAATTAGAATTGATAAAAAGTATGTTCATGATTCCCTCCTTATATCACTCTGATATATGGTATCGTATATCAGAGTGATATATTTGTCAAGAGGGAATCAATATTCCATATTTGTTTGATTAATCATATGGCATTTTCCAGTATCAACTTATTTGTCTTGGTTCATAAAAAGGAGGGTTTTCTCTAACTCCATAATCCTATCAATGGAAAGATCCGTGATTTCTGATATTTCCTCATATGATTTGTTCTTTCTAAGCATGTTGCATGCTACGGATTCTTTTCCTTCAGTAATCCCAATACTCTTTCCTTCGGTAATTCCGATACTCTTTCCTTCCTCAAATGCCGATTTCTTTGCATATTCTTCATTGTATTCATAGATTGACA
>CAYMCV010000195.1:791-1638 GCA_964389005.1 uncultured Lachnospiraceae bacterium | reverse complement strand
CAGCAACCAACAAACTGATTCCCAGAACCATACAAAGCGATAGCCATAATTGATTAATTATTTTTTGCTTAATGAAACGTAACATGTTCTTCCTCTTTTCATTTTTTCGTAGTCATTATGGGTATGGTACAAATTGCTTCGTTACCTTGCCGCTGTATCATATTAGTTATCAACTGCAACAATATCTCCGGGTTTTAAACCGCTGATAATTATCGTATTGGCATCACCTATTGTTCGAACAAAGGTTTTAACCAATAAACCATCCTCAATCTTCCAAACAAACAGATACTCTTTATCTTCCACAACTTCCCTTTTCACCGTACCACGCGGAACAATGGCTACACCTTTCAGCGCAACATCAGAGTAATTCATGTTCATTGCATAAGTTTCTTCAAAAAATGCCGCATCGTTAACGCGAATATAGTACATCGGTGCATTGGATTTCATGATATTTGACGTCAAATAAGTATCTGTTCCGTCTGATGTCAGATAGGCCTTGTCCGGACTACCATAAGCGATGACCGTTCCCGTGTACTTTTTATTGACGTCTTTATCCGTTGTAAATGTAACTTCCTGGTTCAATTTTAACCTACTCATACTGTTATAAAGCAACATGTCACGTTCATTGCTCATAATGCAGAAGAGTCTGTCACCTTTCTTTATGATCTCATCTTCACGCATGTATTGTGTGGAGTACACTTCCCCGTCAGCCTCTGCATACACATTAACGATTCCGCTTCCGTCATTGTTTTTACCGGCTTCTTTATACGCGGCTTCCATGTTTTTCTTATTAAACTGATAAGATAATTCTGCAATTTTTCGACTGCACTCCACTTGCTGTGTTTGC
>CAYMCV010000195.1:0-781 GCA_964389005.1 uncultured Lachnospiraceae bacterium | reverse complement strand
ACTGCTTATAACTGTTTCTCGTCTCGGCACTTGCAAGTGCTTGCTTCAATGATTCAATTTCAGCGGGTGTAAGTACCACACCTTCACTGTTCTTGCCACTGCTAATCTGATTTTGCAACGAACTGCTTTCTCCCAGCCACTGTGCCGCCGTCATTTGCGTCATTTGATAAATGCCATCTTTTTGACTATCAAATCCCTTTAATTGTAATTCATAATTTTCTTGAAGCGTCGTCAATGCATCTGATAATTCCTGAAGTTTGGCGTTACCGACATCTGTCTTGATTTGGCAGATGAGGTCGCCTGCCTGTACATTTTTCTTTTCTCTGGCATTTACGGTAATAATTGTTCCGGCAACTTCGGAATAGCAAGAAGACGCAATTGCTCCGATTTGTTTGTAATTATTCGCCGAATTCGAAGCATCGTAGTCACCGAGTTTTACTTCATAAGGCGAATAGTCGTCCGGAAGTAAATTCGTTACAATATAACTGACAAGCTCTCCCTTTTCAAGTCCCGACAAAACCTCTGTGTAACAGTCGCCCTTTTTACCTACTGTAATATAACGAACTTCTTTGGTATCTCCTTTTTTTACATAAACATAATCGCCACCGGCATCTGAATATAGCGAGTCATTACCGACACACAGAACATTTTCTTCGGCGGTTGTCGTCATAAAAATCGGTAACGTGGTTCCGACCGGCGGAAGTTCGCCTCCGTCAATCATCTTCATTCTGACATTGGGGTACTTCATCTTGTTTTCAATGATGACCTGCTCCTCGGCTGA
>CAYMCV010000194.1:0-1656 GCA_964389005.1 uncultured Lachnospiraceae bacterium | reverse complement strand
TTTGAAACCTGCTTTGAGGTCATTATAACAACGCTTAAAAAATGATGTCAAGAGGAAAAAGCAAGAGGACCTCTAGAAAGCGGTCCTCTTGCTTTTGTTCATATTTATCAGTGTATAACATATATCTGTTCCGCAATTTGATACCCAACCGATTGCTTTTCCGACTGTTCCACCGGCTATTTTCCCTATGATTGTCTCAACTATACCAAACATTTTTTACCTTCTCATATGCTTTATGCCGTTAATGTGAAATTTTTTACATTAGTCTGCCCTGGGACCAGATGTTATTATCGGGTTTTCTTTATGTTGTTCATACAATTTTTTCATACCCTCATTAATCTGTTCATCCGAAAATCCATGATCAAGTAACTTCTGTCTATCCTCAGGTGATACGTCGTGAATAATTGTCATATTCATCGTTAATTGCGCAGTATTGCCCACTTTATCTGACACTGTAAATTCGATAACATGCACCTCACCAGATTCACACTGGTCAAATGACATAACATATCCGCCGCTATACTTTTGATTTTCAACAGGCTCTCCATCAAGAAATATGTTATCAACTTCTATTGAATCTTCCGGAAGACAGGAATTATCAAATAATTTCATGGTGGTTATTCTGCTTCTTAATGTATTCATGGTTACATCAACCGGAATCGAGAATCTAAGTTCCTCACCTGTTTTCGTGTAAAAATAATAGTATGTTACTTCCGTACTTTCTAGTGTAGGTGGGGTCGTATCCACCCAATCAATATTCATGGTAAGTACCTTCTCACCTCTGGTAAAGGTTATATACGGAGGAATATTCGGAAGTAAGTAAGTCCAATCATTTTGCTCATAATAACGCAAGTACCCATTTTCACCATCTTCTGTGGTTCCATCCGGCGGTGCAACTTCCATCGTGATATCATCATAATTGTCCGCAATGACATATTCGGAAATATCTCCTAACTCCGTTCCCATCTCAAGTGTAATGCTTTCCTGCTTTAATTCGAACTTTCCTTCTACTGCATCCTTAATTCCATCAAGGAGTCCGCCATCCTCAGATTCATCCTCAGATTCACTTTCCTGTGTATCTTTGGTCTCATTATTTCCGGTATTGGATACTGCTTTTAGTAAACTGCATCCTCCAATCAAACTGATACTTACAATCAACATCATCATTAATAGCAACTTCTTTTTCATTAATAATTATCTCCCTTCCCCTGTCTTTTCACGCGAACCTAATCCTTTGAAATTTGATTCAATTAATCATACGACATTTGCCCCCCCCTGTCAACTTTTTTGTCTTGGCACAATTTATGTGCACCCTGCATCCACCACTTTATCGAGAAGATCTCTGTCAGTGCAATATATTGTTACGTTTGTCGCGCTTTTGTAAGTCTTATTTTCTTACTCCAATAAAAACAAAAATCCGTTGCAGAGTTTAACCTCCGCAACGGATTGTCTAATAGTCTCATTATGTTGTTAATTGCTTTCTTCCTATGTCATATGCTTCAACAGATATGCCAATAATATCGCATGCTTCCTTTATCGTCATAATGTCTTTTTCCACGAGTCGCATGACGCTTTCAATTTTTCCCTCAGCAATCCCAATACTCTTTCCCTCGATAACGCCTTCCTCAAATGCCGATTTCTTTGCATATTCTTCAT
>CAYMCV010000193.1:0-1699 GCA_964389005.1 uncultured Lachnospiraceae bacterium | reverse complement strand
CCCTTCTTAATATAACTGGGTCTGATTGTTGCATTCCGTATATCCTCAAGACTCCAAAAAAGCAATTTTTTGCCGTCCGTAACCATCCACTGCTTGTTTTCTTTCCTCTTTTTCTTAATTTTACTCTTGAATTGCTTCAGAACTTTTTCTTCTGTAGCATTTAACTTCACATATATCAGAAGTTGCGGCTTCCCGCCTTCCACGATATCGCGATAGAGCGCAATGATATTCTTCTCCAAATCAATCGTTCCATAATCCTGGGGATCAAGTTTCAGTTCATCCTCCAATTCTCCTACGATTCCCTTCTTCAACCCATCACAATCAAAACTTCTATCTCCATTAAGTGCGTACTTCGCCTTAAGCGAGGCTCCGATTCCGTTCGCCAACGTATTCTTACCAATCGTTACCTTACTACCTCTTTTGATAAAAATTATCTTACCGTCACTTGTTTCTATAATCCCGTTAAAGCCCAAATGATTTGATAGTTCCGATTCCTCTAAACGGCGCAAATAAGGTCCGTATTCAAACTCATCGCGCACGCAAAAACCATCTGCGCACATATAGTCAATCGCACGATTGGTTACCAGGGATTGATAATACGTTGTTCGCGAAGTATGTAACTTAATCTGATCATTATCTATGTCAATACTGTCTACACGAATCATCAACTGATTAAACATAGTCGATTCAGAATGGGATTGTAACAATTCACCGTAGTGATCCTGTACCGTGGCCGGTGTCTCGTATACTTTGGTTCTATCATCAACAATTTTGATTTTCCGTTTATTAACCAGAGAAATCTCTTGCACCGGGAAGGTAACATCATCATGTACGATAAACCCCTCAAACTTGGGGTATTTCTTAATCAGATGCTCATAGTCTGTCTCCAATTTCGCTGCATCTTCAATCTTCACTCTAATATATTTCGCAATCAATCCGGAAATGATCTTCGTAATAAAAGCCAAAACGACACCGGAAAATATCGTCAAATCAATCAATGACTCAACGTTAACTTCCTGTTTCTTGAATAGCAAATAAACGATACAAATCGCAAGTAATGCAAGTAAGTTGATGATTACTTCAATGATATCGCTCTCACATAGTTTTTTTAGTTTTCTGGCAAGTTGAGTTCTGTTCATTAGTTAAAAAGTCTCCGCGTGAGGGAATTCAAACCACCTGATAATACGTATCCGGCTTGTCCTTATCAAAACACTCATTACTCCACATAAAAGTCACCAAATCTTGCGTTCCTTCATTGATTACACGGTGAACATATCCGGGCGGTATATCCAATACTTCCATCTTCTCACCACACAAATGATACTCGATGATTTCATCCGAATCAATTCGACGCAATTGAATCAGAGCCTTTCCGTGAACCACTAAGTACTTCTCAACCTTAGTATGATGCCAATGATTTCCTTTTGTAATCCCAACTCTTGATACATTTACAGAGAACTGTCCACGATCCTGTGTCCTAAAAATCTCCGTAAAACTCCCTCGCAAATCTTCATGCATCGTAAGTGGATAAGAAAATGAATCCGTTGGTAAGTAACTTAGATACGTACTGTACAATTTCTTTTCAAAGGATCCTTCAGTCATACAAGGAATGCCCAGAGTTGCCCTACCTTCCTTAAAAGAATAGAGAAGCGTAACAACTTCTCCAAGCGTAATTCGATGTGAAATCGGCACATAACCA
>CAYMCV010000192.1:0-1711 GCA_964389005.1 uncultured Lachnospiraceae bacterium | reverse complement strand
CTCTCTCAATACATCATAGTATCTGTCTTCCGCATTCTGCTCTTTTAACTGGCTAACCATGTTGGATAACATTCCGCCCGGTACTTGGTATAAAAGCGTCTTGATATCAACGCCCATTACCTTCGGGTTCAACAAGCCGTTTGCAAGACACTCATCTCTGTACGGTCTGAAGTAGTCTGCAATTTCAGCTAAAATGTTCTGGTCATAACCGGTATCGTACGGCGTTCCCTTGAAGGTCTCAACCATAACTTCTGTTGCCGGCTGGCTGGTACCCATTGCAAACGGTGAAATCGCACAATCGATTACATCAACGCCTGCTTCAACTGCCTTCAAATAGGTCATTCCGGCTACGCCTGACGTATAATGTGTGTGTAACTGAATCGGAAGGGAAGTTGCGCTCTTCATTGCAGAAATCAATTCCGATGCTTTGTAAGGAACCAAAAGACCTGCCATATCTTTGATACAAATGGAATCTGCACCCATTTCTTCGATGTTCTTAGCCATCTTGGTCCAGTAATCCAATGTATATGCATCACCGAGGGTATAGGAAAGAGCAATCTGCGCATGTCCTCTGCCTTCCTGTGACTTAATCTTGTTGGTTGCATCAACCGCTGCCTGTAAGTTTCTTAAATCATTAAAACAGTCAAAAATACGAATAATATCAATACCGTTTGCGATGGATTTCTGTACAAAGTACTCAACCACATCATCTGCATAATGACGATATCCCAAGATATTCTGACCACGGAATAACATCTGCAATTTCGTGTTTTTGAAACCGTCTCTCAACTGTCTCAAACGATCCCACGGATCTTCCTTCAAGAAACGAAGGGAAGCATCGAATGTTGCACCGCCCCAGCACTCTACCGAATGATAACCAACCTGATCCATTTTATCTACGATCGGAAGCATCAACTCGGTCGGCATTCTGGTAGCGATCAAAGACTGATGTGCATCACGCAATATGGTTTCCGTAATGCCAATCGGCTTCATAACTTCTTTATTTTCAGCTTTTTTTGCCATCTTTCTATCCTCCTGATTTACATAACGTTAAAGATTGCCATAAACGTACCGGCAACGACAGCCGTTCCGATAACTCCGGCTACATTGGGTCCCATTGCATGCATGAGTAGGAAGTTCGTCGGATCTGCTTCTGCGCCGACCTTCTGTGATACACGCGCTGCCATCGGAACTGCAGATACACCGGCGGAACCAATCAACGGATTAACCTTGCCCTTGGTAAGCCAACTCATCAGTTTACCAAAGACGACACCGGCGGCGGTACCGAACGCAAATGCAACCAAACCGAGAACTACGATACAGATGGTGTCCAGTTTGAGGAATTTCTCTGCACTCGTCGTTGCGCCTACAGAAGTACCAAGTAAGATTACTACGATATACATCAATGCATTGGAAGCCGTCTCTGTCAACTGACGAACAACACCGGATTCCCTGAATAAGTTACCGAGCATCAGCATTCCGACAAGCGGAGCTGTCGTCGGCAAAATCATACATACGACAATTGTAACGACAATCGGGAAAAGAATTTTTTCCAACTTGGAAACGGGACGTAACTGTTCCATTTTGATTTTACGCTCTTTTTCCGTCGTAAGCAGTTTCATAATCGGCGGCTGAATAATCGGTACCAGTGACATATAGGAATATGCCGCTACCGCAATCGGTCCCAACAAATCCGTCTGTCCCAATTTTC
>CAYMCV010000191.1:0-1743 GCA_964389005.1 uncultured Lachnospiraceae bacterium | reverse complement strand
GAACCTCTTACACCGCTAACGCGAGAAAGGGGTTCCGTTTATGCGAAATCAGCACGCCTCAGCAATTGTTGCATAGATTTATGTTATTACATATATAAAATTATCATCATTTGTTGATTTGTGCAACAATATCGTGTGAATATTTAGATTTCTTAATACGAATTGTGTAACAATTCATTGTGAATTTGTATGACTATATTTACATAATACATTTCATTAACATAAAAAAACCGCTTTCCTTACGGATTACGGTTTTAATTTTACTTAACAATATATACCTGATATTTCTCATAATCTGATTTCTTTAGTTTGAGAAGTAACTGTACACCTTCTTCTTTGTATTCTGTGCTTTGGACCTGAGCCGTTTGATTCAAATACGAGACAAGGCTTCCTTTGTCATATGGTATCAACATTTTACACATGCAATATGCTTTTAAAAACTTTTCTTCCATCATATCAAGCAATGCATCCAATCCTATACGCTTTTTGGCTGACATATAGATTCTGTTTCCTTGTATGATTGGTAATCGTTCTTCCGGAAGACATAAATCAGCTTTATTGTATATACAAATATATGGAATTGTACCTGCTTCTAATTCTTCCAACACTTTTTGTGTTACTTCTGTCTGTTCATCATGATGTACATCAGAAGCATCAACCACATGCAACAACAAATCCGCATCTTTGACTTCTTCCAATGTTGAACTAAATGCTTTGACTAAACCATGTGGTAAATGACTTACAAAACCGACTGTGTCAGATAGTAAAAATGGTATATGATTCGTAGGTGAAATCTTCCTCACTGTTGTATCAAGCGTTGCAAATAGCATATCTTCTTCATATACCATTTTATTCTCTGCTTTTTGCGTTGCAACATGGTAATATTGTTCTAGCATGGCATTCATTAAAGTTGATTTACCTGCGTTGGTGTATCCCACCAGCGAAACGCGCATCATTGCAGATTGATTTCTTTGCTTTTTTTGTGTTTTTCTTTGATTTTCAACTTCTTTCAACTCGTTTCTCAGTTCTGCCAATCTATGTTCCAGACGTCTTTTATCCAGTTCTATTTTTTTCTCTCCGGCTCCTCTGTTGCTCATACTGCCGGATGCACCGCCTTGTCGATTCAGATTTCCGTGAAGTCCGACCAATCGCGGTAACATATACTGTAATTGTGCAACTTCAACTTGTATCTTTGCTTCTCGTGTTTTTGCTCTTTTAGAAAAGATTTCCAAAATCAATAAAGTTCTGTCCAGAATTGGAATATCAAGTTCACGTTGTAAATTGCGAAGTTGTATCGGCGAGAGATTCTCGTTTATTACCAAAATATCGGCATTGTTTTGAATTATTTCTTCTTTAATCTCCGATATTTTCCCGCTTCCGATGTATGTTGCACGATTTGGAATTGGTAAGTTTTGTGTAATATAAAACAGAACTTCCATCTCACATGCTTTTGCCAATTCAACCAATTCACGCATGGAAATATCAAAATCATTCTCATCAATATCTTCTGTGCGAAGGCCTACCAGAATTGCTCTTTCTCTACAATTCTCACTATTTGTTTCCTTTGTATATCTTATTTGATTATTGTCCATTCAACCTCCCCGGAAATAAGAAATGTATTATATACTTATAGTTTCCAATTGAATAAAAAAGCATACTCAAAAGAGCATGCCTGCAAATTTACGTATCTTCAAAACCGAACACTAAAGCATAATCATTGACTTCCGTTCACTTAACCTCTCC
>CAYMCV010000190.1:0-1782 GCA_964389005.1 uncultured Lachnospiraceae bacterium | reverse complement strand
TAACACCGCCTAAATTATACCATACATACGGAATCCCTTTTTGCGTCCACTCCGGTGGTGCCAGTAGGCATTGTCCGCCGGTTCCCGCCAGTGTATATCTGCAAAATCTGATTTTACCGTTATCTTTGACCCACATAAAACTGGCAATTCGAAATGATAGGAATCGATAACCGGTAAGTAATCCAAAAATCAAATGTCCTGCCTCATGTAAAATCATCTGCACATAAAAACTCAAAATATAGATTGTAAGGATAATAAACACCATCGGAAGATTGTTCGTCCCTTTACCTGGTGCTTTCATATTGCTTAAAAATAATCTCCCGATTATGAAGCCTGCCAAAAGCGACAGGATGAAAAATATGATTGTAAAAGCCATTTTGGGCGCTTGTTTTTTCTTAGATTTACTCATAACGTTGTACCCGCTCCGGCAATCACCGTAACATAGTAGTAAACAAACATTAAACCGTTCAGCACATAGAACAAAATCATACCCCAGTTAGCAAATGCATATTTCCCACTCTTTTTCGGTAAATCATTCTCACGTTTTTCAATCTTAATTTTCTTCAAAGAGCAAAGGAAAAGTATCACGCCGAGTATGCAACATCCAATTAAAAACATCATCCATAAGCCATAAATCATAGTCGGTAACATGGCTGTAACCATTTCCGGAGTCATGGTTTTCGGGCTAATATTGGAAAATCTACTGATTTCATCGTAATCTATTCTCTGTAATAAAAATACCGTTATAACGCTTGTTGATAAGTTGATGATTGCGTGCAATAACATGGTGTACCAAACTTTTCCTGTTTTTAAGTAAATATATGCCCAAAACATACCAAGCATTGTCGCAAAAAAGAACTGTTGGAAGTTTCCGTGGAATAAACCAAACATCAAACCTGAAGCGACAATTGCAGTCTTCTCGCCGTACTTTCCGATACGATCGATTAAGAATTTGCGAAAAATCAACTCTTCAAAGATCGGAGCCAATACACCGACAGTCAAAATGCGATAAAACGGTTGTGAATCTATCATGAGATTCGCCAATGCATTGGAACTGCCCGCATCAACACCAAACGGCAAGATAATGGCAAATTGAACAATCAATCCAATTACGTTTCCGACGCCGCAACAACCTGCACCGATAAAAATGTACTTTACAAATTTCCCAAATCCGATGCTTTGTGACTTCGGTTTTGCAACACCTTTCTTTCCTGATATGAGAATCAGAATCGGAAATGCGATGAAATAAATCGGTATCGCAATGAGTGACCAGCTAAACCACGGTGCTTGCGTCACTTTCTCGCCAATCATTCCCCCGATGGTTGCTAATACTACTTGAAATACAGTTGCAGCTATAACAAATACCGAATACTTCCATCCAGTTCCTGTAAATGTCTTCTTGGCTGCCAATTGATTATTATGATTAACTTCTTCCTGTTGTGTGCATGTATCATCCGATGTTACAATCTGTTCTTGCAAATTGTCCATAACTTCCTCCTTAAAAATATCTTATTACGTCATTCGTATCCGCTTCCACCGTGCACTGTTGAAGTATCAACGTCATGACAACCTTTATTGTCGAATTGACAACTTTACTTGTCAAAGCAAATATATCATTGACAACAAAAGTTGTCAATATGTATTGTTAAAATTTCTCAAATTATTTTTTATCAAACACAAACCCCGCCAATCATAACAATTGGCGGGGTAATAAATCCCATTCACTCTTCAAATATTACAGTATAATCTTTTTGAAATTCTTTTTGCCTTTTTTAAGGATGA
>CAYMCV010000189.1:0-1833 GCA_964389005.1 uncultured Lachnospiraceae bacterium | reverse complement strand
ACTAAGGATCTAGTGTTGGCAACGACGTGAGGGTTCAAGTCCCTTTTCCCGCACTTAGATTAGAAGAAGTGCAGCTTTCACTGCACTTCTTTTTTTGCTTTCTTATGCCCCTTCTTTACAGGTGATTTTTTGCCCATCATCAGATACTGTAACAAACCCGCGTTGCTCGGCACCGGCGATTCCGATTCCCACAAGGGTATCGATGACCGCGCCGACTCTGGTGTAACCAAAGCGTTTCGCTGTCTCACGAACCACATCCTCACGCGACAAACTGATTTGTTCATTGAGTATCTCCCGAATCGCAACCGCAATCTCCTCGGCACAGATTTCGTCAAAAGTTCTAGCCTCTGTCGCGCCTTCCGCGGATACACGATAAATAGCGTATTCCATCGGATTCATATGCTCCAACCAGAAGAACGTATTCCCATGTGTCTGTGTTCTCTGTACCGGAAGTGTCATCATTACCTCATCAATCACATCCGAAGCCTTTGTTCCCGCACGCACCATACCCCATGCAGAAATTACCCGCTTCTCCAATAGTTTTTTGCTGATGGGAGCCTCCGCAGTCAACACACGTTCGATACACTTCGCAATCTGCATACGACTTTTTGGGAGATAAAAATCTTCCGAATCACCTAAAATCGGCAGTTCACATATCTCATATGACTGTTTTGCGGTAACTGCCTGCACATTATCATCAAGAATCAAGACAGGTTGACAATCCTGTTGTGCTAGTTCTGTCGTTTGTTTCCCCGTGAGGGCATTTTCAATTGCCGTCTTGATTTTCTCAATTTCACGCTGCGGCGAATCCAACCAATCCAATATCCACACACGATGTAACTTCCATCCCAAAGAAGAAAGGACACTCGGCTGTAAGATATTTCTGTCTCTCGCGGTTTCTGCAAGGCTGTAATTCTCACTGTCGCAGAGAATCCCGAGACAATAGGTATCCGGAGCGTCCGGATGTACCACGCCGATATCGATTTTGTACTCAGAACTGCCGATACCAACCTTAACCTCATATCCCAGCAGAGATATTTCTTCCGCAACCGATGCGACCAAGTCTGTATTTTTATCTATCACGGATGTGTTTTGAATAGCAATTCTGTTTCTTCCCATTGCGGCAAATTCGAGAAATCCTTTTAATCCTGCAACACCTTCCGAAGCGGTACGTTCCAATTGAATCTGGTCATGACGCAAGGTGGAATAAATCTGCATTTCCTTACGTGAACGCGAAATGGCTACATTCAAACGTCTCCAACCGCCGTTCTGGTTCAACGGTCCGAAATTCATCGAAACCTTTCCTTGCGTATCCGGTCCGTAGCACACGGAAAAGAGAATCACATCTCTCTCGTCTCCCTGTACGTTTTCCAAATTTTTAACAAACAGTGGTTCAGAAGACGCTTGATTTATCTGCTCTAATTCCGGATTCGCACGAAATGCCTCCACCAGCAAATCATCAATCAATTCCTGTTGTACCGAACTGAATGTCACAACACCGATGCTGTCCTTTCGTAACTCCTCATCCTGCAAACGACGAATAATCTCTGCAATAATTGCCTCTGCTTCCGCACGATTCTGCTTGGTCTTCCCTCTGTCATACACGCCTTCGACGGGTATGAGTTTCACCTGTGACACCAAGTCATTCGGTGAAGGGAACGTGAAGAGACGATTGTCGTAGTATGTCATGTTACTATATGCAATCAAGCTCTCATGCCGTGAACGATAGTGCCAACGTAAGTGTTCCTGTGGCATGGAAATGGTCAGGCAATCGTCCAGAAGGCTTTCCATATCATCAATATCGCTTTCTTCTTCTGCATTTTTACCGGAAAT
>CAYMCV010000188.1:0-1971 GCA_964389005.1 uncultured Lachnospiraceae bacterium | reverse complement strand
AGAACGGGAGCGGGACAGGATTGCAATCCTGGGCTTGATGCAAGCAATTTGGGAAATGTAATCATGGTTGATTAATGACATATTATTCTGTATCAAAGCGGCGAATTACTCAATTTTTCGCCGCTTTGTTTTTTTGAACTCTTTTTCGAAACACATTGCTATTATGTCAAACTTTTGGTAAAATTTTCATAGATTTCTGAAGGGAGAGAAAGAATGCGTAAAAACAGTTTGATTAGAATTATTGTTATGGTGGTTGTATCAGTTATGCTTGTGGTAATGTCATGGGGAGATTACTTTTCCATGAAAAAGGCTCCGGTTGATTACTACAAACTGGCTGCAGGAGAGATGAAAGAAGGAATGCACATTACTGCAGACATTGATATGGTATGGGACTATTTCGCAATTGAGGAATCCTACGATACGGTTTACGGTATCAAGGTTTCCAAGGCGGAGGAGAGTGCAAGATACTACATGCTTCCCTATTTTTATACGGAGGAAGACCCAGCTACGGGAGAGCAATCAATTTATGTGATGGCATTTGATGCAATTGTTGTGAAGGGAGATACAGACATCAATGTTTTCGATCAGATTGTCAACGATACCATGAATTGGTGGAATGACGCTACGGGAACGGTTGAAATCAGTTCCCAAACTTATCATTTTGATGGAACCGTGAGTAAAATGGATAAAGAAATCTATGGTTATCTCAAAGATTACTTAATCGAAAGCGGCTATTCGGCAGAAGAAGCAGAGGGAATGATTCTTCCTTATGTATTGGAAGAAGTCAGCGTTACAGGAGTCACTGTATGCTTCTGGATCGGAATCGGATTGAGCCTCATAACATTGGCAGTCATCATTATTACAATTGTTGTTGCACAAAAGAATAAAAATAAAAGTACTGGTAATTCTTCGGGTAACAATTATGGATATGGCGCAACGCCGAATTCAGGTTACGGTTATGATCGGACACAAGACGATAGATATGGATATAGTCAATCACAGAACGACGGGTTTGGATACAATCAACCACAGAACGACGGGTATGGATATAATCAACCGGAGAACAATGGTTATGGCTATGAACAGATACCGGAAGATAAATATAGCCATAAGGAAGATACGAAAACCTCAGAGACGAAAGACGGTAATTACGGAGAGTCGTTGTGGAGAGAGAAAACATATGACGATTAAATCGTTGCACCGATTTGAAGGAGATTATTGTGAGTGCCAGGGATAACATCATAATACAGGGGTTGACGCAGAACAACCTCAAAAACATTTCGTTGTCGATTCCAAAAGGAAAGATTACGGTTTTTACCGGTGTGTCCGGTTCGGGAAAGTCCAGTATTGTATTTGATACCATTGCTGCGGAGAGCCAACGGCAGATGAATGAAACTTATACGGCATTTATCCGCGGCAGACTGCCGAAGTTTGAGAAACCCAAGGTTGAACTCATCGATCATTTGTCTGCTTCGGTAATCATTGACCAAACTCGGCTTGGCGGAAACGCAAGGTCAACAGTCGGGACCATCTCCGATATGTATGCGGTTTTGCGCCTAATTTATTCAAGAATCGGTCAGCCATACGTCGGCACGGCATCTTATTTTTCATTTAATGATCCAAACGGTATGTGTCTGACCTGTTATGGACTCGGGAAGGTCATGGAATTGGATGTCAATCCGGTGCTCGATCCGGATAAGTCTTTAAATGAAGGAATGGTTGATTTACCGGCTTTTCATGTGGATAACTGGTATTGGAAGCAGTATGTAGAGTCAGGAATTATTCCATTAGACAAAAAGTATAAGGATTTCACAGAAACAGAGCGTAATCGTTTGCTTTATGGAGCAGATACTCCGGACGGAAAGCGCCTGAGTAAAAAAGTAGAGGGAATATCCGCTTATCTTCACCGAATGCTTATTAACAGGGATACTTCTGTATTAAAGGATACGTCGGCTAAGCGGTTGATGTCTC
>CAYMCV010000187.1:0-2010 GCA_964389005.1 uncultured Lachnospiraceae bacterium | reverse complement strand
GGTCTCGGTGTTACCAGCGGTGCAATTTCAACAGCCATTACGACAGCGGGCGCAACACAGACGACGGGAAATCCGTTCGATATCAAGATTACGGGTGATTCGTTCTTTGTTGTCAGCGACGGCGGCAATACATATTTTACCAGAGACGGTTCCTTTTATGTGGATGCAGCAGGTAATTTGGCAATGAGTTCTTCCGGATACAACGTCATGGGTTGGGGCGTGGATCCTGTGACACAGAAAATAGTTCAGGATACGGTTCAGCCGCTTCGAATCATGAGCCCGGATAATATGACATATCCGCCGGAATCAACAAGCAAAGCGTATGTTTCGGGCATTTTGGATAAAAATGACACGAATGTCAACAGCGCTGCGGGACGAAGTATCAGCGTCAGTATTTATGATGAACTCGGATACTCATACACCGTTAAATTTGCGATTAAGAGCTCGGAGACGGAAGGGCAGTACAGTGTTGAACTGACTGATGTCATGAACTCCAAGAATGAATCGTTAAAAGATGTATATCGTGTGGGCGATATCCATGATATTGTAGATTTCGGAGCACAGAGTTTTACCGAAACAACGAAATTATATAGTCTTTTGGATGGTGTTACCTATGATTCCGCGAATCAAAAGTACTATAAAAAAGCGGGGTACGATGAAGTATTCTCGGATTATACGACAAATAGCGTCAGCGGTATTCATTATGAGCCGACGGGCGTTACAGTCGGAAATTACGCGGCGGCAAGTACGATTACCTTAACGGGTACCGGTACGATAAAAAAAGACGATTTGGCAGAGTCCTATCATTTGGTGTATGTGGAAGATCAAGCCGCAGGCAATTATTACTACTACGAAGACAAGGCAACGGGAACGGTGTATCATCTCGATTCTGCCTCAAATGCAGCGGATTGGCAGACGGTTCTCGGGAAGACCGGGTTGACAAATTTCAATGCAACACTCGATGGAGATGGTAATGTTACATTCACATTCACGCAGGATTTTACGGTTGCATCGGACACCGAATTTGACGGAACAACATTTACCAAAGAAATTGAACGGGAAGAAGCATATGGTCTTTCCACGAGCAATCCAAGTATTACCTATACGAATTTTATGGTGGCACCGAACGGACAGGCACAAATCACCACGAGAACAGAGATCAACGGAAATACATTGACATACGATACGGGAACCGGCAAGTTTGTATCCATTAACGGCGGCGCTGCTGCAGTGTTGGATTTTGAACCTTCGGTTGCGTCATTGCTTGGAAACACTGTTGATTTGTCCCATTTTTCAGATGTATCCATTGATTTTTCATCATCTTCGATGTTTGACAACAAAGGTGTATCAACCATCAATATGGTCAGCGGTGACAAGGAAGGGCTTGGCGCAGGACGTAAACTCGGTGAATTGTCCGGTGTATCCATTCAGAATAACGGAATGATTTATGCGTCATATGATAACGGACAAACCAGACTTCTTGGCCAGATAGCGGCAGCATCGTTTGCAAACGCATCCGGTCTTCAGAAGGAAGGGGACAACCTGTATAGCGCCACACTGAATTCCGGTGAGTTTGACGGGGTCGGAATTGATATTACGGCAGGCGGTGGATATATGTCTACCGGCGTTCTGGAAATGAGTAATGTGGATTTATCATCAGAATTTACAGAGATGATTACCACACAGAGAGGATTTCAGGCCAACAGTCGTATCATTACGGTTTCCGATACGCTTTTGGAAGAGCTTGTAAACTTAAAGAGATAGTATATAAGATGTGTTGTTAATAGAGGGCTATGAAAATAGTCCTCTATTTGCAATAGACCGTTCACAAGTGCAACAGGGGTATGTCTGATGGGAGGTATTTTATGATAGAATTGACGAAAATGAATGGTACCGTAATTCTTCTCAATTGTGATTTGATTGAGACTGTAGAGGAGACACCGGATACGGTTATTTCACTCACCACCGGTAAAAAAATAATTGTAAAAGAAAGTAGACAAGAAGTGAAAA
>CAYMCV010000186.1:0-2011 GCA_964389005.1 uncultured Lachnospiraceae bacterium | reverse complement strand
CCGTAGATTTCCAGGAGTTTATGATTATGCCGGTTTCCGCCTCTACGTTTTCGGATGGATTGCGTATGGGTGCTGAAGTATACCATAATCTAAAAAAGATGTGTAAAGAGCGCGGTCTGCAAACGGCGGTCGGCGATGAAGGCGGATTCGCACCTGATTTGGAAGATACAAAAGCAGCCTTGACACTGGTTACGGAAGCGATTCAAGCGACCGGTTATTTACCGGGGAAGGATATTCGAATTGCCATTGATGCGGCAAGCAGCGAATTGTACCAGGCAGACAAAGGATTGTACTATTTCCCGGGTGAGAGTAAGATGACCGGAAGCAAAGTATATCGTGACTTCAACGAAATGATTCATTTTTATGAAGAATTGTGTGAGGAATTTCCGATTGTATCGATCGAAGATGGGCTTCATGAAGATGATTGGGAGGGATGGAAGCAATTGACACAGCGCTTGGGGCAACGGATTCAGCTTGTGGGAGACGATTTGTTTGTGACAAATGTAAAACGACTGGAAGCCGGAATTAAGTTGGGAACAGCGAATGCCATTTTGGTAAAAATGAATCAAATCGGAACAATCACAGAAACCATTGAAGCTATGGAACTGGCAAAAAGGAACGGATATCGCTCGGTGGTTTCGCACCGTTCCGGTGAGACGGAGGACACAATGATTGCAGACTTGGCGGTTGCTTTTAACGCTGGGCAAATCAAAACCGGCGCTCCCTGTCGCAGTGACCGCAATGCAAAGTATAATCGTCTTCTTCGTATTGAAGAAAGCCTTAAGGATGCCGCAAAGTATCAGAATCCATTTTCTTCGATGATGAGTATACAGACAGAACGTGTATAAAATCAAGTACATCAAAGTATCAATGTAGCAAGAAAAGTTTTTGGAAATAATACTTGAAAAATTCGAACCTGTATGCTAAACTACTAATTGCTGACATTAGGAGGTGCGAAGATGGACGTGTTAAAATTGATTGTAACAATCGTATTTATTATCGTATGTGTCGCTTTATCGGCGTTGGTATTATTACAGGAAGGCAAATCTGCAGGGCTTGGCGCAATCAGCGGAGCAGCAGAGACATATTGGGGAAAGAACAAAGGACGTTCGATGGAAGGGAATCTGGTAAAGATTACCACTGCATTGGCGATATCCTTTATGGCGTTGGCCATTGTTCTCAATATTTCAGGTTTTTAGTTGAAAGTGACAAAAACCACTCTTGTAATAAGAGTGGTTTTTTTAGTTTCATCGGAAGTTATGTCGATGTAAATAGAAACTCCGCGAGCAGAACATATTGTTTGATTATTTTTGCGGATTGATAATCTGCACGGAGATGAATTATGAAAAAGAAGAAAAAAAACAGGCCTGTAACGATTACAGGTAAATATATGTCAACATCGAAGGGATTCGGTTTTGTACAGACAGAAGAACTTGAGGATGATATCTTCATTCCTGCGAAGTATGTCAACGGTGCCATGCATTCGGATACAGTGCTCGTCGAATTAGGGAATCCGTCTGTGGAGGATGACAAGAAGCGCGAAGGAAGTATTGTTCAAATTCTGGAACGCGGCGTGACACGCGTGGTTGGGACTTATCAGAAGAATCAAAACTTTGGTTTTGTCATTCCTGACAATCAGAAACTTTCGGAAGATATTTTTATTGCGAAAGAGAATTCCAAGGGTGCTGTCAACGGTCATAAAGTTGTTGTACAGATAACTGAATACCCACATCATAATCGGAGCGCTGAGGGCGTGATTACAGAGATTTTGGGACACAGTAGTGACCCGGGCGTTGATATTTTATCGATTGTGGAGAGCTATGAAATCAGAACTGCGTTTCCGGAGAAAGTCATGAACCGCACGGAGCGCATTCCGGAAGAAGTCAGTGAGGCGGATTGTGTCGGACGTGAAGACTTACGCTCGGTACAGATGGTTACGATTGATGGCGAAGATGCAAAAGACTTGGATGACGCGGTCAGTATTCGACGAGAGGGGGAGGAATTCATTCTC
>CAYMCV010000185.1:780-2102 GCA_964389005.1 uncultured Lachnospiraceae bacterium | reverse complement strand
CCTGTCACTGGACTCAGCAGGAACAGTGTAAAACCAAACCGGGCGCATTGGAACATCGTATCAATATCATTGATACTCCGGGCCACGTTGACTTCACCGTTGAAGTTGAGCGTTCCCTCCGTGTGCTTGATGGCGCAGTAGGTGTATTCTGCGCAAAGGGCGGTGTTGAGCCGCAATCAGAGAATGTATGGCGTCAGGCTGACACATACAATGTACCTCGTATGGCTTTTATCAATAAGATGGACATATTGGGTGCGAATTTTTACGGAGCTGTAGATCAGATTAGAAACAGACTCGGTAAAAATGCAATTATTCTTCAGTTACCCATTGGTAAGGAAGATGAATTCAAGGGAATCATCGACTTGTTTGAAATGAAGGCTTATATCTATAATGATGACAAGGGTGAGAGCATCGATATCGTGGAAATTCCCGCTGATATGAAGGACGATGCAGATTTGTATCGTGCAGAATTGATTGAGAAGGTTTGCGAATTGGATGATGAACTTACCATGATGTATCTTGAGGGTGAGGAACCTACCGTTGAAGCAATGAAAGCAGCACTTCGCCTTGCAACATGCGAATGTCGTGCAGTACCTGTTTGTTGTGGAACCGCATACAGAAACAAAGGTGTTCAGAAGCTGCTGGATGCAGTTATTGAATATATGCCGTCACCGATTGACATTCCGTCAATTAAGGGAACAGATTTGGCAGGAAACGAAGTTGAGAGACATTCATCTGATGATGAGCCGTTCTCCGCTTTGGCTTTCAAGATTATGGCAGATCCGTTTGTCGGCAAACTCGCATTCTTCCGTGTATATTCCGGTACCATGAATTCCGGTTCATACGTGTTGAATGCAACCAAAGATAAGAAAGAGCGTGTCGGACGTATTTTACAGATGCATGCGAATAAGCGAGCAGAATTAGAGAAGGTTTACTCCGGTGATATTGCGGCAGCGGTTGGGTTCAAGATTACCACAACCGGTGACACAATCTGTGACGAACAGCATCCGGTTATTCTTGAATCTATGGAATTCCCAGAGCCGGTTATTGAATTGGCAATCGAGCCTAAGACCAAAGCAGGTCAGGGTAAGATGGGTGAAGCGCTTGCAAAACTTGCAGAAGAAGATCCTACGTTCCGTGCGCATACAGATCAAGAAACCGGTCAGACGATTATCGCAGGTATGGGCGAACTTCACTTGGAAATCATTGTTGACAGATTGTTACGTGAGTTCAAAGTTGAGGCAAATGTCGGAGCACCTCAGGTTGCATACAAAGAAACATTTACACAACCGGTGGATGTTGACAGCAAATACGCAAAGCAG
>CAYMCV010000185.1:304-721 GCA_964389005.1 uncultured Lachnospiraceae bacterium | reverse complement strand
TCAAATTTACACCGATGGATCCGAACGGAGAAGAAACCTTCAAATTTGAATCATCGGTTGTCGGCGGTGCGATTCCGAAGGAATACATTCCGGCAGTCGGAGCAGGTATCGAAGAAGCTGCGAAAGCAGGTATTCTTGGTGGATTCCCTGTACTTGGTGTAAGTGCTAATGTTTACGACGGTTCCTATCATGAAGTTGACTCCTCAGAAATGGCATTCCACATTGCAGGTTCTCTTGCATTCAAGGATGCGATGAAGAAGGGTGGCGCGGTTCTTTTAGAGCCAATCATGAAGGTCGAGGTAACAATGCCTGAAGAATATATGGGTGATGTTATCGGTGATATCAACTCAAGACGTGGACGTATTGAGGGAATGGATGACTTAGGCGGCGGTAAGATCGTCAGAGGATATGTTCCCC
>CAYMCV010000185.1:0-294 GCA_964389005.1 uncultured Lachnospiraceae bacterium | reverse complement strand
CTTGCAGAAATGTTTGGCTATTCAACGGATTTACGTTCTAAGACACAGGGTCGTGGAAACTATTCCATGTTCTTTGAGAAATATGAGCAGGTTCCGAAGAATATTCAGGAGAAGGTATTGGCCGTTCGCGCTGACAAATAACAGTGAATTAAAAATTCTACTTGAAAATGTTGGCAATATTTAATATAATCAAGATTAGCGAGAAAACAAAGAAAACTATTAATATTTCATTATTATTTAAGGAGGACTTTAGAAATGGCTAAAGCTAAATTTGAAAGAAACAAACCCCATTGT
>CAYMCV010000184.1:0-2174 GCA_964389005.1 uncultured Lachnospiraceae bacterium | reverse complement strand
TTATGCAAAAAGAACCTGCCGAGAAGAAGAGAATTAAGATTTGGCAGGATGAAACCAAAGAAGTAGTGCAATGGGGGACGCCTGCTGCAGGAGAAACCGCCCCTGTATACAACGGGCGGTACGGAGAACTGCTTGCGAACCCGGAGCGTATGAGTGAGGAGAATGCATATCCGTTTCCGGATGTAACTGCAACAAAAGTAACACTGAGATTTGCCGGAGACGTTCTATTGGATCCGGAATATGCGATTATGGCGAACCATATCAACAGGAATCAAGACATAGAGAAGGCTTTTTTGGGCGGCGTATTGGATATTATGCGTGATGCGGATGTTTTTATGGTGAACAATGAGTTTACGTTTACCGAGCGCGGCACTCCTACGCCCAACAAGATGTTCACATTCCGGGCGAAACCGGAGTCGGTATCCGTTTATCATGATATGGGAGTGAATTTGGTGTCTGTCGGGAACAATCACATTTATGACTACGGCGAAGTATCTTTGCTTGATACCGTAAGCACACTTGAAGAAGCGGGGATACCTTACGTGGGTGCCGGACGAGATTTGTCGGAAGCAACACGACCGGTTTATTATGTGTCGGAGAATCTCAAAATCGGTTTTTTATGTGCGACGCAGGTTGAACGTATGTCGAATCCGGACACCAAGGGAGCGACCGAGAACTCACCCGGAACATTCCGTTGCCTGGAGGCGGAATTATTACAGGAAACCATTGCAGAGACGAAGAAAAACTGCGATTTTTTGGTTCTTTATGTGCATTGGGGCAGCGAGAATACGCCGGAACCGGATTGGCGACAGAATGAGCAATCCGTTCTTTTTAGTGAAGCGGGGGCAGACTTGATTATCGGCGATCACCCGCATGTATTGCAGAAGATTGAATATGTAGGAAACACACCTGTTTTTTACAGTCTCGGCAATTTTTGGTTTAACTCCAAAAATCTCGATACCGGAATTGCAGAAGCAGTGGTCGGCGAGAACGGAATCGAGACATTGCGCTTTATTCCTTGCCTTCAAAAGGACAGTACCGTCATTTTGGCAGAGGATTCAGACAAAAATCGAATCATGGACGCAATGCGTCTATGCTCCCCGGCAGTCACCATCGATGCGGACGGATATATTCACAACTAAAAAGTGCTTGACATAATTTTTAACCTGTGTTATTTTTGAAAAGGTCTCGTTGAGACCGTGCCGAAGACAGTAGGTGCCGTATTGCGGCGTAAGCGTATCGCCTACCGAGGATGATTGGTTTTTGAAGTCGATGATATCCTCTTGTCTTATGGACAAGAGGTTTTTTGATTTTTAGATAACCTTTTTCGGCATAAAATCATGAAGGAGGTAGACAAATGGCAAAGGTAGAACTGAAACAACCCATCGTGGAAGAGATTTCTGCAAACATCAAAGATGCGAAGTCGATTGTAATCGTTGATTATCGTGGACTGACCGTTGAGCAGGACACACAACTTCGTAAGCAACTTCGTGAAGCGAATATTGTTTACAAAGTTTACAAGAACACGATGATGAATTTCGCATTCAAGGGTACACAATTTGAAGGCCTTGCACCGTATTTGGAAGGACCCAGTGCAATTGCAATTTCCACAGACGATGCGACCGCACCGGCAAGAATTCTTGCGAACTTCGCCAAGACTGCACCGAAGCTTGAGATTAAAGCAGGTGTTGTTGAAGATTGTGTATACGATGCTAACGGGATTGCAGCAATTGCAAACGTTCCTTCCAGAGAAGTACTTCTCGGAAGATTGCTTGGCAGCATGAATTCTCCGATTGCAAACCTTGCACGTGTATTGAAGCAGATTGCAGAAAAAGACACAGCTGCAGCAGAGTAATCGGCAAACGAAACTTACAAATTAATCACTTAATCAAATTTAATGGAGGAAAAAGAAATGGCAAAGTTAACAACGCAGGAATTTATTGACGCAATCAAAGAGTTAAGCGTATTAGAATTAAACGATCTGGTAAAAGCATGTGAAGAAGAGTTCGGTGTATCCGCAGCAGCAGGTGTTGTTGTTGCAGCAGCAGGCGCAGGCGCAGGTGCTGCTGAAGCTGAGGAGAAGACAGAGTTTGATATCGAGTTGACAGAAGTTGGCCCGAACAAAGTTAAGGTTATCAAAGTTGTTCGTGAAGCTACAGGACTTGGCTTAAAAG
>CAYMCV010000183.1:1240-2208 GCA_964389005.1 uncultured Lachnospiraceae bacterium | reverse complement strand
GGTTCCGAAAAGAAAACCGTCATCTGTAAGAACTGCGGTGCCGAAATTATCTATGACGCACTTGATGTTGCCAACAAATGCCCCTATTGTGACTCCAATCAGGTTATGGAAGCGCATGACAAGGATTCACTTGCCCCAGGCGGTGTAATTCCTTTCCAGATTACGGACGAGGAAGCCTCGGCACGCTTCAAGAAATGGATTAATCGTAAATGGTTCTGCCCCAAGGTTGCCAAACAAACCGCACAGCCGGACCGTTTCAAAGGTATCTACCTACCCTATTGGACTTATGATACACAGACAGAAACCTACTATCGTGCACAATATGGCATTGATCGTCATGTAACCGGAAAAGACGGCAAATCACAGACCGTGACGGATTGGTATCGCACAAGTGGTAATTACAGTGAGTTCATCGATGACCAATTGGTACTTGCCAGCAGTCGACACAATGCTTCCATGTTGAAGGGACTGGAACCGTTCCAGACCTCTGCAAATAAGTCATACAAGCCGGAATACGTTGCAGGCTATGTTGCGGAACGCTATTCCATCGGCCTCAAAGACGGTTGGGAAACTGCCAAGAAATTCATTCAACAAAGATTGAATCAGAATATTAACAGTACCATTCGCAGGGCAAAGAACGCCGACCGCGTTCGCAATTTGACACTCTCTACTGTATATAAGAACATTACATACAAGTACCTGATGTTGCCCGTATGGTGCTCAAATTTCTCCTACAACGGCAAGATTTATCAATTTATGGTTAACGGACAGACCGGTAAAGTATCCGGAAAAACACCGATTTCAGCACTTAAGGTTGCCATTGCCGTTGGTGCCGGCTTGATCGTACTGGCATTGATTTTCTGGCTGACAAGCGGTGATTAATATGAGGTGACTATGGGTGGTATATTTTTGATTTTTATCATTATTTTCTTCGTGGCGGTGATTGTGATAGGTATTGTAATTTTATC
>CAYMCV010000183.1:0-1230 GCA_964389005.1 uncultured Lachnospiraceae bacterium | reverse complement strand
CCGTCCTCTCCTCCGTTAGGAAGTTTTCACGCAAGACGCGCAATGTAACGCGGCAGATCAAAAGCCTTTCCAAGAGTGTATACGGAACGGAAGACATTCTGGAAGGTATTCAGCGACAGGAATTCGAATACTCAACGAGGCCAAAGAATGTATCCTCGATGACTTCGATTCTGCTGCCGAAGATTACGACAGATTTCCCGGATTTTAACTTTGAGGAGATGCGCGAACGCTCCAACAATGTGTTGACCTCTTACCTAATTGCCATTGACGCGCTGGATCCTGTAAAACTCGTCGAGGGTAACAGTGAATTAAAAGAGCAGTTACAGATGCATATTCATATGCTCAATGATAAGCATTATGAGGAGCATTTCGAGCGTATCAAGATACACAAAACCGAAATAACAAAGTACGAAAAAACCAACGGTCGCTGTGTTGTAACCTTCCAATCGGCACTCGAGTATATTTATTACATTACCGAAAACGGAAAGATTAAAACCGGCCGAACAGACCGAAAAGAGCAGACGAGATATGAAACTGACTTAATCTATATTCAGGATCGAGATATGGTGACCAATGCGCAGGATTTCGCACTCGGTATCAATTGCCCGAACTGTGGCGCACCGATATCGAATCTTGGCGCCAAATTCTGCCAATACTGTAATACTCCCATCGTGGAACTAAACCTCTACGCATGGACTTTCAGCAAGGTGCGTCAAATCAAATAAACGTTATACTTATTATAAAAGGACAGGCATATGCCTGTCCTTTTGAATTGCTTTCATATTCAATGACTATACTTCCGGTTCAATCAATCCGTATGTGTTGCCTTTTCTCTTGTAAACAACGCAAATCTGATTCGTCTCTGCGTTATTGAATACATAGAAATTATGTCCTAACAATTCCATCTGAACACATGCATCTTCCGGATACATCGGTTTGATATCAAATTTCTTGCTGCGGATAATCTTGACCTCTTCCTCATCCATGAATTCTTTCTCAATGTACTCTTGCTTGAAGAAATCTGTGTTCTGCTTATGCAATACCAATTTGTTCTTATACTTCTTCAACTGACGCTCGATAATTTCTTCCACAAGGTCGATGGATACATACATATCATTGCTTACCTGCTCGGAACGAATAATGCTGCCCTTCACCGGTATCGTAACTTCAATCTTCTGTCTGTCCTTCTCCACACTCAATGTAACATGAATCTCTGTTTCCTGTGTAAAA
>CAYMCV010000182.1:0-2222 GCA_964389005.1 uncultured Lachnospiraceae bacterium | reverse complement strand
TTTGCATTTCTTATTGCATCAATACATACTCGCGATTTCTTATTATTATGCTGTCTATCATACTTAATAACAAGATTTATCATTTGCTCTAATCTAGTAGCAAATGAAAATATTCTATCCTGCGAAAAAGCTGCATCAAATGGATCCCCTGATGCCCTTATGTTATTACCAAACGTTTGAAGTAAATATGTGTATAAATGATACTTTACTGGTGGTTCATCTTGAATCTTATTCTTTTTTTCCTCATAACAAGAATAACGTAATAATATTTTTTTCATTCGTTCCTTATAATCAGAAATCTTTTTAATATAAAGATCATAATATTTATCAATTTCCTCTTTTTCGCATAACTCCCATCGAAAATAATTATTTGATAATGGATTTTCTTGTATCTCCTTAAAAATATAATCCAATCCTTCTATTTCATTAACTAGTTGTGAATAATTATCAATTTTAAAGGCTATTGGATTATCTTTACTCTGTAATTTGGATAAATAATTAATCAATCGCTGACTCTTTTTTTCATCTTCTACTTGTCCCTCAAACACATATGATAAAATAACACAACTCCCCTCAATACAAGTAAAAGGAACCCATCTATCATCACTACCTATATACTCTTTCAATATTTCAAATTTTATTTTATCTGACTCATTATCATTTTGTTCTTTTGAATACTCTAAATCAAGCTTGGAAAATTCTTTTTTTAATATACTAGAAGCTGTACTACATCCTGCTCCTGTACGACCAGTAAACCCAACTATTACTAAACTTTCCTTTTCAGCAAACAATTGATTTACCGCGCTGTTATAATTCCCCATAAAAATATTCCTCCTCATTTATTTGCAAGTGCAAAAGCCGCAATACCGCATAATTACGGCCATTGCGGCTTTTATCTTCTACTCAAATTCAATCGTTGCGGGAGGCTTCGGCGAAAGATCGAAGCATACGCGGTTGACATTCTCAACCTCCGCAAGAATGCGGTTCACAATTCGCTCGAGCACGTCATAATCAATTCTCTCGATGCTTGCACACATCGCATCCACTGTGTTAATCGCACGAATGATAACCATATACTCAAAGCATCGTGCGTTATTCTTTACGCCGACCGATTTGAAATCCGGCACAACGGTGAAATACTGCCATACCTTCTTATTCAGACCGGCTTTTTCGAATTCTTCTCTGAGAATTGCATCGGACTCACGTACCGCTTTCAGGCGATCGCGTGTAATGGCACCGGTACAGCGAACACCGAGTCCCGGTCCCGGGAACGGCTGCCGATATACCATGTGCTCCGGCAATCCCAATTCGATTCCGCATGCACGAACTTCATCTTTAAACAACTGCTTCAACGGCTCAACCAATGCAAATTGTAAATCTTCAGGCAACCCACCGACATTGTGGTGAGACTTCACCATTTTGGCTGTCTTGGTTCCGCTCTCGATGATATCCGGATATATGGTTCCCTGTCCAAGGAATTCAATTCCTTCCAATTTGCGGGCTTCTTCCTCGAATACACGGATAAACTCTCCTCCGATGATTTTACGCTTCTGCTCCGGATCTGCCACGCCTTCTAACTTCGTAAGGAAACGCTCCGTCGCATCCACATAGATCAAATTGGCATTCAATTGATTCCGAAATACGTCAATGACATTTTCGGATTCGTTTTTTCGCATCAATCCGTGGTTTACATGAACACATACCAACTGCTGCCCGATGGCTTTGATTAAAAGTGCCGCAACCACGGAAGAATCCACCCCGCCGGAAAGTGCAAGCAGTACTTTCTTATCACCAACTTGACGGCGAACCAACTCAATCTGGTCCTCCACGAAATTCTTCATGTTCCAATTCGCTTCTGCCTTGCAATCTTCGAAGACAAAGGTACGAAGTTCCGCTTCCGTCGGCAACTTTTCAAACTGTTTCTCACATTTTGCGGTCGGATGATCAATCGAAATCACAGGTAACCCGCAATCATAAATTTCCGGGCTGACATCAACGGCAACACCGTCAACCACACGATTCTCGCCGCCGCACAGAATCAATCCCTTCACATTGTCAAGTGCTTTCAGTTCCGCAACAGTAATGTCATGCGGATGAATCTCGCTGTAAACACCCAACGCACGAATCTCTCTGGCAACTACCGTATTTTCTGTGCTGCCCAAATCAAGAACTACAATCATCTCTTGTTTCATTATTTCCTCCTGCAGTTGTCTATTGTCCTC
>CAYMCV010000181.1:0-2324 GCA_964389005.1 uncultured Lachnospiraceae bacterium | reverse complement strand
TCGCCTGCTTATCAATTGCTTGCATGGAGCGCAGTAACGGAGTCTTTTTATCCAATGCTTCTCCGCTGTACGAACAGAACGCCGTTGGTATACATAGGGTTGCATCCTTGATAAAAGCATAAGATGTCGGATCCCAAGCGGTATATCCCCTTGCTTCGAATGTTGCACGAAGTCCGCCGGATGGGAAGGAAGATGCATCCGGCTCTCCTTGTACCAGTTCCTTGCCGGAAAACTCCATCATAACTTTACCGCCGCCTTCGGGTGCAATAAAACTGTCGTGCTTTTCTGCGGTAATTCCGGTCATCGGTTGGAACCAATGTGTAAAATGAGTTGCCCCCTTTTCGACCGCCCACTCTTTCATTGCTGCCGCAACCACATTCGCAACATCAAGCTCCAAATGCTTTCCAGCCGCAATCGTCTTCAACAGTGCTTTGTATACATCCTTGGGTAACTTATCCTTCATTACCTCATCATTAAAAACCATACTTCCAAATATTTCCGGTACGTGACTCATCCTTTTTTCCTCCTTTTTCCTTTGGGTTATTTTTATCTGCCGCTGTCTCCGTAATTTTTCAAAACACGCGCCGATGGGTCTTGCACGTTGCATCCTTTCCATGATTGATTGGGCATCCAGAAGTCAACTACCATTTCCGCTTGACCCGGATAGTACTTTTCGAATAACTCTCTATACAAAAGTGATTCTTTTGTAAATGGTTGTGCAAATCGGTATTGTTGCCGCTTATCTTCATAAGCTTCATCCGAATAATACTGTTGGGCATATGCTTTTAGGTAATCCACCATAGAGTGCCCGACTGCATCGGAAAACGCAGCTTTTTCGCGATATAAAATATCTTGTGGCAAGTAATCACCTTCGAATGCTTTTCGAAGCAAATACTTTCCTTTGCGATATGTATTCATTTTTTTCTCCGGCGGTATGCGCATAACATAGGAAACGAAATCCAAATCTCCGAACGGCACTCTTGCTTCCATAGAATTCGAGGATATGCAACGGTCGGCTCTCAACACATCATACATATGTAATTCTCGTAAGCGTTTTTCTGCTTCTTTTTGAAAGCTTTCAGCATCAGGTGCAAAATCTGTATACTTATACCCGAAGATTTCATCCGAAATTTCTCCTGTCAGTAAAACTTTCACATCCGTTTGCTTATGAATTTCTTTACAAATCAAATACATTCCCATACTCGCGCGAATGGTGGTAATATCGTAGGTTCCCAAAACGGATATGACTTCTTCCAATGTCGCAATGACTTGTTGTCGGTTTATAACAATTTCCGTATGATCACTTTTTAAATATTCCGCAACCTCTTTGGCATATTTTAGGTCAATTGCGTCCTCATTCATTCCGATGGCAAATGTTCGAATCGGTTGTTTCTGCATTCTTGCGGCAATGGCACATACCAACGAACTGTCCAGACCGCCGCTTAGTAAAAATCCCACCGGAACATCCGCGTCCAATCGCTTTTTCACACCCTCCACTAATTTGTTATGGATGTTTTTGCATATATCGCTCAAATTATCTTCTGTGTACGTCTGTCTCTTTGCAATATCGAAGTAACAATGAAATTTTCCGTCCGCGTAATAGTGTCCCGGCGGAAAGGGTTTGATTTGCATGCTCAAACCGATTAGATTCTTGGCTTCACTTGCAAAAAGGATGCTGCCGTTCTTTCCGTATCCGTAATATAACGGTCGAATTCCAATCGGGTCCCTTGCGGCAATCAGACACTTCTTCACCCCATCGTAAAGAATCAGTGCAAATTCCGCATCCAGCTTTTGAAACATTTCCAACCCGTAAGTTTCGTACATCGGTAGAAGGATTTCGCAATCGCTTTCGCCCTTAAATGTATATCCAAGTCCTTGAAGTGTCTGCTTCCAATTTCGAAAGCCGTAGATTTCCCCGTTACATACCAGATTATTGCTTCCCGATACGAACGGTTGCATCCCGCTTTCTTCCACACCCATAATTGCCAGTCGCTGAAATCCAAGAAACACCTCTTTACCAATAGCAAGAATTCGTTCACTGTCAGGACCCCTGGAATGTGTTTTTGATAAAGCGTCCCGAAATTGTTGTAATGTCAGTTCGGATTGCCCGGCTCCCATAATTGTACACATGTCCTTCACCTCTGCTTTCATAAAATTTAACTAAAACATAAAAAAAGAGGGCGCTACGGATAAGTTCATCCATAGCGCCCTTGCTATTAAAACGCATTCTATACTCTCGTTGTAAAAATGTCAAGAACTTTTTTTGAAAAAAATGAACATGGGGACGGGGCAAGTGTAACATTTACCTCGGTAAATGTTACACT
>CAYMCV010000180.1:0-2344 GCA_964389005.1 uncultured Lachnospiraceae bacterium | reverse complement strand
GATTGCATATGTCGTCAAACGGCGGAACCGTTACAAAATAACCCGACCAATCCTCATAGACAAAGGCATAATAGCATATGTTCGTCGCTCCCACGGTACATGGCAGTAAAAAATCATTGTAACCGTCGAAATTGATATCATCTACAATCGCAAATGCAAACAACTCCGAAGGTTCTTCCTCTATTTCCATGGAAAAACTTTGTAGACTCTGTGTTGACTCGAAAAAGAATGTAATTCCATTGTCATAAGCCATACCGATATTTCCCTGCTTATCTCCAAAATCATAGACACCGCAATTTTGGTAAGAGGAATAATTCGTCTCGATATAATCCCCAGCTGACATGCCGTCGCCATAATCATATACATCACCCGTCGGCGGATTGGCCGTGATATCATCGTCTCCTTCTCTTTCCTCAGTCGGTTCAGATTCCGATACAGACTCTGACTCCGATGAAATTTCGGAATTCTCCTTCTGAAGTTCATCTATCATTTCCGAAATTTCACTTTCTTTTTCCTGTAACTCCGAAATTTCCTGTGCTACTTCGCTTTGTTCACTAAGTGCCTCGCCTGCCGCGATTAACGCTTTGCTTAAGTCACAGCCCGAAAACAAGGTAGCAATCATTGTTATCGATAATAACCATACAATTTTGTTTCTCATTCTTCATCCTCCTTTTACTGTAACATCGGGGTACACCAATCGTTCCTCATTCTATTGTTTTGCGCAGATACCGCGCCGTAATCGTCTCAGCATTCGCTACCATTTCCGCAGGTGTACCGCAAAAAACGACTTCTCCGCCGAGTGTTCCGCCATCAGGACCAATATCAATCAGATAATCCGCCTGTTTCATGACATCGATATTATGTTCGATGACAATCACCGTATTCCCACGGCATATAAACGAATCAAGTAATTTCATTATATTTTCGACATCTGAAGCATGCAGTCCGGTTGTTGGTTCATCCAATACATAGATATTACCCTTTTTATCAAGATATTTGGCAAGTTTAATTCTCTGCCGCTCACCGCCTGACAATGTTGACAACGGCTGCCCCAGCGTTAGATAGGATAATCCGACTTCCACCATGGCTTGTAAATGCTTGCAAATATTCTTTTGACCAACGAAAAACTCAGCCGCTTCTTCTGCCGTCATATTCAAAATATCAACGATGTTCTTACCACGATAGGTATGGGAAAGTGCTTCTTTGCTATATCGATTCCCTTCGCAAGCTTCGCAAACCGTCACAACCGGATCCATAAACACCAATTCTGTTACGATTACGCCCTTCCCTTTACAAACCGGACATGCGCCCTTGCTGTTGAATGAAAATAACGACGCACTGACTTGATTCTCACTCGCAAGAAGTTTCCTGATTTCATCAAAAAAGCCGAGAAATGTTGTGGGTGTAGAGCGACCTGTTGCCGTAATCGGAGATTGATCAACCAATACAACACGGTCTTCATACTGCGTAGCAAACACGTCGCGGATCAAAGAACTCTTACCGGAACCGGCAACGCCCGTAACCACCGTCAATACACCCAATGGTATATGAGCGGTGACATTTTTCAAATTATGTATATTTGCATTCTCAATTGTTAAAAATTCCTTCGGTATACGCGGATTTTCTTTAAAACCAATATTCTTCCTCATTGCCTTTCCGGTCAGTGTATCAGATAAAAGTAACCCTTCATAACTTCCCTGATACAAAATTCTACCGCCGTTTCGACCTGCAAGCGGCCCGATATCGACAACTTCATCCGCAATAGCTATGACATCCTTGTCATGTTCTACCACCAAAACCGTATTTCCTTTATCACGCAGGCCTTTGAGTAACCTTGTCATTCTGTGAACATCCCGCGGATGCATACCTGTACTCGGTTCATCGAAAATATAGATCATATCAGTTAACGAACTTCCCAAATACCTGACCAGTTTCAATCGCTGTGCCTCGCCGCCCGAAAGAGACGAGGATTCGCGATTCATGGAAAGATATGGTAAACCGATATCAATCATTCTGTCTAAGGTAGTCCTTAAACTCTCTACCATGGTACTTGCTCTGGAATCCGTAATTTGCCCAAGGACTTCGTATAATTTTGTAAATTCCAAATCACACATTTCGTCAATGGAATACCCCCCGACTTTACACTCAAGCACTTTTTGATTGAGGCGTTTGCCATGACAACAAGGGCAATCGCTGGCTTTCACCAAACGCTCCAAACGTTTCATGGAGTATTCTTTGACCTCCGAGACATCTCTTTTGATCATGAGTCGGTACAATTGATTGTAGATACCTTCCACACGCTTATTGATGCGTGTGCCATCCTTTTCATACGAACCGTATAAAA
>CAYMCV010000179.1:1801-2412 GCA_964389005.1 uncultured Lachnospiraceae bacterium | reverse complement strand
TGCACGTATCAATGCTGCTGCAAGAATGAACGGTTTATCATACAGCAAATTGATGCATGGTCTCAAACTTGCGGAGATTGATATCAACAGAAAAATGCTTGCCGATATGGCAGTAAATGATGCGGCGGGCTTTTCGACGCTTGCAGAATTGGCAAAAAGCAAAATAGCGTAGTTTTTGTTGCAAAAAACATGAAAACCCCGAGCATACGCATCGGGGTTTTGTGATACAACATTCCGAATATTGTTGGGATTGCGAACGTTGTGAATAACGGAGCAGTTTGTATCACAGTGATTGTGGTGATTGGAGTAGGAAAGAATGCAAAAAGGAGAACGTGGTTTTTTTTATTGGGTCAAGTTGATGGTGATTGCAGCTTTGCTTGTCCTTGGAATCATTTATTTCAAACAAATCTGGAGTGTGGTTCAGAACATTTATGGTATTATCCTGCCGTTTTTGATTGGAGGGGTAATAGCGTTTGTCTTGAACATACCGATGCGTGGGATTGAGAAATCCCTATTTGGAAATGCCAAACGGAAGTTTGCGCTGAAGATAAAAAGACCTGTGAGTATTATTCTTACAATTCTCTTTGTTTTGGTGCTGTGTGCAATTTTAG
>CAYMCV010000179.1:0-1750 GCA_964389005.1 uncultured Lachnospiraceae bacterium | reverse complement strand
AAGATACTGTCGGATGAATTCGGGAAGTTGGAAGACATCAAGATTGATTGGCCGACGGTATTATCCAATGTGAGCGATTTTTTCAGAAACGGTGTCGGCGGTTCGGTTATCAAGAATACATTCAGCGTGGCAGGCAAAATCGGCGGTAGTTTCTATAATATTGCGATTGCTTTGATTTTTTCGATATATATTTTGGCACAAAAAGAAAAACTCGGCGCTCAATTCAAACGTGTTTTATCTGCTTTTTTACCGGAAAAAAAGAATGAAACGGTATTGCGCGTTCTTGTGATGATGGAAACCAATTTTAGCAATTTTATTGCAGGACAGTGTGTTGAGTCTGTGATTCTCGGCTTGCTTGTGGCAATTGCTATGTTGATTTTCCAATTCGATTATGTTGTACTTATTGGCGTACTGGTTGCTTTTACGGCATTGATACCCGTTGTTGGCGGATTTATCGGCTGCGGCGTCGGCGTGATTCTGATCATGATTGATGACCCGATCAAAGCATTATGGTTCATTTTACTGTTTGTAATCGTACAACAGATTGAGGGCAATCTCATTTATCCGTATGTTGTCGGAAATTCGGTAGGCTTGCCTTCCATGTGGGTATTGGCGGCAATTACCGTTGGTGGCAGTCTCATGGGCATTGCCGGAATGTTGTTGTTTATTCCTTTGACATCAACGGCGTATACATTGCTACGTGAGACCGTAAACAAGAAGAATGCAGAGAAGGGATTTGAGGTGGCGGAGCCACCGGCGCCTCCGAGGAAGCGTGGTCTTCCGTTCTTTCAGAAATTTGGAAAAAAGAGGAAGAAAACAATCGCAGAACCGATTGTATCTGTAAAGACGACTTCAGAGGAGAAAAAAGTATCGAATGAAAAGCCGGTAGAGGATAAACCGGCGGTTAAAAAAAGAACACAGACGAATATCAGAAAATAGAATCATGCATAGTTTTTCCGAAATTGTACAGACTTATGACCAAGACGGTTCAAAAGGAAGGGAAAAGCTATGGAAAATGAACGAAAAGAAACAGCGGGAAAGAAAGAATTTTCCGCTGTTTCTATTATTATCGGTATATTGATGGCGGTATTGTTCGGTGCTGCCAATGCGTATCTCGGTTTACGTGTTGGGATGACGGTTTCGGCATCCATTCCGGCTGCGGTTATCTCCATGGGTATCATTCGGTTTGTAATGCGAAGAAATTCTATATTAGAAAATAATATGGTACAGACCATTGGCTCTGCGGGAGAATCCTTAGCGGCAGGAGCCATTTTTACAATGCCGGTTCTTTTTATGTGGGCAGGTGATGGGCAGATGCCGCCGCCAAGTCTTTTAGAGATTACGATGATTGCACTTTGCGGCGGAATTCTCGGCGTACTGTTCATGATTCCGCTTCGTTATGCATTAATTGTAAAGGAAAACCATGTGCTTCCTTATCCGGAGGGAACCGCATGTGCCCGGGTACTGAAAGCTGGGGAAAACGGAGGTGTGAAAGCAGTATGTGTTTTTGCGGGACTTTCGATTGCAGCCGTTTACAAACTGCTGGCGGACGGTATCAAATGGTTTCCGTCGGAAGTGGATTATGCATTTAAAAGATATAAAGGTGCCGGAATCGGAATCGATGTACTGCCTGCTTTGACAGGCGTCGGTTATATTTGTGGATTCAGAACATCTGCACTCATACTTGGAGGCGGTATTTTTTCATGGTTGGTTTTGAAAACAATACAAAACCGGAAACTGTTGAGGGATT
>CAYMCV010000178.1:0-2446 GCA_964389005.1 uncultured Lachnospiraceae bacterium | reverse complement strand
AGCATAAGTGGAAAATTTAACGTTCAATGTAGTATCAAAATGGTCAATTGCTTTCATCAATCCAATACTGCCGATTTGAAACAAATCCTCGCAATCCTGACCGCGACCGTAAAAACGTTTCACAATATGGTGTACCAATCCCAAATTCATCTCTACAAGAGTATTTCGTGCCTCTTTATCTCCGCTCTGCGCCTGTGATAATAAGTCCTTCTGATTCTCCATCCCATACCCCCGTTTTATTGCAAACGACTATCCTCTTCCTCCTTACCTATCTTTTTTGTCATTTGAATCTCAGTTCCTTGTCCGGGTGTACTATGTACGATAACTTCATCCATAAACGCTTCCATAAAAGCAAATCCCATTCCGGAACGCTCCCATTCCGGTCTTGTTGTATACAACGGCTCCATCGCCTTCTCAATGTCGTCAATTCCGATACCGCTATCTTTGATGATTACTTCAAATACGCAATCTTTGATGGTACATGTAATCCATACCTTTTGTTTTTCCTCTGTTTCGCTATCATTTGGATATCCGTGTATAATTGCATTTGTGACCGCTTCCGATACTGCCGTTTTTACATCCGAGATTTCTTCAAGCGTCGGATTGCAACCGGTTAAAAAAGCGGCAACGGAAACTCGTGCAAAACCTTCATTTTCTGAAACGGCATCAAATTCAATTTTCATTTCGTTTGTCATTATGAACCTCCATTTCTGTTTTACCCTGTTAGCTAATTACTTCCATCAACCGATGTAATCCCGATATACGAATAATTTTACGAATTCTGTCGTCCGTATGTATGGCATATACATGTCCGCCAAAACAAGCAATTTTTTTATATCTTCCCATGATGACCCCAATGCCGGAACTATCCATAAAAATTGTTCTTTCAAAATCAAATACAATGTTGTCAACACCGCGCAACATCAAATAGCTGTCTGCTTTTTCGCGGATGTGATATGCACTGTGGTGATCAATCTCTTGCGGCATCCGTATCATCAAGCAATGATCAATGATTGCGAAATCTTCCTCTGTAACCATCTGGCTTATTTCTTCTCCCATCTGAACCTCCATATCAATTATTTTCTGTCTTACACGGTAGTAGCAACCGTCTGAAATTCAATTCATACGCCAAGTAATGCGTTTTTATCAATTTGGCGAAAAAAAAGCATGGAAATTATCCATGCTTTCGTAAGTTTGTCTGAAGTTACCCTTCTTTATCTACGGTTCTTCGGCACCATCAATTTGATTCATCGCATTCTGTGCCTTGGTCGCCTTCTCCGTACCGGGGAAGAGTTCGATCACTTTAATATAGGTTATTTTTGCATTCTCTGTATCGCCATCCTTTTCATACGCGCTTGCCAATGCATACAACGCTTCACCGTTTGTTGCATCGTAATTCACTGCCTTAATCAAGTCTTTGATTGCAGTCGCGTAATCATCATTTCGATATGCTTCATAACCGGTCGTATAGTAGGAAGCGCTGACAAAAGGACCAACCTCAGCTTTCATTGTATCGTATAATAAAATAAACTCTTCCGTCGCCTGTGATGCCAAAAATGTATCATCTATTTGCTCAAGATAATCTGCAATCACAAGTTTATCCATCTCGGCACCCTTATTGAATTCCGCCTGCGCCAACATCAAATTCTTATGCGCAGAAACCATGCCTGTCGCACCCTTGTAATCATCAAGTTCTTCCTGCATGTCTGTGGCATTGATTCCCATCGTGTCAATTTGTTGTTTCAATTCCGCTACGGCCGCGGTTTTAACCGCCAACTGTTCTCTGACATCCGCCAATTCCGTTTCCAATTCTGTATCTGCTTGTCCCGCACGTAACGGTGCCAACAAAAACCAACCAATTGCAAGACCGATGAGCAAACCAATCAAAATATTAAAAAGAATATTCCAGCCGACTGCTTCTTTGGCATTGTTTGGTTGAATAATCGTCTCATAACCGCTGACTAACTGCACGGCAGCGGCTGTCTTCTTTTTCTTACGCCCAAGTTCCTTATCATCTTCGAATCCCAACATGGTATCAACTTCCTTGAGATACCTGTTCGTCATCGTATTTCCGATATCAATCTTCTTACATGCTTCCAATTCGCGCTTGGCTTCCTGCCATTCTTCATCTTTCATAAAAAGCAAAGCCAACAGTTGTCGCGCTTGAATCAGTTTGGAGTTCATATTGACAACTTTTTTAAGCTGTATCTTGGCTACATCATAACTTTCCTGCTGACAGTATGTAATTGACTGATTAAACTTCTTGATGGTTGCATTGATATTTTCAAGTCCCGCAGGGTTCGATTGTATCATATCAATATAATCATCTGCAATGTTCTTTTCGGCTTGAAAATTCTTACTAATTACCCATTCGCTCAACGCAGCAACGGTTTCACCCATCTCAAAATAAACCAGACCCAAAAGATTCCTTGCTTGCGTATTTTCT
>CAYMCV010000177.1:0-2477 GCA_964389005.1 uncultured Lachnospiraceae bacterium | reverse complement strand
TGTATTTCGTCAAGTGTTTTTCCCTAAAATCGGAAAAAGAATTCCCTGTTTTCGTAAGGTGGATTTCCCCATTTTCCGAAGGACTATAAATCTTGTTTTGTTGTTTGCTTCATCAGTGCATGCTCCATTCGATAGCTATTTCCTTCAAACAAGATAAGGTGACCATGATGTACCAGTCTGTCAATCATTGCAGCAGCCATCTGATCATCCGTAAAAATACCTCCCCATTTTGAAAACTCAAGGTTGGTTGTAAGAATTAAGCTCTTGCTCTCATAACTGTCGGAAATGATTTGAAAAAGTAATTGTGAACCTTCTCGATCAACCGGAACATATCCCCATTCATCAAGGATAAGTAAATCAAGGTTATTGATATCGTTCCGTAATCGTTCCAATGTACCTGATTTTCTCGCTTCAGAAAGTTTCAAAACCAGTTCCGTTACAGTATAAAACCGTACACTATATCCGGCATTGCAGGCCTTGATTCCGGCAGCAATCGCCATATGTGTTTTTCCTATTCCGACAGGTCCATACAGAACCAGGTTTTGCTTGTTTCTTACGAATGCAATCTCTTCTAATTCAGATTTTGAGAATGCAGGAGGGAACTTCACACAATGATATTCATACTCGGAAAAGGTTTTATATATTGGAAAACGAGCTCTTTTTACTAACCGGATTTTTCTGTTTTCATCTCTTTTTTCGAGTTCACATTTCAATACATCACGTAGAAACTCGATTTGTTTTGGAGTTCCATATTCAGTACATAGTTCGGATACCGAACTTGTAAGAAACAGTTTACGACTATATAGTGCCACTTCCTCCTCCAATTCGGACCGCATTTTGGGAGTCATCATACCATATCACCCCCTTTCTGATTCTGCGTGTTAAGAAAGGTATCATCATAGATAGAAAGAGGTGGCCCAACTTCAGGTGGTGTGTTAATACCATATCCGGTAATTCTGGCGGCCAGAATAGATGCGTCAGATTGATGAATCTTCCCCTGACTCAGAGCAAGGCTCATGGCATTTACAGCTGCTTTATATCCGTACTGTGCGGCAAGGTCTTTCAGTAATCGAAGCTGACCTTTTAACTCCGGTTTTTCCAGACTATCCAGATATTCACGAAGAAGCTCCGGAATCTCCTTACGAACGCCACTGTTTGACCATGCACCTGTGTTTCTTGACAGTACTTCAAGCGTGGTGCTGTAATCGCAGATATCGGTACGAACATCGCCGTATACACGCTTATGACTTACAAGTAACTTGCCCTCGTTATTTAAGATATCAATTTCATGGGCTCTGATACCAACAAGTACCGTTTGACCATGGTATTCCGGCCTTGTAGAGTAATGATGTTTTCCGTCGAGACATATTTTTCCGTAGCCGTCTGCTTTGAAATATTCATATCTACATACATAGAATTCATTACGCGGTAAGGATAAAGAGTTCTCCACATCCTCTTTGAAAAGTTCAGAAATAAGCGTACCTTTTTTATAATGATGTTCGGAGGCTTTTATTATGTGCTTGTCCAGAAGTTCCTTATTCAGTTCCACGATATCGTGATAGTGGAGCGGCGGGACAAAAAGATTTCTTCTTATCGTACCAACCTTATTTTCAACATTTCCCTTTTCCCACCCGGCATGTGGATTACAGAAGCGAATTTGAAATCCATAGTGTGCACGGAAACGAGAAAACAATTCGGTTTCAATGACATGATTGTAAATACGCTTTCCGACGCCGGTTGCATTATCAAAAATCAGTAGTTTGGGAACGCAATCGATATACATAAAGATGTCCTTTAAACCTTGACAAACGCACTCTGCTGTTTCACCTCCGAACACTTGTGTAAAGCCATCGTTACTATAGGGGAAGGAGACTGTTAAGTACTTTTTGCGAATGCTGGTTTGATCTTCATAGAAGTCAGCTTCACCGAAATCTACCTGTGCGCATCCGGGTTCCCAGATTAGTTCTTGCGATGCTTTTGATTGCAGTTCACGATGCTTATGGCACATATACTTTTGTACGGTATCATAACTTCCATGATATCCGCATTCTTCTCGAAGCCTGTTATAAACACGAACTGCGGTATGATGTTGTTTGTTCCAATGAAGGGCATCTTCTTTTAACCATTCATTGATGATATCCTTATATGAATCCAGAACTCCGGGGCGACCTCTTCTGGAAGGAGGTAGTGGTGAAAAATCCTCCTGATTGATGTACTTCCTAATTGTTTTTGGATCGGTACCGGTTTCTTCATGAATTTCTGAAATACGGTATCCACATTTACTCAAATCTCTGATATGATTGATTTGGGACATATTTAGCATCTTCCTTTCCTCCTTTGAAAAGATTGGTCTCTTAACAAAGGATAGTAGATTTGGATTATTGTTACAATATGTCCTTCTGATTATGAGGAAAATCCCTTTCTGATTATAGGGAATTCTTTTTCCGATTTAAGGTAGCTTTATTATACGATATACA
>CAYMCV010000176.1:0-2516 GCA_964389005.1 uncultured Lachnospiraceae bacterium | reverse complement strand
CCATTTGCGAATTTTTAGCTTTTATTGGGGAAGAATACGCAGACCGTCCGGCGCTCGGAAACAGCGACGTGACTTATACCTATAAAGAATTGGTCAGCCGCGTGGCACGCCGCAGACAGTATATCAATCAACTTGGATTTGAACCGGGTGCAAAGATTGGTGTTATGGCACGAACCAGCATTGATGCAATGGAACTGTTTCTTGCAATTACGACTGCGGGTTATACGGTCATCATGCTTCCGACGGCATTAAACGATGATGCGTTGTTTGCTGTCAGCAAGAAATTCGCCATTGCGGGACTTTTTATCGCTGATGAATTCTTGGCATTTACGGATAAATTGGACATCAACACATATAAAATGACATCTATCGCAGATGAAGAAGCACCAATGGCAGAGGTACAGAAACAGACGGTAGCCGCAATCTATTTTACCGGCGGAACGACAGGAGCACCGAAAGGCGTAGTTCTGAATCATGGCGCATTGATGCGAGGCTCGCATAACGGTATTTTCCAGCCGGGACAAGTATTCTACAGCAGATACATTTCCTTTTTACCGCTTTCACACATCTTTGGCTCGGTTCGCGGATTTTTATCCTGCTTATACACAGGCTCTTTTATCTATGCGTGTGAAGACATGAAGGCAGCGGTAGGCTTGATTCCCGTAGTACGTCCGACCGCACTCGTCATTGTTCCCGGTCTTGCGGAGATTATCCTGGGTATTGCCAAGATGAAGGGCGCGGCATTCCTCGGCGATTTAAAGACGTTAATTGTCGGCGCGGCTCCGGTTCCGCCAAGGCTGATGGCACAGTTTCGCGAGTTCAACATTGCGTTGCTTGCAGGCTATGGTCTGACCGAAGGCTCAAATTTGTCAAGCGGTAATTATGACACAGATGTCAAACCCGATTCCATGGGTAAAATTTATCCGGGACAGGATTATAAAGTAGTTGACGGTGAGTTGTGGATCAAAGGCGACAATCTGATGGACGGTTATTACGAAGCACCCGAAGCAACAGCGGAAGTGATGGAAGACGGCTGGCTGAAGACCGGTGATTTGGTAGAATTCGATGAAGAAGGATATGTCTACATTGTTGGTCGTATCAAGAACCTAATTATTTTATCCAATGGCGAGAACGTATCTCCGGAGGAAATCGAAGAAGCATTCTACAAACAGTCGTTGGTGAAGGACTGCCTTGTAAAAGAGGACGATTTGAACGGAGAACGCGTGATAGCAATCGAGATTCTTCCGTTTGCACCCATGGTGGAAGGGCTTTCACCGGAAGAAATCAAGGTTAAGATTGACGCGATGGTTGCCGAGGTCAATGCGAAGATGCCGACCTTTAAGAGAGTCATGAAAGTCACCGTGCGCGATACCGATTTTAAGCGTACCGGCGCGATGAAAATAGCGAGAAATTAGTATTGCACTTGTCGGAAGACACGAGTCTTCCTGCTTAGGAAAAAGGCGTAATGGCTTCATGACAACGGAGCAATTCGTAAGATGGACAATAGCAAAGAAACGGAGAAAAGAACATGATATACGGAAAGTTAATTGAAATTTTTAAGAGGATCAAGCCGTCGGTGGATGAGAACAAGATTACGATGGATTCACGATTGGTGGAGGATTTGGCGATTGATTCGTTGACCATGATGTTACTTGCGATTTCTGTGGAAGATGAATTTCAAATGCAGTTTGAAGCAAATCCGAATTTTACATCTGTCAGAGATTTGTGTAACTATGTGGCAAAGGCAACCGGTAAGGAAATCGGAGAGTAAGAGGAGGAGCGATGAAAGTCGGTCTTGTACTGGAAGGCGGTGCACTGCGTGGAATGTTTACGGCAGGTGTGCTGGACTGTTTCCTCGAAAACGATATCCTGTTTCCCTATGTGATAGGAGTATCGGCGGGTGGCGGAACGGCGATGAATTATGCGTCAAGGCAAATCGGACGTTCGCGTGAGGTTATCAATCCGCCCAAGAAGGAACGGTATTACGGTCCCGGAGAGGTGCGCCGGAGTGGGCGTATTCTGAATCTGGATAGAATGTTTTATGATTTTGTTTACGAGAAATACCCCTTTGATTTTGAACGGTATTTTTCGGGGGAAACCCAATGCGAATATGTGGTTACCGATTGCGAGACAGGCAAAGCGGCGTATATGACGGAGCAATCCGACAGAGAGCGCTTGCTCAAGATCGGCAAAGCATCCTGTTCCCTGCCGGGCATTTGCAATCCGGTGGATATTGACGGCGTGGAATATCTTGACGGAAGCCTGACGGATTCTCTGCCGGTGCAACGAGCACTGGATGCAGGGTGCGATAAGGTGCTTGTCGTTTTGACGAAGCAGGAAGGAACGTTACCCACGGATTATCGCAAGTATAAGTGGCTGATACGTAAAATGTTCGGGAAAAAATATCCGGACTTGGTACAGTCGTTGATGAATCGCTCGACGGAATATGAGCGGCAAGCGGCATTGCTTCAAGAATTACAGGATGAAGGAGTGGCTTATGTCATTCGACCCAAGGA
>CAYMCV010000175.1:0-2617 GCA_964389005.1 uncultured Lachnospiraceae bacterium | reverse complement strand
GGTTTCAGACTTGTCAACCTCTAAAATAATTTTTTTGTAATGACTTATAAGCATTACTGGAGACGGTGGGATTCGAACCCATGACCTATACGTTGCGAACGTATCGCTCTCCCAACTGAGCTACGCCCCCGCGCTACCAAAACCCAAGACGCTCACCTTTGTTTTTCGGCACCTGTATCATTATATTACCGCATCACCAAAAACACAAGCAATTTTTTGTCACTATCATCATTTACAAGCGTGCCGCCAATACGCGGCACGCTCCTTTTAACTTCGTTCTAATCTTCCAATCCGAAGATATCATGAATTGCATTTGCGGCACGCTCTGCCTCATTGACATCAATCAGAACCGTAACACGGATTTCAGAGGTGGAAATCATCTTGATGTTGATATGCTCGTTGTAGAGGCACTCAAACATCTTCGCGGCTACACCCGGGTTTGACATCATGCCGGCACCAACGACAGATACCTTACATACGTTTTTCTCAATCTCAACATTCTCCGGATTCAGGCGTGCACGATTATCTTCGATTGCTTTCAATGCCTCTTCGCCGAAATTGCCGTCAACTGTAAATGAAATATCCTTGGTGTTGTTTCTGCCGACGGACTGCAAAATCATATCAACGTTGATATTTGCCTTTGCCAACGCGTCAAACAGACGGAACGCGGTACCCGGCTTATCATCCAAACCAATGACTGAAATTCTTGCTGCATTTTTATCGAGGGCAACCCCACTGACTAACATTTTCTCCACTTTTACATCCTCCTTCACGATTGTTCCTTCTTCATTTGTCAAACTGGAACGTACTACAAGTTGTACACCGTATTTTTTAGCCATTTCAACGGAACGGTTATGCAATACACCTGCGCCGAGCGTTGCAAGATCCAGCATTTCATCATAGGTAATCTCACTAAGTTTTCTGGCTTTTTTAACAACACGCGGATCTGCTGTGTATACGCCATCCACATCCGTATAAATCTCACATTTGTCGGCATGCAGTGCTGCTGCCAGCGCAACCGCCGTCGTATCGGAACCGCCGCGTCCCAGCGTCGTATAATCATCATACTTGTTGACGCCCTGGAACCCTGTGATTACCACGATTTTACGCTGCTCAATCTCATGATTGATTCTCTCCGTGTCAATTCGCTTCAATCTTGAATTTCCGTAGTTGGATGTCGTATGCATCGCAACCTGGTACGCATTCAGCGAAATCGCCGGAACTCCCATCTGCGCCATCGCCATCGCCATCAGCGCAACCGATGTCTGCTCACCGGTCGTAAGCAACATGTCAAGTTCTCTTTTCGACGGATGCGGATTGATATCCTGCGCCATCTGAATCAGTTCATCCGTCATCTTGCCCATAGCAGACAGAACAACCACAACATCATTTCCTTGTTGGTATTCCTCAATGCATCGCTTGGCAACATTGTAAATTCTTTCCTTGTTGGCTACCGAAGTACCGCCAAATTTCTTTACGACTAACATTTTGTCCTCCTAAAAATTATTCTGCAACCTCTCCCATGTATACAAAAATTACATTTGTAACGTTCTTTTCAAACATTCTCTAATCGCTACCTACTCCTCAAACAACCGATCAATCAATTCATATCCGTTTTCAATCAAAATGCCGGTTTTAGCGGCTGTTTTTTCATTATATGCGCCCACGCCGTCGTTGGATATCGTGCTGTCGTACAGAAGATATGGAACATTGTCCGAAGTATGCGTGCGTAATCTGACCGGCGTCGGATGATCCGGCAAAAACAATAATCTAAACTCGATTCCTGCCTGATGCAGTTTTTCACAAATCGGCCCGATGATTTTCTCATCAATTTTTTCAATCGCCTCGATTTTGCGCTCGTAACTGCCCTGATGTCCCATCTCGTCAGGCGCCTCCACATGGATATAGACGAAATCTTTCTGCTCCTCGGTCAATGCCTGAAACGCCGCCTCCATCTTTCCCGTGTAATTTGTATGCAATCCACCGTTTGCGCCCGCAACTTCCTTCACGTCCATGCCGGCTCCGATGGCAATTCCCTTAAGCAAATCAACTGCGGAAATCATCGTTCCGCGCTTCCCTGTCTTTTCAAAAAAATCAGATAAAAGAGGCTTGGTTCCCGCGCCCCAGAACCAACAACAATTCGCGGGATTTAGGCCCTGCTTGCGCCGTTCGATGTTCAGCGGATGTTGATTTAGTATCTCGTAACTCCTTCTTATCATCTCCTGCAACGGTTTGCATCCCGGCAAATTGGCGCCGACAGACTGACCAAGAACGTCGTGCGGCGGCGTTAAGTCAACCGCTTCACCCTTTTTCCATATCAGGCAATGCCGATAACTGGTTCCGACATAGAATTGAAACTCCTCGTTTTCCAGTTCTTTTCGTACCGCATCAATCAGAATTGCGGCATCCTCTGTGGAAATTTCTCCGGAACTGTGGTCTATAATCTTTTTATCTTCAAACGCAGTTTCCTCATCGGAAACGGTAATCACGTTACAACGAATGGCAATGTCGGTATCTTCCATTGCGATTCCGATGCTGAGTGCTTCCAACGGCGACCGCCCGGAATAGTACTTCTTCGGATCATATCCCAAAACCGAAAGATTCGCGGTATCGCTCC
>CAYMCV010000174.1:0-2723 GCA_964389005.1 uncultured Lachnospiraceae bacterium | reverse complement strand
CGGTGCTGCATACAAATTTTGATGGCAAAACAACCGTCGGAGAACTGATTTGCAATAAAGCATTGGCGAATGACATGCTAGTCATCTTCCGCGAGTTGTATCATGCAGCATATCAAATAGAAAAAATAAGACTGATTGATGACTATCTTGCCGATGACCGTGCCAGCATGGCAGATAACAATACTTCGTGTTTTAATTATCGCGTCATTGCAGGAACACACACCTTATCTCACCATGCTTACGGTGCTGCAATCGACGTGAATCCATTTTACAACCCATACTGCGAGCCGAATGGATATATTTCTCCACCCGGCTCTGAAGTTTATGCTGACCGCAGTCAGACATTTTTACATAAAATTGATGAAAATGATTTGTGTTATCAATTATTTATCGCGCACGGCTTCATCTGGGGCGGCGCATGGGAACATTGTAAGGATTATCAACACTTCCAAAAAGATTTATCCTAATCCCGGAATTCTGCAAACCCCCAAAGCTACCGCCAACAGGAAAATCAGCAGAATATGAACGGGATAGAACCAATAAAAGAAATACTTCATAAAACCGGAACTTTTCCCACGCTCTCCCGAATACAAGCCAAGTGCAATCAAACCAAAGAATGCAAAAATCTCATTGAGACTCATTACAGTCAAAATCATGATTCCACCGCCCAGCGCCGACATATCCGCTCTCTTAATCCTACTAAACAGAAATATCAGTAATGCCGTAAATGCAGGGATGATGATAAAAAATACAATGATGGTCGGCGCATAAGGTGAAATCGACACTTGTAAATTCGCCATTGCAAACGCGCTTCTGAATTGCTCCAAATACATACCAAAATTCGGTAATGCAATAAAAATTGCGCCTAAGAACGAAGCCAACACGGCGAATTTCTTTTTCTTTTCACGCAGATAATACATGATTACGATTGTCAGAATCCCCATGCCGGAATAGTCCGTATTACATAACTCCGCAAGCGAGATCCCTGCAAGCAGAGAAACTGACTGCAATGCTATATTTGCAATTCGATTTTCCGTTCTGGCTGTTTTGGCATCGGTGATGAGTTTCTGTTCAACAAACTTCATCGCCATTAATGTCAATAACCCAAAGAGCATCGTAATTAAGACGTTCTGATAACTCCAATCCATCCATTTCCCTTTAAAAGCCAAATCAAACGGAACTTCTGTTACAATCGCAAAGACTGCGAGTCTTAATACGTACTTCCAAACATTCTTAGTATAACAAAAACCTTCTACCAACGAATAGCAAAAAATAGGAAATGCGATTCTGCCAATCATACGCATGCAAAAATCAATCATATAGAGCGTATTGAAATCAATTTGCATTCCGCCAATCACTGCAACCCCTGATGAACCTGCATTCATCAATGCGGTTTCAAAGAGTATCGCCGCAAAATGATCAATAAACATGGTGATGATTGCAACCATCTTAATCCCGTTCTTTGTGATTCCTTTTTTCTTAACTTGTTCTTCCATAGTTTCCTTCCCAAACAACAAAGTTAATATTTTAGCACATTTTCTCTAATTCGCCCGGTGTGGAGGATACCTTCAACGCTTCTTCTTTGCTTACTCTCTGTCGTCTTACAAGATTTGCCAAGTCCATGTTCAATGTATGCATCCCCAATGCCGAACCTGATTGAATGGCACTCGGAATTTGGATGGACTTACTTTCACGAATCAGATTGGTAATCGCGTAGTTCGCATACATAACTTCTGTCGCAACGACACGTCCGTCTCCATTCTTAAGAGGAAGCAACTGCTGGCTAAAAATACCCTTAATAACATTGGCAAACTGAGAACGAATCTGTGATTGGCCTTCAATCGGGCAGGCATCAATAATTCTGTCAACCGTTTGTGAAGCACTTGTGGTATGTAATGTAGAAAGTACCAAATGTCCGGTTTCCGCTGCGGTTATCGCCGCTAAAATCGTCTCAAAATCACGCATTTCACCAACGAGGATGATATCGGGGTCTTCACGCAGTGCAGAACGAAGTGCGGTTGCAAACGAATCAACGTCCCTACCGATTTCTCTCTGATGAATCATTGCTCTCTCATGGTTGAAAACATATTCTATCGGGTCTTCAATTGTCATAATATGTCTGGAAGTTGTTTTATTGATATGCGCCATCATCGAAGCAAGCGTCGTTGTCTTTCCGCTACCTGTCGGTCCCGTTACAAGTACCAATCCACGTGGTAACTCAGCCAAATCTTTGACGATTGGCGGCAACTCCAATTCCTCGAATGTCGGTATACGATCACGAAGAATACGAATGCTGGCTGCAAGATTATTTCTCTGATGATACACATTCGCTCTGATACGCGAACCGTCACGCAACATACAACCAACATCAAGATCCTCACCTGCGGTAACCGCACGAACCTGTTCGGAATCCAATATCGAAAAAATCATATCTCTGGACTCTTCTGCTGACGGTGCCGGCTCCAAAATCTTCAATACACCATAACGACGAATTGCAAGATTGGTTCCAACCGTAATATGAATATCCGAACAATCCTGCTCCTTCGCGTATGCCATTAATTCTTCAAAAGTCATTTGTTTTCCCTCCTAATACACATTCTTTTCTGTTAAGCAATGGTAATAAAAAAACTTCCCACCTTCGTAGTATATCATGTTAACAAAAGAATAGGAAGTATTTTTTATTATGAAATGGGTATTTTATACCAGTTCAAGTACTACAAGCA
>CAYMCV010000173.1:0-2823 GCA_964389005.1 uncultured Lachnospiraceae bacterium | reverse complement strand
TGTCTGTGAGTATTACTTGAAACAATTCATCAAAACATTTTTCACCGAGTCAAATTCCTCGTCATCCCAAAGAATTTCGTCAATCGTGGTCTCCTCGTCTGTTTCGTCAACGAATTCATCTGTCAAACACTGATCTTCATCCATGACTTCCGCATAGGAATCTTCCGATAAAATCTCTTCTTCCGGATATTCTTTATCCGCCAACACACGTAACAGATAATTCCATACGCGCTCAGTGGAAGCAATATCCAATTTCTCCTCTGTGGTATGGATATCAAGAATATCGGGGCCGAAAGATATACAATCCAATCCTTCTATTTTTTGAGCCAGAATTCCGCATTCGAGTCCCGCATGAATGACGGTAACTATCGGTTCTTTGCCGTAACAATCGCGGTAGATACGCACCATTTTATCACGCAGTTTTGATTCACTTCGGTATTCCCACGCCGGATATGCACCGCTCTCGGTACTTGTTCCGCCAAAAAATGCGGTTAAGCGCTTCAGTTGCTGTTGTAATCTGTCGCGTTCCTCCGTAATCAGACTACGCAGTGAAAAGTCCACGCGTAGACATGTTTCATCCAAGCGAACAATTCCAAGATTTAAAGATGTCTCCACAAGTCCCTCAAGAGAATCGCTCATTTTGCATACGCCGTTTGGTGCCGCAACCAGATAATTTGCAACTTTTTTGGTCGCTTCTACGGTTAATGCAGGCAACTCGCTTTCGGAGGAGTACGCCCAAGTAATATTGATTCCGTCATCCCTCCCCCAGAACTCTTTGAGAAACTCAATGCGCATCTTACGCAATATGTTCTCAATTCTTTCTTCTGACAGTTCATCGCATACCAATAATACAGCACTCGTAACCCTTGGAATCGCATTATCCTTGAGTCCACCCTGTAAGTCAATCAAACGAGCTTCGTTACCGATTGCCGCCAATACACGCCCCATCAGACAGTTCGAATTTCCTCTCTCTTTATGAATTTCGGTCCCCGAATGACCGCCGAGCAAACCATCCACATGGATCTGTAATTTTTTACCTCTAAAAAGTTCCCGCTTTACAGGAATCTCTGAATGCACGCGAATTCCGCCCGCACATCCCGCAAGCAACACACCTTCTTCCTCCGAATCAATATTCAGAAGCCGTTTCCCTCGAAGATTTGTCATATCAATGCCAAGTGCGCCTTCCATGCCGACTTCTTCGTTGGTCGTAAATACAGCCTCGATTCGCGGATGCGAAATCTCATCACTATCTAAAATTGCAAGAATATAGGCAATTGCAATTCCGTCATCTCCACCGAGACTTGTTCCCTCGGCATAGAGATAACCGTTATCCTCACATAGTTTCAATCCTTCTGTTTCGGGGTCAATTTCACTCTCTGCCGTACGTACGGCAACCATATCCATATGCCCCTGCAAAATGACTGCCGGCTGATACTCATACCCTTGTGTAGCACTCTTTATTATGACAACATTTCCGTCTGTATCCGTCCAATACTGTAATCCATGTTCTTCTGCAAAGTTCATTAAATACGCGCCAATTGCTTCCAACTGATAGGAAGGGTGCGGAATACGGCACAATTCCTCAAAATAGCGGAATACATTCGCAGGTTGTAAATGCTCTGTCATCATCAATGGTTCCCTCCAATTCATCCCCGTACCCGATTGTCAGGCAGAGGCCTCTCTCACACTGTCTCTTATTATAAACCAAATAAAGGCGGCTATCAACACCCCAAATGTGAAGATTGCACCGATATTTCCAAGTTGATACTTCTCCGGGATTTGAATTACATCCGCAATCGTTTGACCTCTGAGCGGAATGACAGCCAGCACCGCCAACAAAATTCCAATCAGTCCTTCTCCGGCAATCATTCCGGAGGCAAAAAGAATCCCGCTTTCAACATTTTGCTTTTTTGTTTCCTCATTGACGCGTTTTCTGTGTTCAACCCACAGGCGTACCAATCCACCGGTCATAATGGCGGCACTTAAATGAATCGGTAAATACATGCCAACCGCAAACGGTAACACCGCGATCCCCAACAACTCCAATATAACGGCAACTGCGGCGCCGGCGAGAATCAGCGTCCATGGCAGATTTTCTCCCATAACGCCTTCCACCACCATCCTCATCAATGTCGCCTGCGGAGCGGGCAATTCTGTTGTTCCGTACCCCCATGCCGAATTCAGCAAGTACAATACCCCACCGATTGCCACCGCCGAAACAACCGCACCGATAATTTCTCCGTACTGCTGTTTCTTTGGTGTCGCTCCCACCAAGAAACCGGTCTTTAAGTCCTGTGACGTATCGCCTGCCATCGCGGCAACGATACAAATGATGGTACCGACGGTAATGGAAGCAACCATTCCGTCGTAGGCATCATTTCCGGTAATTTTAAATAAAAGTGCCGTAATAATCAATGTTGCAATCGTCATGCCGGAAACCGGATTGTTACTGCTCCCGACAAGTCCTACCATACGTGACGAAACCGTTGCAAAAAAGAATCCGAAAACAATGATAATCAATGCACCGAAAAAATTAACCGGTATGACCGGAACAATCCACATGATGAGCGCAATCGCCAAAATGCCGAGTGCCACAACCCATATGGGGATATCCTCACCATTCTTTTGAAACCCTCGAATTGCACGGCGAAAGGTTTGAACAATTAAGGGAAATGATTTAACCAGACTAATGAGTCCTCCCGCTGCGACGGCTCCCGCACCTACGTAACGAACATAACTGCCCCACAATTCCCACGTTCCCATATCTGCAACTGCGGTTTGTGCAGGAAAAATCACGCTTTCTCCACCAAACATCGATAACAG
>CAYMCV010000172.1:0-2897 GCA_964389005.1 uncultured Lachnospiraceae bacterium | reverse complement strand
AAGTGTAACATTTACCTCGGTAAATGTTACACTTGCCCCGTCCCCATGTTCATTTTTATATGCAGGATTTTACGAACTCACGAAACAACGGATGTGCCTTATTGGGTCTGCTCTTGAATTCCGGATGAAACTGAACGCCGACAAAAAAGCGATTGGATGGCACTTCAACTGCTTCAACAATGTGTTCGTCCGGTGACATCCCGCAGATTCTCATCCCGTTTTGAGTGAGTATCTCTCGATAGTCATTGTTGAATTCATATCTGTGCCGATGTCGTTCCGTAATCATTTCCTGCCCGTAAGCTTTCATGAGTTGTGTCCCCTCGGTAACACGACACGGATAACTGCCAAGACGCATGGTTCCTCCCTTTGTGACAATCCCGACCTGTTCTTCCATCAAGTCAATGACCAAGTTCTCTCCGACTTCGTTGAACTCTCTGGAATCTGCATCGGCAATACCGCATACATCCCGCGCAAATTCAATGACACTAATTTGCATCCCCAAGCAAATACCGAGATATGGAATATCATGTTCTCTGGCATAACAACAGGCAATAACTTTGCCTGCGATTCCACGGTCACCAAAACCGCCCGGAACCAAAATGCCCTGTACTTTTGATAAAATTTCTTCTGCATTCTCTACGGTAATGTCCTCACTGTTCACCCATGCAATTTCAACCTTGGCACCACAATCATACCCACCGTGATACAATGCTTCTCTGACCGATAAATACGCATCATGCAACTGTACATATTTTCCTACGATTGCAATTGTGACATTCTTTTCACGATGATTGATTTTATTCATCATTTCTTCCCATGCTTTGAGGTCCGGTTCTTTCTCCTTTAAGCCCAATTCACGACAAACGACGTTATCCAAACCGTTTTTGTGTAACATTAGCGGTGCCTCATAAAGACAGGACAATGTTTCGTTCTCGATGACACAATCTTTTTTTACGTTGCAAAAAAGTGCAATTTTATCAATAATACTCTTTTCCAGAGGTTTGTCCGCACGAGTCACAATGATGTTTGGCGTTATGCCAAGTGCCTGCAATTCTTTCACGGAATGCTGTGTGGGTTTGGATTTTAACTCATCCGAACCGCTGAGATAAGGAACCAGCGTTACATGGATGAATAGGCAGTTTTCGCGCCCTATTTCTAATGATATTTGTCTGATTGCTTCCAAAAATGGCTGACTCTCGATATCCCCTGTCGTTCCTCCGATTTCTGTAATCAATACATCTGCGTCGGTTTCCTTGGCTCCTGTATAGATAAAATGCTTAATTTCTTCCGTAATATGTGGAATAACCTGTACCGTCTCCCCCAAATACTCGCCCTTGCGCTCACGATTCAATACATTCCAATAAACCTTGCCGGAGGTCAAATTTGAAAACTTGGACAAATTCACATCAATAAATCGCTCATAATGTCCCAAGTCCAAATCGGTTTCTGCCCCATCTTCCGTTACAAACACTTCACCATGCTGATACGGACTCATGGTTCCCGGATCAACATTCATATACGGATCGAGTTTCTGTGCTGCCACACGATATCCCCTCTCTTTCAACAAACGTCCCAAGGAAGCCGCGGTTATCCCCTTTCCCAAGCCGGACACAACACCACCTGTCACAAATACATATTTTGTTATTTTGTTTTCCTCATACATTTTCTTCCCTTCCTTTCTTATTTTGACTACATTTGATTAAGATCTATCAATTCCGTATTGTTTTCATTAAACCCACTCTCTAAACTCTTGGCAATGGCCATTGCCGTATCCAGACTGGTCACACACGGTATGCCGAGCTGCATTGCTTTTCTTCTCAACTTTACGCTGTCGCGGTGCGGATCTCTGCCCTTTGCCGATGTCGATAAGACATACTGGATTTTCCCGCTTTCCATCAATGTTACTGCATTTTCTTCACTTTCATGGATTTTCTTCACTTCCGTAACCGTCATTCCGGCATCACGTAAAACCACCGCATTTCCCTCTGTTGCATACAGAGAGAATCCCATTGACGCAAATTTCTGTGCAACAAACGCAATCTCAGCCTTATCGCTCTTTCGAACACTGATTAAGATACCTCCTCCGTGATCCATCTTATATCCTGCTGCCACAAGCCCTTTAAAAAGTGCCTCCTGCAAAGTTCTTCCAATTCCAAGCACCTCTCCTGTCGATTTCATTTCCGGTCCCAATTGTGTATCCAAATCCGCCAGTTTTTCAAAGGAAAATACCGGAACTTTGACACACGTATAATTCGATGTCGGATACAGTCCTGTTCCGTAACCCAAAGATTCCAAGCGATATCCGAGGCTTACCTTGGTTGCAAGATCACACATCGGAACCTGCGTAACTTTGCTGAGATATGGTATGGTTCTTGATGCACGCGGATTCACTTCTATGATAAAAATCTCTCCGTCTGCAACAATATACTGGATATTAACCAGCCCTCTCGCATCCAGTGCCAGGCAGAGTTTCTTAGTCAACATCAAGATATTTTGTGCCATTTTGCCGTTGATGTGCGGTGCCGGATAAACTGCGATACTGTCACCGGAATGTACACCTGTTCGTTCAATATGTTCCATAATTCCGGGAATCAGGATATCCTCTCCGTCGCAAATCGCATCCACTTCCACCTCACGTCCCTGAATGTATTTATCAATCAAAATCAGGTTGTCTGGATTCTGTTCCAAAATGACCTGCATGTATTCCACAATATCTGCTTCTTCATATGCAATAATCATGTTTTGACCACCGAGTACATAAGACGGACGCATCAAAACCGGATAACCGACTGTCTCGGCAGCTCGTATGGCGCTTTTCTCTTCCGTCACCGTAAAACCGCGCGGACGTTGAATATGTAACCGTTCCAGCAGTGCATCGAATTTCTCCCTGTCCTCCG
>CAYMCV010000171.1:0-2900 GCA_964389005.1 uncultured Lachnospiraceae bacterium | reverse complement strand
TTCAACCTTTGTCTGGCAAGCAAGACATACCTTCAACTCGCGATCGCCCTGAATTTGATTAATCGATAGCCGCCACCTTTCCCTTGAATTCCCTCAATAAAGCCGTTCTTGGTCAGTACAGGAAGAATTCGTTCCAAATATTTCAGCGAGATTTCCTGGCGATCCGCCACTTCTTTCATCGGAATATAATTCCCGTCTTTATGCTCTGCCAAATCAATCATAACACGTAATGCATATCTTCCCCTGGTTGAAATCATCATTTCATTCTTCTCCTAAAAATTAGTTTGTCATTATTCATGGCTGCAACACTCACATGCCTTCAGCAATTTTGAATCATAAGCAATGTCATTTTTATCATAATAGTCCTTCAATGCCAGTTTAATTGCTTCTTCCGCAAGTACCGAGCAATGAATTTTATGTGTAGGTAAACCATCCAGTGCCTCAACCACTGCCTTGTTGGTAAGCGTGAGAGCCTCCGATACGGGCTTATTCTTTATCATCTCCGTCGCCATGGAACTCGACGCAATTGCGGAACCGCAACCAAAAGTTTCAAACTTCGCATCGGTAATCATATCACCCTCAATTTTTAGATAAATCTTCATAATATCTCCGCACTTTGCATTGCCCACCTCACCGATACCGTCGGCATTCTCGATGATTCCCACATTTCGCGGATTTCTGAAATGATCCATTACAATATCGCTATACAGTGCCATTTGAATTACCTCCTTTTATCATAAAATCACGTTTTCCGGATAAAAGATCTCTCCAGATTGGTGAGAACCCTCGCAGATATTCTACCACTTCTTTGACCATCCGCACAGTATAATCAATCTCTTCCTCTGTGTTATCCTCAGAGAGAGATAAGCGCAGAGAACCGTGGGCAATATCGTGTACCCTTCCGATTGCAAGTAAGACATGGCTGGGGTCAAGTGAGCCGGACGTGCATGCAGAGCCGGAGGATGCACAGATTCCCCTGTCATCCAAAAGCAACAACAGAGATTCTCCCTCGATTCCCTCGAAGCAGAAGTTTACGTTCCCCGGAAGCCTTCTCTTCGCATCGCCGTTTAGAATGGAATGCTCAATTTCTGACAGTCCGTCAATCAGGCGATCGCGCAGTATCGTCATTTTTTTCTCATTCTCATCGATATGTGCACAGGCGTCCTCGAGTGCGGTTGCCATTCCCATAATTGCGGGGATATTCTCTGTTCCGGCTCTTTTACCTCGCTCCTGTGCGCCGCCTTCAATCAAGTTGGTGAGCGGAATTCCCTTTTTTGCGTACAGCACACCGATTCCCTTTGGACCGTGGAACTTATGTGCAGACAGCGATAACATGTCGATATTCTGCTTTTTAACATCTATATGCAAATGTCCCGCAGCCTGTACGGCATCTGTATGAAAAAGAATACCCTGTTTTTTACAGACATCACCGATTGCGGCAATTGGCTGTATCGATCCGATTTCGTTGTTTGCATACATCACTGTAACCAGACACGTATCTTCGCATATGGCTTGTTCCACCTGTTCGGGTGTCACAATTCCGTTCTCATGAACATCTAAAAATGTGATACGAAAACCTTCTTTCTCAAGTTTCGACAGTGTATGCAATACCGCATGATGCTCAAATGCAGTGGATATGATATGTTTTTTTCCTTTTTTCTTCCCAAGTCTCGCGGCTGAAAGAATTGCCTGGTTATCGGCTTCACTTCCCCCTGAGGTAAAAGTGATTTCCGTCGGGAGCGCTCCGATACAGTCTGCAATTCTCTTTCGTGCATTTCCCAAGGCTTCCGCAGCCGCCTGACCAACCGAATGCAGACTGGACGGATTTCCGTATATCGTGTCCAAATACGGTAGCATTGCATCGACTGCTGCCTTACTCATTTTTGTTGTTGCTGCATTATCCAGATAAATATTCATGGTGATCCTCCTCTCCTTATTCTTCAAATAACGGTGTGGACAGATATCGGTCGCCACTGTCCGGAAGCAATACCACAATGGTCTTACCGATGTTTTCGGTACGTTTGGCAAGTTCGATTGCCGCATAGGTTGCGGCTCCGGACGAAATTCCGACCAGAATTCCTTCTTTTGCTCCAATCAGTTTTCCGGTCGTAAAAGCGTCCTCATTCGTGACCGTGATAATCTCATCATAGATTTTTGTATTTAAAATTTCAGGGACAAAACCTGCTCCGATTCCCTGAATTTTATGTGTTCCGGCAGTACCGGTTGAAAGAACCGGAGAAGAGGACGGTTCTACTGCCACGACTTGAATTTTAGGATTTTTAGATTTCAAATATTCACCAACACCTGTTATGGTGCCACCGGTTCCCACGCCGGCTACGAAGATGTCCACCTGTCCGTCGGTATCCGAATATATCTCAGGTCCGGTATGCTCTCTGTGTGCCTTTGGGTTGTTCGGATTGATAAACTGCCCCGGAAGAAAACTGTTCGACAGTCCCTGTGCCAGTTCTTCGGCTTTCGCAATGGCACCTTTCATTCCTTTTGCTCCTTCTGTCAGTACAAGTTCGGCACCGTAAGCTTTCATAAGTTTACGTCTCTCAACGGACATCGTTTCCGGCATTACGATGATGATTCGATATCCTCTTGCTGCAGCCACTGCCGCCAAACCGATTCCGGTATTTCCGGAAGTCGGCTCGATAATCACAGAATCCGTTTTTAACAAGCCCTTCTGCTCTGCCTCATCTAACATCTCCTTGGCAATTCGATCTTTTACCGAACCCGCAGGGTTCAAGTATTCCAATTTGGCTACAATCTTACTTTTTAGATCCAATGTCTTCTCAATATGCGTAAGTTCCAAAAGCGGTGTTTTCCCGATTAATTGATCCGACGATGTGTAAATATTCATTGATATTGCCTCCCTTTTAATTAACTACTTGTTTGGT
>CAYMCV010000170.1:0-2940 GCA_964389005.1 uncultured Lachnospiraceae bacterium | reverse complement strand
GAGTTGATTTTGGACGCCTATCGGTCCCTGCTTGCGGATGAAGCAGCGGGTAAGAAAATTGCGGTCACGGACGATGCGATGGTTGCGGAGCGGTACACACAGATTCCGGTAAAATTGGTGGAAGGAAGTTACGCCAATGTGAAAATCACGACGCCGGATGATATGTTGCTTGCGGAAGCATATATGCAAAATAGTCCTGTACAATTATGTTGCGGAGATGGAAGATGAAAGAAAAGAGTGGACGCGTTTACGTTTGCCATACGTATTATCATGCATATATATCAGTGCTAAAAGAGTTGTATCTCGATAAGGAAATTAGAGAACGAGAGCCGGCAACTCTGATTTTGAGCAAGTTGTCGAATCGCTTCGAAGATTTGAAACAGCGGATGGATGCTGTCGGCTTTTTTGAGGAAGTTATTGAATTTGATGAGAAAGACGAGGCATTTTTTCCGGAACTAGCAAAATACAGAGTCAATCGAGGCGGCATACGCAATTTGATTCAGAGAGTCATTTTTACGCGTAAATTTGCCGATTGTCAGGAAGCATTCATACCGGTGGACTTTAAAACCTACCGTGATATTTATGTTTTTTGTGATTCCGACCCCATCGGAACATATTTAAATATGCGACATATTCGCTATCATGCCGTGGAAGACGGACTCAACTGTATTGTTAATCTCGACATGGCGCGCTATACAGAGCGACAGCACTTCAAATTGAAATACATGATGTCTAAGTTTAATTTCATTTTTATCCAAAACGGTTACTCTAAGTATTGCATAGATATGGAAGTAAACGACATCAAGAGTATTAAACATTACTGTAAAAAATTTATTGAACTGCCGCGGGAGCGTCTTGTGGCACGATTGACCGATGACGAAAAACAAATGATTCTTTCGATGTTCGTCAGAGATATGGAGGGAATCAATCGGCATATGCAGGCTACGGCTTTGGGTCGGGAGAAAATACTGATTCTGACAGAGCCGCTGTGTTCGCTTGCGGTCAGAAAACAAATTTTTACCGATTTGATTGCGACATATGAGGCGGAGGGCGATGTATACTTAAAGCCGCATCCGCGCGACGAACTTGACTATTTTGCACTATTTCCTACGTATCCGATATTTGATGGAACGGTGCCGATGGAAATGCTGAATTTTATTCCAGGGATTCATTTTAACAAGGTTATATCCGTGCTGACGGAAGTGAAGGCTATTCAGTTCGCTGATGAGTGCATTAGACTTGGGAGCGATTTTATGGATAGATATGAGGAACCGAGTATTCACAGGCAGAATGAGGAAATATAGGAGGGGGAAATTTGGAAGATTTTGAGAAATCAGAAGAGAGGCGTGAAGCAGTCAAAAAAATACAAAAGACAATCAGAGATTTCCGCGCAGAATATCAGAAATTCTTTGATGGCGGCGAACTTTCCCAAACTGTCACACAGGACTATTGGTATAGTCTATATTTGAGCAGAAAGCGTCTCAGAGAAAAGAATATACATCTATATATGGAAAGTTTTGATGTAAAGTCGCGCAATAAAGAGAAGAAGTCCGGTAAATCTGCGAACAACCGCGTGATGGTTATGGGAGGAATACCTCAGGAGTCATTACATTTCTCATTTCGTGAGGATGGTAAAAATGAGTCGGTAATTGTTACCGAGAAAATGAAGATGATGAAAACCTTCCTTCGCGGAGAAGATCAGAAGCAATATAAGTTTAACGAATTGTCTGTCGGTGAGTACGTCATACTCAATACACAGTATGCGAAGAACGAGTATATATGTCCGAATTGCGGTGCAAAACAAACACTGGAACAGTTACTGGATGGTTGCGATTACTGCGGAACGAAATACGGCATCAGGGATTTTGACAACAAAATCGCAGCGTTTGGTTATCGACGCGACGAGACGGCAATTGTTCAGAGACTCGTAATCAAATCGATGATAATCAGTTTTTTGCTTGAAATCCCCAGTGTTTTTATGGCGCTTTTGGTGGGAATGATTCGACCGGATTTCTTTATCGGTTTAATTGTATCATATATGCTTTTGGCAGCTTTCACCATATTTTTAGCTTCGGCGTGCGCATATGTTTATGTTTTCTTGATTTTTACGGATGTCGGAGGAAAATACTTTAAGAGAAACTCGCAAGAACGGGTACTGGAAAGTGTGCGTAGATATAACTCCGTATTTTCCGGGGAACAATTTTTAGCCAGTATGGGGTATAAACTGAAATCGATTCATTTTGCGAGTACAAAGGATGAAATCAATGTGTATGCGCAGACGGATTTGTCGGAATTTTTGAAGGATTATCGTGATGTCATAGATTGCGAAGTGCAAAAAATCAAGATAAATCAATATACCGAAGACTTTGAGAAGAGTGAGCAGCAGTTGGACATCGAGGCAACCTTATGTCTGACAGTGGATAATGGGAAGAAGATATTTCGTCAAAGAGAACGCGTTAGATTTCAGGCAGTAACAGATAAGGATAATCGTTCCAAACTATATAATGAGACAGAGATTTATGCGTGTGCGAACTGCGGAACATCTGTTTCGGTATTGGACGGCGGCGTTTGTCAAAGTTGTGGAACACGTCTGGATATACATAAACATGATTGGGTAATCAGCAGTTACAAGCGATTATCCAGAAGAAAATTACGCAGGCCACTCATCCCTACTATTTTCATTGTTCTGATGAGTATCGCGGCAATCGCAGCACTGGTGATTCCGATTCTGGTGATATAATTTTGGTGCTACAGATGCCGAAAGTCGCGTATCCACAAGGAACTTTGGCAACAGAAAAATAATTATTAAAATGTTGCAAAAATTGATTGACATTAAGGTTAATATTTGCTAGAATAACTCTTGCGCTGACCGAAAAGCGCGATACTGGAGAGGTATCGAAGTGGTCATAACGAGGCGGTCTTGAAAACCGTTTGTCCGCA
>CAYMCV010000169.1:2467-2998 GCA_964389005.1 uncultured Lachnospiraceae bacterium | reverse complement strand
CGTTGCAATCGTGATTCTTTTGGGATGTACGGAGTATCTGTATTTTTATGGTGCCGTTGCCATATCGTTTCTGTTCCTTTGGGCGGAGGGGATTCGGCTGATCAATGTCAAAGGGGAGCATAAAAATCACTTGGCCCCCATCTTTATTTTTATCGGATGTATGATATTGGCGGCTTTGATCATTCCGAAGATTAATCGGGTTGACGGCAGCAGGAATGCATATGTTACTTACAGTATATCGGCCAAATTGATGGATCGATTTGTTTATCCGAGGTTGTATGAGGATTATGCTTTTTATCCGGAGTCTGTACGTGCACTTTTTACCTTGGAGGAGGCGGCACAGGCAGATGAAGTGATGGAATATACGCGCAGTCGTGTGGGAGCGCAGATTGAAGCAGAAGTTGGAGCAAAAAGTGCCGCTAAAATATATCGTGAAATGGTGTATACCGGCATTACCGCCAGAACAACCGAGAATATTGAGCGATTGTATAAAGATACTGCATCACATCTGTTACAGCCGCTCAATATTCT
>CAYMCV010000169.1:0-2457 GCA_964389005.1 uncultured Lachnospiraceae bacterium | reverse complement strand
CCAATCACGATATGGCTACAATTATAGTAGAATGTGGGAGGAATCGCCGATGTTGTGCGAGCGCTATATGCATCTTGGCATGGTCGGTGTTTGCGTACTTTTTGCGATTGGTTTGTTACAGGCAGTGGTGATTCTGATACGCGGTAAGTATCGGAGAAGACAGGTCGGACTGATGGCATTTTGTTTTATGGGCTTCATTGCATATACGTTGATTGCGACCGTATTTTCGCCGGGGGGAGCCGATTATCGCATCGGAAATCCGATGATGTTGTGCTGGCTGCTTCTTCCCGTGGGGACGGTGGTTTGTTTTACATTAACAGAAGAGACAGAGAACGATTCGCCAACTTGATATGCAGGATAGCGCATGTTATAATGAGCGGTGGATATCATTTTTGGGAGATTGTCATGGAGAAGACATCGAAATGTAAAAAGCAGAATATCATTGGTTGGATAGCGGTTATCCTTTGTTTTTTGGTGATTGCTGCCGCAAACTATATTACGGTATTTGTGACGGACGATATCTGGTACGGAACCAATCTTGTGACCGGAGAGAAGATTGCAAGTGTCAGCGATATTGTACAAAGTCAGATATGGCATTATATGAACTGGGGTGGCAGAACCGTGGCACACACCATGTTGCAGTTTATGTTGTGGGGAGGAAGAGTATTTGCGGATATTTGTAACGTCGTTTGCTGCGCTTTCCTTTCATATTTGATGTGTCGATATGCCAAAGCGGTTACATTTAAGAATGTTTTACTGGCAATCGGAATTATGTTTGCAATCAATACACAGTGGTTCGACACGATGCTTTGGCAGTCGGGTGCTGCGAATTACTTATATACAACTACATTGATTATGCTGTTTGTATTGGCATATCTTTCTCATATGAAGACAGAAATCGATCCAAAGAAGAATATTTGGTACGATATCTTCATGATTCCGCTGGGACTTATTGCAGGTTGGACCAATGAGAATATGGGACCGGCAATTTTTATTTTATCGATTACGGTAGTGATATATCGATATCGCAATCATTTCAAAGTACCGCTGTGGATGTGGCTGGGCAGTGTGTTTTCATTGATTGGAAGCGCAATCATGATATTGGCGCCGGGAAACAGTGTGCGTAGTGCGGAGAATGCGAAAGAGGCGGTGGAAGGATTTCTTCCGTGGTTATGGAATACCTTTTTGGACAGATATACGACAATTGGTGTTCCAACGTTTGACTTCCAATGGAAAATCATATTCCTACTACTTTTTACATTAATTCTTTGCCGCGCAGTTTGCATCAAACTCGAAGCAGAGGACAAGGTTATGCTTTTTACGGCTTTGTTGTCATACCTCGCAATGTGGGTAACGCCGCATTATCCGGCAAGGGCCACATTCGGAACAATCATTCTGGTTGGCTGTGTGGTATGTCGTTGTTTTACACGTATTGAGGAAGCGCGGAGCGATTTACGTGTTCTATTGCTGGGAATTACCGGTTATATGGATTTAACGCTTGTATATATGTTGGTTTTGTATATTTTTCAGCTCAAAAAATGGGTGTAGTGAGCAGAATTCAAGTTCGTGTGGATTTAATCTACGTTTGACTGATAGATGCAGATTACAGATTGGAGAATGAGATGAACGAAAAAAGAAAAGCTTTGATTACGGGAATTACAGGGCAGGACGGTTCTTATCTGGCGGAACTGCTTTTGGAAAAAGGATATGAGGTGCATGGTGTGATGCGTCGGCACAGTACGCCGTGTACGGACAGAATACAACATTTATGTGAAGACGCTTCCGTTATGAATCGGACGTTTTTCCTACACAACGGCGATTTGACCGATACCAGCAGTTTGCTAAATCTACTACAAAAGGTTCAACCGTGTGAGGTCTACAATCTCGCGGCGCAGTCACATGTCGGGATTTCGTTTGAGGTGCCGGAGTATACGGCAGAGGCGACGGGTGTCGGAACACTCAGAATGCTTGAAGCGATTCGTTTAAGCGGGTTGAATTGCAAATTTTATCAAGCATCAACCTCTGAATTATTTGGTGGACTTGCTGAGACGGCACCGCAGAGTGAGACGACTCCTTTTTATCCCAAGAGTCCATACGGTGTTGCGAAACTATATGCTTATTGGATTACCGTAAACTATCGTGAATCTTACGGAATGTTTGCCTGCAACGGTATTTTATTCAATCATGAATCGCCGAGACGTGGGGAGAATTTCGTGACGCGTAAAATCACGCTGGCGGTTGCGGCAATTATGGCAGGAAAACAGGAGAAATTATCGCTCGGTAATATGGATGCAAAGCGCGATTGGGGCTTTGCGGGGGATTATGTTGAGGGTATGTGGCGGATGCTGCAGCAGGATACACCGGGCGATTATGTATTGGCCACCAACGAGACGCATACGGTACGCGAATTTGCGGAATTGGCATTTGCGGAAGCAGGCGTGCACATCGTTTGGAAAG
>CAYMCV010000168.1:0-3097 GCA_964389005.1 uncultured Lachnospiraceae bacterium | reverse complement strand
CCGAGGGAAAAATTGAAAGTGTCATGCGACTCGTGGAAAAAGACATTATGACGATAAAGGAAGCATGCGATGTTATTGGCATATCTGTTGAAGCCTATGAAATAAGAAGAAAGCAATTAACAACATAATGAAACTATTAGAGATCCGTTGCGGAGATAAAAACACTCTGCAACGGATTTCTTATAATAATCACATTACAATCAATTTACTTAAGACACTTGTCAATCCACACATAAAATGATAAAATTAATAGGAATTTTATGGGATTTAGTTACAAAAAAAGATTGGAGGAGAAATGATGAAGTGTGTAAATTGCGGAAATGAAATTGAGGATGGAAATGCGTTCTGCTCAAATTGTGGAACCAAAGTTGAGGTGACGGTTTCAACGGAACCTGTGGCTGAATCAAACCCAGAACCTGAAGCCACGGCACCTATGGCTACGCCGACGACCGAGCCTGAAGTAACGGCACCTATGGCTACACTGACGACCGAACCTGAGGTAACGGCACCTATGGCTACACCGCCTACCGAACCTGAAGCCAAGACACCTAAGGCTACACCGCCGACTACCGAACCTGAAGTCAAGGTATCAACGGTTACTTCAACATCTTCAGAAATACCGACGCCGACAGAAACGACGCCGACTTCGGCACCGGCTCCGGGAGCAACGGCGCAATCTACGCAAGGCGCGGTTGATAAAGAGCCTGCAAAAAAAGGTAAAAAGAAAGTAATTACAGGGATCATTATTGCGGTTGTAGTATTGATAATCATTGCATTCCTCGTAATCGCATTGGTAATCGGCGGAATTATTTTTTATGTTAATAAAGGAAAGACGATAAGTATCGAAGACGATATTTTTACTTATGAAGTTGTTGGTTGTGACGGCTACGGAACGATTAAGTATGAAATAAAAGATGACATTATTTATGATGAAGAAAGAATGGAAAAACTTTTTCCGAAAACAGATGAATATGCTGCGCAAGCTCAGATGTCGTATATTTTAAGTACATTTGACGTTGAAATTGAGAACAACGGTCAATTAAGCAGTAAAGACAATGTCGAAGTAAAAGTTACATATGACGAAGTTTTATTTGAAGCATGTAATATTAAAGTTAAAGATGATACGTTTAAAATAAAAATAGATGAATTGCCGGAAGGTCAGGTTCTGGACGTTTTTAAAGATGTTGCAATAGAATACAGCGGTTATTCGGGATATGGTCAGGCTGTGATTTCATTAGATGATGTCAGCGATGTGATTAAGGATGAGATTCGTTTCTCATTAGATCAATCACAAGATTTATCAAATGGCGATAGCATAACAATTACTGCCACATATGATGAGAGAAGTTTGCTTGAGAAACAATATGTAGTTTCTGAGACAGAACGTGTTTATACGGTAAGTGAACTTGAAGAATTACAAGAGGTTGATCCGTTTGAGAATTTGCAAGTATTGTTTAGTGGTGCTTCGCCGTTCTTGCAAGTGGAATTTAATACCTCAAACTGCAGTCGCGAAGTTATATCATATGTTACTTTTTCATGTGCGGACAGCAATTTACGCAATGGCGATACGATTACCGTTGAAGCGACAATGGCTGATTACAATACCAGACAAGAAGGAATCATATTAAGCCAGACTTCCAAGACATATACTGTGGAAGGACAGAGAGAATACATGTTTTCCGTAAATGATGCGGATTTAACACCACTGCTGATTGAAATACAAGATATTTTTGATGCAAGAGCCGCAGGCTGTATCGGTACTGGCATTTTTATGGGTAAAGACCAGTATAGTGCATTGGGATACTTTAAATTTAAGAAAATGACATGTAACGGGCGTGCAGGCGAATATTTCATGGTATTAAAGGACGGAAAAGAGTCACCAAGCGGCATATATAATCAATTGATTTATATTTATGAATATGAAACAGTTTCTACACGCGGAAATGAAAAAGCTACAATTTATGGTGTGGTTTATGTGAATAACATTATTATCGAAAAAGACGGTACAATTTCGTGGGATAAAAATATTGCCGAAACTTCAACAACTAATTATGACGATTTGGTTGACACAACCATATATGCGTATAAAGACCTCTATCAGATTTCGGATGTTAAACTTACCGAGGAATCAGGTACCACCGTTGATGGCGAAACCAATACAGATGGAAGCGAAGCCGACGGAACCGGCACAGACGCAGTTGAACCTGATGGCTCGGATGCCGATGAAAACAGCGAGGATACGAGCGAAGAAGAATAGCGAATGAAGACATTTCCTTGACAGTGGTATAAAAAAAGCATAAAATTGTTTTTCGATGACGAAGCAATTCGTAAATAGATACAAGGAGAGGATAATCATCATGGCAGTGCCTTATAATCACAGAGAAATTGAGCAAAAATGGCGTAAAAACTGGGAAGAACATCCGGTGAATGTTGATGACGGAAAGAAGCCCAAGTATTATTGTTTGGATATGTTTCCCTATCCGTCCGGTAGCGGACTTCATGTCGGACATTGGAGAGGGTATGTTATTTCCGATGTTTGGAGCAGATATAAGATTATGAACGGGTATTATCTGATTCATCCGATGGGATGGGATGCGTTTGGGTTGCCCGCAGAGAATTATGCAATCAAGATGGGCGTTCATCCTTCCAAATCAACGGCGGAGAACGTGGCGAACATCAAGCGCCAAATCAATGAGATTGCGGCGGTTTACGATTGGGACAGAGAAGTGAATACGACGGATCCTGAATTCTATCGCTGGACGCAATGGATTTTTGTTCAAATGTTTAAAAAAGGCCTGGCATATGAGAAACAGATGCCGATTAACTGGTGTCCTTCCTGCAAGACAGGACTTGCAAACGAAGAGGTCGTTGACGGAAAATGTGAGCGCTGCGGCAGTGAAGTCACCAAAAAGAATTTAAAACAATGGATGCTAAAAATCACACAATATGCAGATCGCTTATTGGAAGACTTGGATCAATTGGAGTGGCCGGAAAAAGTTAAAAAGATGCAAACCGACTGGATTGGCCGTTCTTATGGTGCCGAGGTTGATTTTAAGGTTCAGGGAAGCGAAGATACAATTACTGTTTATACAACAAG
>CAYMCV010000167.1:0-3125 GCA_964389005.1 uncultured Lachnospiraceae bacterium | reverse complement strand
TCATCAAAACGTGCTTTTAACTCCACAAGCACCGAAACCTGCTTGCCGTTTTCGGTTTTACTCTTTTAGGCATTAACATTAGTTTTCTCCCCCTTCCTTAGGTGCTTTTGTGGGAAGTATCTCACCCTTGTAAATCCAAACTTTTACGCCAACCTTTCCATAGGTTGTATCAGCTTCTGCAAAGCCATAATCGATGTCTGCACGCAGTGTCTGAAGGGGAATGGTTCCCTCGCTGTAAAACTCTGTACGAGCCATATCAGCTCCGCCGAGACGTCCCGATACGGATGCTTTGATTCCGAGTGCGCCTGCCTTCATGGTTCTGCCCATGGAAGACTTCATCGCTCTACGGAACGATACACGGTTCTCCAACTGCTGCGCAATATTCTCTGCAACGAGTTGAGCTTCTCTGTCCGGTCTCTTGATCTCTTTGATATCGACATTGACGTTCTTGCCGGTCATCTTCTGGATCTCTTTTTTGGTGATTTCGATATCTGCGCCGCCCTTACCGATGATGATACCGGGTTTCGCAGTAAATACAACAACTTTGACTCTGTCAGAAGTTCTCTCGATTTCAATCTTGCTAACTCCTGCAGCGAATAATTTCTTCTTCAGATATTTTCTGATGTTATAATCTTCAACCAAGCAATCGGCAAAATCAGCATCTGCGTACCACTTTGAGTCCCAATCTTTGATAATACCAACTCTTAAGCCATGAGGATTAACTTTCTGTCCCATATTCTTCCTCCTATTTCTCGTCGAGCACGATGGTAATGTTGCTCATTCTCTTTTCGATTCTGTAAGCTCTACCTTGTGCCCTCGGTCTGATTCTTTTCATTGTGGGTCCCTTATTTGCATAACACTCCGCAATATAAAGGTTATCAGCATTCATGCCGTTATTGTTCTCAGCATTCGCAATTGCCGACTGTAACAATTTCTTTATAATACTTGAAGCATATCTGGGATTGTACTCCAATACCGCAAGTGCGGTTTGAACATCTTTTCCTCTGATTGCATCCAAAACAAAGCACGCTTTCTGAACAGAAACTCTGGCATAAGATAACTTCGCCGAGGGTCTTGTGTCCTTGCTGTTTTTATTTCTCTCACGTTTGTACTTAGTTCTGCTCATTCCTGTCTGTTCCATATGGATAAAAACCTCCTTTCAAATTATCTTATTTTACCTTTGATTTCTTTTCGTCTTTTCCGTGACCTCTGTAAGTTCTGGTTGCCACGAATTCACCGAGTTTGTGACCAACCATGTCTTCCGTAACATATACGGGAACATGTTTTCTTCCGTCATGTACTGCAATTGTATGTCCCACAAAAGACGGGAAAATTGTAGAACGACGGGACCATGTCTTGATTACTTGCTTATTGCCGGAAGCATTTGCTGCATCAATTTTCTTCAGCAGGCTCGCATCCGCAAAAGGTCCTTTTTTTAACGATCTAGCCATTGTATATCCTCCTTATCAACTATGCGAGCATTATTTTATGCTGCGACCATCTCTTCTTCTAACAATCAACTTGTTGGACTGTTTGTTTTTCTTTCTCGTCTTCAAACCAAGTGCAGGTTTGCCCCAAGGTGTGGAGGGACCGGGACGACCGATACCACACTTACCTTCACCACCGCCGTGCGGATGGTCATTCGGGTTCATAACGGAACCGCGTACGGTAGGTCTGATACCCATGTGACGTTTACGTCCGGCTTTACCGAGATTGATAAGACCGTGGTCTGCATTTCCGACAACACCGACTGTTGCTCTACAATTGATGGGAACCATTCTCATTTCGCCTGAAGGCAATCTGAGGGTCGCATACTTTCCTTCTTTTGCCATGAGCTGTGCACTGTTTCCAGCGGAACGTACCATCTGTCCGCCCTTACCCGGCATCAACTCGACATTGTGAACCTGCGTACCAACCGGAATGTCAGCCAAAGGCAGGCAATTACCGATTCTCACTTCGGCTGTCGATCCGTTCATGACCTTCATGCCGTCTTTCAGTCCTTCCGGAGCAAGAATATAAGATTTCTCGCCGTCTGCATAGCAGATCAAAGCAATGTTTGCCGTTCTGTTCGGGTCGTATTCAATACCAACAACCGTTGCCGGAACGCCGTCTTTTTGTCTCTTAAAATCTACAACTCTGTATTTCTTCTTAGAACCGCCTCCGCGGTGTCTTACCGTAATTTTTCCCTGATTGTTACGACCTGCGTTCTTGTCAAGAGCTACACAGAGTGACTTCTCCGGTGTACTCTTGGTTATTTCGGAAAAATCAGAACCGGTCATATTTCTTCTGGAAGGTGTATATGGGTTATAAGCCTTAATTCCCATTTTTTTATCTCCTTTTCTGAATTATTTATTCTCATGCTTCATTGCATATAGTTGCCTTTCGGCCGCGAATTCTATAAACCTGAGAACAGTTCGATGTCTTTGCTCTTCTCTGTCAACTTAACGATTGCTTTTTTGGTCTTCGCAGTCTTACCGTAAGTTGCTCCGCGTCTTTTGGTCTTTCCATCCTGATTGATGGTGTTCACCTGTGCAACTTCTGTTCCCGGGAACATCTTCTCAACCGCTTCCTTGATTTGAACCTTGGTTGCGCTCGGATGAACCAAAAACGTATATTTCTTGTCGCCCATTCCTGCCATACTCTTCTCAGTAACAACCGGTTTGAGGATGACGTCGTAGTATTTGATATCTGCCATTATGCGTACACCTCCTCGATTGTTGAAACAGCAGCTTTGGTAAGAATCAATGTGCCGGCCTTCATAATGTCATAAACATTAATCGTGTTCGGCAGTGCTGTCTGTGCATCCGGAATATTTCTTGCGGACAAAACTACGTTTGCATCTTTCTCGTTGATTACCACCAGCGCTTTGTTTGCTTTCAAATTGTTTAATACCTCCTGGAATCTCTTGGTCTTGATTTCGTCGAATTTCAACTCGTCAACAACAATCAACTTTCCATCCTGTACTTTGCTTGTCAATGCGGATTTAAGAGCCAATCTCTTTTCTTTCTTGTTCATCTTGAAAGAGTAATCTCTCGGTGTGGGTGCAAATACCACGCCACCGTGTGTCCACTGAGGAGCTCTGATAGAACCCTGTCTTGCATGACCGGTTCCTTTTTGTCTCCAGG
>CAYMCV010000166.1:1342-3312 GCA_964389005.1 uncultured Lachnospiraceae bacterium | reverse complement strand
GTATAAACTATGATGAAATTGCGGATTAATCCTGTTGTTGCAGAAGATTTAAAAGTTATCAAAGAGTTTATAGCGGAAGATAATGAGAATATGGCGACAAAGACGATACAGGAGATGTAAGAAATCCGGCACGAAAAATGGGATACTATCAATAAATAGAAAGTAAAAAATTATGTTTAAAACTAAAGCGAATTTATTCACCGACAAAGTAAAAGTAGAGCTACTGAGATCTATAGATGTTCGTGACATTGATTGGTGTAGCGAAGCTGTTCTTTTTCGCGTAAAAGATGGAAAAGGGACCTTAACGCACCAAATCAGTGAGGAAGATGCGGATTTTGATTATTTTTCACAACTACATTTGACAAATCTGCCAATTATCCAAGCAAAATATCCAAGCTGTCCGACATGTGCCGGAATGCTGGCCACCGGTTATGGAATCGAAAATATTGATTCGCCGGAGTTAAAAAGAGTAAGAGAAGGCATGAATTCGGAATATGTCGGTATTGTGGAAGCACTGGAAAGTATGAAACCCTTACTGGGGTTATTGGATAGTGGCTACTATGTTCTGGCAGATACGTTGTTGTATCCAACGGACGGTCAAGGTAACTTTTTCTATTCGGTCCCGAATGAACCCGTTTACAATGATGCAGCCGGTGAGTGGTACTATAACTTTGATTTTTGCAGTGTTATGGAAGGATTCCCTGCATACATCTATCCGACGCAATCCGCAGAATTGATTCAGGAACAGAGGGTAGATACATATGTGGAGTTATTTAGAAACAGTACTAATCCGCCAAGAGCTCTTGCATATCATGAGAAAGGTTTCGTATGTGCTTTGCTGGATGGTCATCACAAAGCATGTGCGGCAGCTGTTCTTGGTGAGAAACTTCATTGTTTGACAATCATTCGCCCGACCACAATACATTTCAAGGACGCAGAAAGATATCATGGAGGCGATACATTGCTAAAATCCGTGGATTTCGCAGGAATCAGTGTGCCGGCAAATGAAGGAGAAACAGAAAAGGATTACCGCCAAATAAGCGGAAGGATGAAGGGAATGACTTCACTTCCGGTTTATCATGTGACAGGGAGGAGTTTCTCTAAGAGATATTCCGATTGTTACCCGACGATTAATTGCCTAACCGGGATTATGTTGTCAGAAGTGAACACGCAATGCGATATGATGGAATATACCAAGCAACTGCTTGCAGTGGCTGATCAGGAAGCAATAACGAAATTGAAGTATTTTATGGATTACTTATATTGTATTCGAAGTGATACATCATTTCAGATTGCACAACTGATTCTCGACAGGGAGAATGATTTTTTCCCTCGCTTGCCATTGGAGGGTGCAATAAAAATATTGTTGTATTTTAAGAATGAAATATCGGAACAGTACTTAATAGATTATTTGGCGAATCATTCTTCAGATGATCAATACTGGGACCTCGTTAGTTCATATTGGGAATGAGATACCGTCTATTGCAAAAGTAACGGCCCTGATTTGCAGTCGATTCCTGCATTTTTAAGTTCAATATCCATATCATAGCATTGGAAAATAATCCCGTCTGTAGTATAATTAATAGATAGTTAGCATAAATGCGGTATCCCAAGCTACAGAACACATTAATTGTGTTAAAAATATAGATGATTGGGAGGAAGAACTTTGAACAAGATTGCCATTCGTAAGGTGCAGAAAAGTGAAGTGTGGGAAGGTTATGAGTGTTTCATTGATGATGTATGATTAAGTCAGCATCTGAAAGAAAACAAAGAAGTTGAATTACCTAAAAATACTGAGCCATTTGATGATCTTTGCCTTTCTTGGTCGCTTGGCTTGAATTTTTGGGGAGATGTGCGATTCGTATGGAAGTTAATGGAAGAAGAATCGGCCATTTTACCGATTTATGTGTGTGCAGATGATTTGGATTTTTCATGTATTGTAATCGTGGCGGAAGTTGAGAAGACCAAAG
>CAYMCV010000166.1:0-1332 GCA_964389005.1 uncultured Lachnospiraceae bacterium | reverse complement strand
TACAAATTAATTTTTAAGGACTTGCTTCGGCAGGTCTATTTTTATGCCATTTTGAAAGGAGGCGGCTGATATACGAAAGCTCAGGAAATACACACCAACTCGATTTATGACCAAAGATTCTGTTTACTGGAATCGTATCGGTTTGGTACAGCACAAGGATTATGATTTTTCGATAGAAAAGACAAAAGGGATAGCGGATCTAGACGCATATACGGACGAAGATTGGGAGCGCTATGGTGATAATATTGCGCTTGCAGAGGTAGACAGTGCGGAGTGGACGGAATGGATTAGCGCAAATTGGGACGAAGAGTTGTTCAGACGTCGGATGAACTATACAAAACCTTCGTATCAAAATGAGCAAAATATTTTATGGTTTGCAACGCTGAATTGGGAATTCAATCGAGAACGGTATGAGCAACAAATCAATGCGTATTGGGAAAAAGAAGCAAGAGGTAAAAATTATGAATAAGAAAAAGATAGTATTCTTATTTGCATTTGGAATATTTGCTCTTTTGGCAGCTTGATGAACAATCAATGGTCTCTCTTTTTTTATGAGTCGGAAAATGACATCAATTATACACTGTTTGTTCGAGTGAATAATACTTTTTTGGCTATATACGGACATAAAAATGAAAAAGAAGAAGTTAAAAATTTAGCACGAAAAATAGGATATTATCCATAACATTATGAACCGCGTGTCGGTCAAGGAGGACAAACAATGACAAATGACGAAATCAATCGGCAAGCCAAGAATCCAATGATGCAGATTGCGATTGAAGAAGCGAGAGACGGAATTCATCATATGGAAGGAGGACCGTTTGGCTGTGTTATTGTTAAAAATGGCGAAATTGTCGGAAGGGGGCACAACCGGGTTCTAAAAAATAACGATCCAACCTGTCATGGCGAAATCTTAGCAATTCGCGCGGCTTGCAGTTTCCTTGGCACTTATGATCTTTCCGGCTGCGAACTGTATACAACCGGAGAGCCGTGTCATATGTGCTTATGCGCGTCAATGTGGGCGAATATTGACAAGATATATTACGGTTGTACGATTCACGATAACGGCTTCGTGGGTTTTCGTGACGATAAGTTTGATAAAATTTTTAGCGGCAGGGACAAATTGAAGGATTATATGGTAGAGATTGACCGCGAGGCGTGTCTGAAGCTTTTTGATGAGTATAACAATCTAAAAGATAAAAAGATATATTAGCATATGAATATTTCGCATGTGCTGGAATTGGGAGAGGATTTAGTAAAGAGAATTCGGAAACGGCTTACCGCATCAGTACGGCACGGCATGGCGCTCCGTCACACCCACCGAGATTCAGGGGA
>CAYMCV010000165.1:0-3348 GCA_964389005.1 uncultured Lachnospiraceae bacterium | reverse complement strand
GCTTTCTCAAATGCCTCCACAAAAGCCTGCGGAGATGGACATGCCGTCGTTGCGGCACGCTTCTCGCGCTTCATCGCTGCAAGCATAAACTCAACATCGATTCTGTCATCATCCACAAACTCATCTTCCCCGATACGAATGCTTAACGGTACAATCGCCTTGGGAATTCCGCTTTCCATCTTGTCCTCTGAAATCAAATCGCAGCTACTGTCTGCTACTAAAATCCAACTCATTTCGTCGCCTCCTCATGTAGTATCCAATACCACATTATGCGTTATTGTTTAATTCGTCAAGTGGTTTTTGTGATTTTATTCTTTTTTAAGGTTTTGGTTATACTTCTATAATAAATTGGGACGCAAGCAATAACCAATTTGCTCGGAAGTACTGCATAATCTGCCAGTATCCGGCACCGCGCAGGCCTAATTCTTTTAGCAAATCGAACTTTGCCTGCATGCTGCGAACGTCTTCAAACCAGACTTCATGCGAAATTCCGCCTTCCTCATAAAAGAAATAGGGACTTTGTGCCACCGCATCGTATTGTATCGGCACGCCCTGTAAAATGGCAAGTTGCACCGCTTCGACATTACCTATGGTTCTGGCTCTGGTCACCCCGCGCTCATAAGGAAGCGGCCAATCATAACCGTAATTCGGGATGCCCATGTTGATTTTTTCGGCAGGTATCTCTGTCAATGCATATTCCAAAACGGCCCTGACCTGCGGTATGGGTGCAACCGCCATCGGCGGACCATAGGTATAGCCCCACTCATAAGTCATGACAAGCACATCATTTGCCGCCTCTCCAAGACCGCGATAATCTTTTCCTTCATACAGAAGTCCCTGTTGACCGGAAGATGTTTTCGGAGCCAAATCTACGGATACCTCAATTCCCGATTGATTCATAAATTCCGTTGTTTCGCGAACAAAAGTAGTAAAAATATCTCGATCTTCCGCAAGAATGAATTCAAAGTCAATATTCAATCCGCGAAAACCTTTTTGTTGCATGGTTGTAAGCAGTTCCGCGCGAAGCGTCTCCTGCGCCTCAACAGACTGTAATAACATATGAATCAATTGGTTGTTGAACTTTCCGTCACTCCCAAACGGTGTCAATGTCAGAATCGGTCTGACGCCATATGCCTGTGCCGCCCGAATCATGCGCTCATCGCTCAGCGGCGGCGGCAGTAAATAACCCTCCGGCGTGAAGCCATATGAAAAAACAGAGAGTGATGACAGGTACGGCAAGGTTCCTTCCAATACCCAATTGCTGATAAAAGGATATGCAAATCCATTCACAAAAATACGCTCTTTTTCTGCCAAGTTCTCCGTAGTCGTCGGTATCAGCAATGCCTGCCCGATTGCCAGCCGATATGGTGCAATCAACTGGTTTGCATAGATGATTTCCTCACTTGTAATTTCATATTGGCGCGCGATGGTATCCACGCTGTCCCCTGCATTTACCACATAGATTTGCATGCCGTTCCCCATTTCGATAAAAATTACGAAAACGCGTCGAATTGATTTTCGACGCGTTTCTTTTTATCTATATCTTATGATTGTAAAGTTACGGATGTGAATTGACCTCTTGATTTATGGTTATCAGTCATTGATTCTTGTGAATCGGATATCGCGAAGTTTCAATCCGCTCTGTGCAAAATAGAACTTGTAAACGGTATAACGAGTATCCAGACGTGCAGTTGATTTTCGCTCCACCCACGCCCCATTCGTTCCCGTCCATTGGAACTGTGCAATCGGAATGCTGGTAAACGTCAACGTTACCGCCATCTGCGCCACTTCTCCGGCATCGGATGCAGCGGTCAATGCTACCTCGTATTCGCCAAGGTGATTGACTATCAATGCAAAAGAGAATGTTGCGCCTTTCGTTGTATTGACTTGGTCGAGCGGAATGATTATCTCATCGGTAAACTCATGATACTCCACGTTGAATTCTTCCTCATTGGCATCTTCCGCCGGTTGATTCAAAACTTCAACTTCAACTGCCTCGCCGCACAACCGTTCCATCGCATGCGTATGGAGTAAAAATTGACAAATATTCTTGGCGCACAACTGCAATTCGCCGAGTGTTAACGTTTGATCGCAAAGCGCCGAAAGCGTATTATCATTCAAACTATTGGTTGACCCATCCGGACAAACCATATATACATCGTTCTGTGACCTAACCATTGCCGCAAAATTGTTCTTTCTTTGCGGTTCGGTACCGTCACTGATATCGGCAAACCAGTCTGTCATTTCAAATCCGGTAAAGCCCCATTCCTTGCGCAGAACAGTCGTATTCAAATCATAACACCCTGCCGTCCACTGTCCGTTCAGCGAACCGTATGTGGACATGACAGATGTCGCGCCGCCCTCTTTGACTGCCATCTCAAACCCTTTGAGATATATTTCACGCAAAGCGCGTTCCGAAATCACGGAATCGACTTCCAAACGTCCCGTCTCTTGATTGTTTCCGCAAAAATGCTTCACTGCACCGGTTACGCCTGCTTTTTGCAGACCTTTTAGCATGGCGACAGCCATTCTTCCGGTAATCAGCGGGTCTTCCGAAAAGTACTCGAAATTGCGTCCGTTCAACGGATAGCGATGAATGTTCATTCCGGGAGCCAAAAGAATGTCGATACGATTCTTGCACATCTCGATTCCGGTCTGTGCATAAAGTGCTTCTGCCAACTTGGTATTGAAACTGCAGGCAAGCAATGTCCCAATCGGCAAACTGAACGCATGTACACCGGTATCCAATCGCATACCGGACGGTCCGTCCGCACAACAGCCTGCCGGAATATCACGCGCTGTAAGTCCGTCGCTGACGCCTCCGAATGCCGCAGCCGTCCCCGGTGTAACGCGCGGACTTCCCATTCCTTCGCCACGAATGATGCATGACAGTTCTTCTTCCGAGAGTTGTGCAATCAATGAATCAAGGTCGGCGCGATTCTCGCGCACATCCTTGAGTGTTACAAAACCGCCTACGGAATCACGCAAGGCCTCCGGCCTTCTCTCAAGGCGCCTTTTTGCCATATCAACGGTACGAAGCGGCGTCTGTTCATATTGTAAGTCAAAAGAACCGTCGTCAAGCATCGCAGGCTTGATTCGCTCAAAAGCTCTGACGGGAGCCAACGCCTCCTCGCATTGTTGAATCAGTTTCGTTTCATTTTGTTCGTAATCGCTGATTTTCACTGCACTTCGTATATTATCTCCGACATAGAACACATAAGTTCCTGCCTCCAAAACCCAAGCGGAACGAAAGCCGGTCAGACCTGTTTCATCATATGATGCAAGCTGTGACCACGGAATAATGATTTCTGCCTTCTGTGTTCCTCCTGCCTCCAAGAGATCTGTTTT
>CAYMCV010000164.1:0-3381 GCA_964389005.1 uncultured Lachnospiraceae bacterium | reverse complement strand
GGAGAGGTTAAGTGAACGGAAGTCAATGATTATGCTTTAGTGTTCGGTTTTGAAGGTACGTAATAAATAGTCCTCCTTAGCTCAGTTGGTAGAGCACTCGGCTGTTAACCGAGTTGTCGTTGGTTCGAGTCCAACAGGGGGAGTTACTAAGCCCGTAGATATTACATTTACGGGCTTTTCTTTTGTACATATCGGCATATATTCTCTCTGATGTCAACCTTACTCTTAACTACGTTAATCATATTGGGCGTTGTTGTTATAAGTTGATGTCAAAAACACTTTAAATATGATTCTTAATGTCTGCGGTTATCTATCACTTTGAGTTTAAAATATGGGATATTGCGAATTGTATAGAACTATGGCATAATACAAATAGGTCAAAACTAAATATTTCGGAAGAATAAAGGGCAGCAATTTAATTGTATAAATAATATGGCTTTGTCTAAAAAATCAAATAAGTTTCATACTTTATATGGAAAGGAGTGCTGATGTCTTATGAATTTAATGCATATTAAATATGCCGTGGAGATTGCTTCAACAAACTCCATAAATAAAGCGGCAGAAACATTGTATGTTGGGCAATCTGCGCTCAGCCGTGCTATTAAGGAACTGGAAGCATCTCTGGGTGTTACGCTTTTTGAGCGCAGTGCAAAGGGTATGTTCTTGACTCCGGACGGCGAAATTTTTATCAGATATGCCCAAACCGTATTAAAACAGGTTGACGATATCGAAAAGCTGTTTAGCGGAGGCTCTGTCAGTAAAAAACGGTTCTCCATTTCAGTTCCGAGAGCAAGTTATGTTTCAGACGCATTTACAAGGTTTTCGCTACAAATAGGAAAGAATGATTCTGTTGAACTTTTCTATAAAGAAACGAATTCAATGAGAGTCATACAGAATATTCTTGACAAAGGATATCGGCTTGGTATAATTCGATATGCTAAAAATTATGACCAGTATTATAAAACAATGCTTGATGAAAAGGGACTCGATTATGAGCTTGTTGCGGAATTCCGATATGTACTAGTTATGAGAAAGGATAGCCCGCTGTCGGCACTGGACAACATAACCTATGAAGATCTGGAGAATTATATGGAAATAGCACACGCAGACCCATATGTACCATCTCTTCCGCTTTCACAGGTAAAAAAGGAAGAACTTCCCGACAATGTAAAACGTAGAATATTTGTATTTGAGCGTTGCAGTCAATTCGAACTTTTGGGGCAAAACCCAGATACGTTTATGTGGGTATCGCCGATACCACAACAACTGCTAGAACGCTATGGACTGATACAACGTAATTGTACGGAAAACAAGCGGGAATATAAAGATGTGCTGATTCATAGAAAGGATTATACTCTCACGGATTTAGATAATCGTTTTATTGAAGAACTGGTAAAAACAAAGCGCGATATGATTTCAGAAAGGGAGACTCTTTTATGAGGTGGATGATAGCGTCAGATATTCACGGTAGTGCTTTGTACTGCCGTACGATGATAAACTGTTTCAAAGCAGAAAATGCAGACAGAATGCTTTTGCTTGGGGATATTTTATATCATGGTCCAAGAAATGATTTACCGGCAGAGTATGCCCCTAAAGAGGTTGCAACTATGTTAAATGAAATGAAAAATGCGATACTTTGCGTACGCGGAAATTGCGATGCCGAGGTGGATCAGATGATGCTGGATTTTCCGATTTTATCGGATTATGCGGTAATTGAAACCGGTAAAAGATTCATTTTTGCAACACACGGTCATATCTATAATAGTCAAAACTTGCCCCCTTTAAAACAGGGTGATATTCTTCTTCATGGCCACACACATGTTCCGATATGTATTGAGCACGATGGCATTGTAGTGATGAATCCCGGCTCGATTTCAATTCCGAAAAACGATAGTTACCAGGGATACATTACTTTAGAGAACAATTTGTTCATGTGGAAAGACCTAGACGGAAATGTTCTGAATGAATACAGATAACACTATTGCCCGCTTTATGCGGGCATTTTTATTTGTTCATGACCATATCGATATATGCAATACCGATATGAGTAAATGGCAATTCCCAATTACAATTCATGTGATATAGTAAAACCATGAAATATGAATCTTACTTATGTAAGGAGGAATAGTCTTGAAAAAAGCGGAAATATCGCGCGCAACACTCGGCAGAATCCCGGTGTATCTGAAATATCTGCGCTTACTTCCGTCGAATGTTGATAATATATCGGCAACTGCTATTGCAAGCGGACTTGGCTTTGGCGATGTACAGGTACGTAAGGATCTCGGTATGCTATGTGGATTGGGAAAGCCCAAAACAGGATATAATCGAACACAACTCGTGGAGAGTCTGGAACAATATCTCGGATGTAAGGATGGAGAAGCAATCATTATAGGTGCGGGACAGCTTGGCAAGGCACTGCTGGATTACAACGGCTTTGAAGGCTTTGGTATTTCGATACTTGCCGCTTTTGACAAGAAAACGAAAAAAGAAGAGCTTTCGATCAGCGGTAAGCCCATACTGCCGATGGACATGCTCCAAGCATTTTGTAAGAACAATCACATCAAACTTGGAATTATTGCGGTTCCGGCAGAATCAGCGCAAGAAACATTCAACTTGTTATATGAAAACGACATTAAAGCAATATGGTGCTTTGCACCGTGTCAGCTTTACAAGCCTGCAGATGCTGTTATTCGGTATGAAAATTTGGCACTTTCTCTTGCATATTTAAAAATGCAAATCAATCAGACATAATACTCAGGAGGTACAATTTATGGAACGACAGAAAAGAAAAATCATTGATTGTGTGCAGGCACTGGAAGAAGCGCTTGCACGAGTAAAGGCGTCGCAAAGGTTATTTTCAGAATTTACACAGGAGCAGGTAGATAAAATCTTCTTTGCCGCAGCGTCTGCAGCGAATAAGGCAAGAATTCCTTTGGCAAAAATGGCGGTAGAAGAAACAGGAATGGGTATTGTTGAGGATAAGGTCATCAAAAACAGTTATGCATCGGAGTATATTTATAACGCTTATAAAAGTGTTAGAACATGCGGTGTGATTGAGGAAGATACAGCCTATGGTATTACTAAAATCGCTGAACCGATAGGAGTAATCGCCGCAGTAATTCCGACAACCAATCCTACTTCTACGGCTATTTTTAAGTGCCTAATTGCGCTTAAAACGCGTAATGCCATAATTATCAGTCCGCATCCGAGAGCGAAAAACTCCACGATAGCAGCAGCAAAAATAGTGCTTGACGCTGCCGTTGCGGCAGGAGCTCCGCCCGAAATTATTGAGTGGATAGATATTCCTAACCTTGAAATGACAAATCTTGTTATGAAAGAGGCAGATTTAATTCTTGCAACCGGAGGGCCAGGAATGGTAAA
>CAYMCV010000163.1:1869-3449 GCA_964389005.1 uncultured Lachnospiraceae bacterium | reverse complement strand
GTTATCCTGCAACCACTTGATTGCCTCCTGCGGTGAAAGACCCCAGTTTGTCGGGCAAGTGGAAACCACTTCTATAATAGAATAACCGCGTTTGTTAATCTGATTCTCAAAGCCTTTTTTAATTGCTTTCTTTGCTGCAATTACGTTTTTAACGCTGTCAACCGTGACACGCTGTGCCAAAGCCGTTCCGCTCAGTGTAGAGAGCATCTCGCAAACACGAATCGGATATCCTGCTACGGAAGTATCTCTGCCGTATGGGGAGGTCTGTGTTATCTGCCCCGGAAGCGACGTCGGTGCCATCTGTCCACCCGTCATGCCGTAAATTGCATTATTGATAAAAATTACCGTGATATTCTCGCCACGTGTTGCAGCATGTACCGTCTCCGCCATACCGATGGCCGCCAAATCGCCGTCACCCTGGTACGTAAATACGATATTGTTCGGAAGCGAACGCTTAATCCCCGTTGCAACCGCAGGTGCACGACCGTGTGCCGCCTGAACCATATCACAATTAAAATAATTATAACTAAAAACGGAGCATCCCACGGAAGCGACGCCTACCGTATCTCCCTCTACGCCAAGTTCATCCAGAACTTCGGCTACCAAACGATGTACGATACCATGTGTACATCCGGGGCAGTAATGAAACGGTGTATCCGATAATGCATGAGGTTTCTCAAATACAACAGCCATGACTACTCCTCCTTTCCCGCAAGTTTGCGAATCTGTGACAATACTTCCGTCGGAGTCGGAATGACACCGCCGGTGCGTCCGAAGAATGAAACCGGTTTACGTCCGTTTAGAACCAAACGAACATCGTCAACCATCTGACCCATATTCATCTCAACGCAAAGATACTGTTTTGCCACGCCTACGGTAGCCTCGATTGCTTTTTCGGGGAACGGCCATAATGTGATCGGACGAATCATGCCGACCTTGATGCCCTCTGCACGCGCCGCATTGATTGCGCTTCTGGATACACGTGAGGATGCGCCGAATGCCACTACAACAATCTCAGCATCTTCCGTCAGATAAGACTCTGCACGCTGTTCCTCCGCTTTGATTCTGTCATATCTTTGATAACGCTCAATCAATAAGTTCTCCAGCGTTTCCGGCTGAATGTACAACGAATTGATGATGTTCTTCTCTCTTTGATTCTTATGTCCGCAAGCAGCCCAAGGCTTATCAATCGCCTTGACTTCTTTTGCTTCCGGGAATACCACCGGTTCCATCATCTGGCCAAGCATACCGTCTGACAAAATCATGGACGGAACTCTGTATTTCTCTCCGACCTCAAATGCCAGCGGAACGAAATCAACCATTTCCTGAATTGTGGACGGTGCAAGCACAAACAACTGGAAATCACCATGTCCGAGTGCTTTGGTTGCCTGCCAATAATCTGACTGTGACGGTTGAATTCCGCCGAGTCCGGGACCGCCTCTTTGTACATTGATAATCAATGCCGGCAAATCGGAACCTGCAATATAAGAAACGCCCTCTGATTTCAGACTGACACCGGGAGAACTGGATGAAGTCATCGCACGTACGCCCGCGGAGCTCGCTCCGAGAACCATATTGAT
>CAYMCV010000163.1:0-1859 GCA_964389005.1 uncultured Lachnospiraceae bacterium | reverse complement strand
ACTTCAGACTCTGCCTGTAAGAAAACGCCGCCATCCACTTTGGGTAATCTTTTGGACATGTATGCCGCTATCTCTGTCTGCGGCGTAATCGGATATCCGAAATAACGTATGCATCCGCATTGAATCGCTGATTCAGCCAACGCTTCGTTACCTTTCATTAAAACTTTTTCAGCCATTTTATCCTCCATTTCCTCACTGCTTTGCAGCAAGCTTTGTTATCTTTCCACCGTAATCGCAACATCCGGACACATCATTGCACATGAAGTACAACCGGTACACTGTGCCTGATCCGTCATAGTCGCGGGATGATATCCCTTCGCATTAATCCTATCCGTAGAAAGAACAAGCAGTTTCTTCGGGCAGGCATTTACGCACATTCCGCACCCTTTACAAAGGGCTTCGTTCACAGTAATCTTCGCCATAACTGTTTCCTCCTGTCATTCATATCTCTATGCAACATACTTCTTTGGTACGGTAAAACGTTGTTTATGTAGCGTCCCATACCGTCTTCACATAAATTTCCACCGGAAACCATGTTCCGTCGTCCGCGCGCACTCGATCATCCTTACAAAGATAGGTCGGAATGGTGTGCCCCCAAAGCGGAAGCTTCAGACCTGCCGCAGTTTGCTCTGCGTACGCAATGGTATCACGAATTGTGTCAAACGTCGTTTCTTCCTTGAGATGCGAGTTGTTCACGACTTTGGTGATATGACAACGTGAAGCTGCCTCAATCTCGCGCGCAACCGCAATCGCTTCCTCCGGCGTGGCAATCAAGTTCCGATACCGATTAATCACATACAGCATCTCATAATCGATTTCCTGCAGTTGTGTATGGTATCTTCCCAAAACCACCGCTCCCGCATCGTCGCCTCCGAGGTCGATAATGACTTCATCCTCTGTCGTAAAAACAGAGAACAAATCTGCCGGTAAAGCCGGCGTCTCGACATTCGTACCTGCATATAACGGTGCAATCACGCGAATTCCGTGTTTCTCAAGCGATGACCGATAATCAGATGATAAAAAGTAAGGATTTACCAAATCAAGATCCACCAGTATCACTTTCTTCCCTGCGTTTGCTTTTGATAACGCAAGGTTTAGGGAGAAGTTGGTTTTGCCGCAACCGTAATGTCCGCATACAATTGTAAATTTCTTTTTTTCGTCAATACAATTCATAATTACCCATAATAACACATGAAATATGAGAAATCAAGGCTACTTCTGAAAGAATTCCAAGTGGTTTTGTAGTTCTTCGGTGATTTCCACACCTTCTTTTTGCAATGATTGGTAGTGTTGTGAAATCTCTCTGGTCTTTTTTGCCAATTGATTCTCTTTACGTGACATCAAATCGCCAAACATCGGATTACTGAGCAACGTCGTGCGTACCGATTGCGAGAAAGGGCAATACTGTGCAAGAATCTCACGCGCAACCTTGTTCAATCGGCTTGCCCCCTGCGATTCGTAACGAATCCACGAAATGTAATCCTGAACAAACACTTCACAGATACTGTTTCTGTGCTGTGACATCTTTTCTTTGATTTTGGCCTTGGCGGTATCGGAAAGTTCACCGTTCTTCTTGTAATACTGTATGTAATCGTAATACTCCGCCGTCAATGATTTCTCCGATATGTTGTTCCACCGTGAGCCCTGCTCCGTTCTGCAGAATTCCCAACGATACTTCGCTACCATCGGAAGCAAAATCTCCTGTAAATCCGCTGTGGGATACATCGGTAACATGAATCTCGCGGGGCTGACTCTTTTACGCCCCTCAATCTCCTGCCACATACTGCCGCGTGCGCCGATGTTGGGAATCAGAATCAAATCCGGCAGAACTTCTTGCATAATGCGAAGATGCTCCGTCT
>CAYMCV010000162.1:0-3603 GCA_964389005.1 uncultured Lachnospiraceae bacterium | reverse complement strand
AGGATGTTTATTCTGAGCAATGAGTCGCAAATGTTCGGAGCGTCCTGTATTCTTTATCCGAATGTACTTCATAACTTTGCCGGGAGCATAGGAGATGACCTATACATACTGCCGAGTTCCGTTCATGAGGTGATATTGATTCCGGCAAGTGAATGTGCGGACGGAAACGAACTGTCCAAAATGGTCTGCGATGTCAATCAAACGCAGGTGGAGCCTGAGGAAATTCTTTCCAATCATGTCTATTTCTATACGCGTAAGGATGACCGTATTATCGGCGGGTTCTAATTAAAAGGTAACCACGCGCAAGGGTGAAGTCCTTGCGTGTGGTCATGCGGAGACAGGAAACGACTAGACAAAAAAGAAAGATTATGATATGATATCACACGTGGCGTAATAAAAACGTAATAATTTTTTGGCCAATCAGCACTCGTAGTCTAACGGATAGAACGAAGGCCTCCGACGCCTTTAATGCAGGTTCGATTCCTGTCGAGTGCATTTTGTTATGAGGGTTAACGACGCAACGGGAAGTTGCGATGAAGGTCGACGAATATGGAGTATTTACAGTGATATTGGGAGGAATGATATGAAGACTGCATGGAAGACATTTTTATCGTCTAAAGCGGTAAAATGGGTTCAGAGTCATGTATTGATTTCGGCTTCAACGGCGTTTGCCCTATGTGTATTGATCGTTACTGTGATTGTGATGGTTAATATGAATTCCAAGGAAGCGCCGGCAGATGAGCAGGAAGCATTTGTGACTTCGGAAGCGCCCAGCACAGAAGAGGAGCCAGTTCAGCGGGTATTGGAATGTGAGACGCACCCGGAGATACATGAGGTTATGGCGGATTACTTTGATGCAAATGGCAAGGGTGATCAGGAACGAATCCGGAAGTATTTGCCGAATATAACCGATATGCAACTCAAAATCATGGCAATTCAGAGTACGTATCTTGAGGAGTATCGGGATATTAAGTGCTATACGCAAGATGGTGTAAATGAAGGAAGTTACTATGTATATGTAACCTATTATGCCAAGTTTAAGGATTACGAAGTTGCGGTTCCGGCAATTGACGGATTTTATGTATGTCTAGAAGACGACGGAACATATCGAATATACAGAGACAGTGACATGGATACAGATATTGCCATGGACTGTGAACTTGCTTATCAGCAGGAAGATGTTCAGAATCTGTATGATTCGGTTAAGGCAGAGTATAACGAAGTTGTGAATTCCAACGTGGAACTTTCGGAATTCGTGAACGGATTTCCGGATGCGTTGCGCAATGAATTGGCGCGACAGATTGCAATTGAAGAGAATAATAAGAATTTGATTGAACAAAGTGAGAATCCGGAACCGGAAGAGCCGACCGAGCCGGGAACGACCGATCAGGTGAAGGCAACAACGACCGTAAATGTGCGTAGTTCCGACAGCGAGACGGCAGATCGACTCGGAAAAGTCGGCGCAGGAACGACGTTAACAAGATTGGAACAGAAAGTCAATGGCTGGAGTAAGATTGTCTACGAGGGCAAAGAGGCCTATATCAAAACAGAATTTTTAGAGGTTGTGGCAGGCAGTGAGGTACCGACAACCAATTATGTGACAACGACAACCGGGGTTAATCTGCGTGAGAAAGACGATGAGACCAGCAGTCGTGTAGCACTTGCAGAGATGGGGACAAGATTGGAATTGGTAGAGAAACAATCCAACGGATGGACCAAGGTAAAATACAACGGTAAAGAGGCGTATGTCAAATCAGAGTACGTGGAATAACAATAAAAGCGATTGCGAATATGCAGTCGCTTTTTACACAGGTGCATTAGACACCGCCGTTCAGAGGGAGAAACGATGGAATACGTAAGAATCAATAAATATCTGGCAGAATGCGGCGTTGCTTCACGCCGAGAAGCTGATACGCTCATTGCAGAGGGACGGGTACAAATTAACGGCATGACGGCGCAGGCGGGACAGAAAGTGAACGGCAGCGAGGACATTCTTCTTAACGGAAAACCCGTCGGAAAACCGAATCAAAAGGTGGTGCTTGCGTATTATAAACCATGTGGCGTGACCTGTACAACGAAGGATTCGCATGCGCAAAAAACGGTTGCGGAAACCCTACATTTTTCGATTCCGGTCACATATGTCGGAAGATTGGATAGGGATTCGGAAGGCTTGCTTCTTATGACAAATGACGGAGACTTAAACGAACGAATCATGCGAGCCGCCAACTATCACGAGAAAGAATATATTGTCAGACTGAAACAGGAAGTGTGCGAAGCATTTTTATCTAAAATGCGAAGCGGTGTGGAATTGAAGGAATTAAATGTACGGACGAGACCTTGTGAGGTTATCCAAATAGGAAAATATACGTTCCGCATTGTGTTGACACAAGGGTATAATCGGCAAATTCGAAGAATGTGTGAGGCCTGCGGATGTGAAGTGGTTGCACTGAAGCGAATTCGCGTGATGAATGTGACCTTGGGTGAGTTAAAAGTCGGTGAATACCGCATATTGTCCGGTGAAGAACAAAAGCTATTGTATCAATTAAGCGAAGTGAAAGGGGAAAATAACTATCATGAATCAAAGTGAGAGAATGAAAGAACTTGTGGAATTGTTATCCCGCGCTTCGGAGGCGTATTATGCCAAAGACGAAGAAATTATGAGCAATTATACATATGACGCATTGTATGACGAACTGCTTAGATTGGAAGAAGAGACAGGAATTGTTCTTGCGGGAAGTCCGACGGTAAATATCGGATATGAGGCAGTCGACAACTTACCAAAAGAACGTCACGATGCGCCGATGCTCTCCTTGAATAAGACCAAAAGCAGAGAAGAATTGAGAGATTGGTTACAGGGTAAAATAGGTTTGCTTTCATGGAAATTAGACGGACTTACAGTCGTATTGACATATGAGAATGGAGAATTGACCAAGGCAGTCACCAGAGGAAACGGAGAAGTCGGGGAGGTCGTAACGGGGAATGCGAAAGTTTTTACCAATATCCCGTTGCACATTGCGTTTCGCGGTAAAATGATTTTACGCGGTGAGGCAGTCATCAGTTACAGTGATTTCGAACAAATCAACGAACGCATTACAGACGTAAATGAAAAATACAAAAATCCGCGCAACTTATGCAGCGGTTCGGTACGACAGTTGAACAATCGCATTACTGCCGAGCGAAAAGTTCGTTTCTATGCGTTTTCGTTGGTAAGTGCAGAAGGGGAAACCTTCGAGACACGAACAAAGCAGTTTGAATTCATGCGTCAGTTGGGTTTTGAGACAGTCTCTTACAGAGCGGTAGAGGAAGATACGATTGCAGACGCAATCGCTGTATTTGAGAGAGAAATCGAGACAAATGACATTCCATCTGATGGCTTGGTTCTGATCTATGATGACATTGCCTATGGAAAATCACTTGGGAGAACCGCGAAGTTTCCGAGGGATGCCATCGCTTTTAAATGGGCGGATGAAATCAGAGAAACCGTTTTGCGGCGAATTGAGTGGAGTCCGAGTCGTACAGGCCTTATCAATCCGGTTGCGATTTTTGATTCCGTGGAATTGGAAGGTACAACGGTCAGTCGTGCAAGCGTCCACAACATCAGCG
>CAYMCV010000161.1:0-3734 GCA_964389005.1 uncultured Lachnospiraceae bacterium | reverse complement strand
AACCCAGCCTTCCGGACCTTCAATCTTGCCCAACTGAATTCCTGTCACGGTGTCATAAAGTTTCTGGCTCAACTCTCCGATTCCGCCGTCACCAATCTGCACAACCTCGTCACCTTCACGTAAATGTCCGACAGGTGAAATAACTGCAGCCGTTCCGGTTCCCCATACTTCTTTCAAATCGCCGCTCTTTGCCGCTTTAAATAGTTCTTCTGCGGAAATCTTACGTTCTTCAACCTTCAATCCCCACATCTGACATAATTCAATACAACTTCTTCTCGTAACACCCGGAAGAATACTGCCGTTTAATTCCGGTGTTACAACGGTATCACCGATTTTGAAGAAGATATTCATCGCGCCGACTTCTTCAATATACTTTCTCTCCACACCATCAAGCCACAATACCTGTGAATATCCTGCGTCGTGTGCCTTAACCTGTGCTTTCATGCTTGCAACATAGTTCGCACCTGCTTTTGCTTCGCCAAGTCCGCCGCGAACCGCTCTGACATACTGATCTTCAATCCAAATTTTAACCGGATTCAAGCCTTCCGGATAGTATGCGCCAACCGGAGATAGAATAATAATGAACTTATATGTACTTGAAGGACGAACGCCCAAAAACGGATCGGTTGCAATGATAAAAGGTCTGATATACAAAGAAGTTCCCGGTTTGGTAGGAATCCAATCCTGATCGATTTTGACCACTTCTTCGATTGCCTGTAAAAAATCCTCTGCCGGAATCTGCGGTATACAAATTCTCTCATTGGTATTGTTTGCTCTCTCGATATTCTTGTCCGGGCGGAACAAAAGAATTCTTCCGTCTTCCGCTTTGTATGCTTTCATTCCCTCAAACATTTCCTGTCCGTAATGGAATACCATTGCAGACGGTTCCAAAGCGATGGGTGCATATGCCTCGATACGAGGATCAATCCAGCCCTTTCCTTCCACATAGTCCATCACAAACATATGATCCGTAAAAATTGTACCAAATGTCAACGGATTATCCTGCGTCGGTTTCTGTTTCGGTTGTGTTGTTTTGATAATTTTGATATTCATGTCCTGATTCCTCCGTTTCTGTTCTGTCTTCTCATTTCGTTTGTTTTATTCATTATAGTATAGACTTCTTTTCCGAAAAGTCAACCCGGCGTTTATAATGAAGTGAATGCTTTCTTTTTCATGAAATCCCGGCTTCGCTATGGCACTTCTTGGACAAATATGGTATGATTTGAGATAGAAATCACGAAAGGAAGTATCGCTATGCATTCACTGTTGTCTGCAATCAAAGGATTTTTGACCAAAGATGTCAAGAATGAAATGGAAACGAAAGATTTGGCCGTACTTCTTCGTATCCTTTCCATTCTGTATTCCGTGTTTTTTATCACGATTACACCGTTGCTTGCCTTGATGACATACTATACCATCGCGATTCTGCTTCTCTTCGGCGTTGGTTCTCTGCTGGCCTGCTTCATCCTAACCTATGAAGAGAAAACCAACATTTCTTTGCGTATCTTCTATATTACAATACTGACTTTTTCATCGTTGTTGACCGTCAGCGCCGGTTGGTCCTTCAATTTCCAATGGAACTTCTTGATTATTCTGCTGATTTCATATTTTAACTTAAACATGTCCAAAAAAGAAAAAAAGCAAAAAACAATCATTGTTTATTGTATTGCCGCAACCACCACATTCATTGCACTCTTTTTCCCGGTTCTGCGTGAACCCGAACCCGCCATGAAGATTCTTTGTCAATTGCTGACACTGGTATACTATATGTTGATTTTTACTGTAATTGCCTATCTTTATTCCATTAAGTTCAACCAGTCCGAGGAGAAACTGCGTCAGACCAACGAGAAATTATTACGTATGGCTTCGCTTGACGCCCTGACGCAATTACCTAACAGACGTAGTATGAATGAGCATTTGAGCACACTCATCTATGATAATAAGCGAACCGGAAAAGAATTCTGCATTGCCATCGCAGATGTGGATTTCTTTAAAAGAATCAATGACGAATATGGTCACGAAACCGGCGACTATATTCTGACGACACTCTCCGAAATCTTTCGCGATGCAATGAGCAACGTCGGTTTTGTCGCGCGTTGGGGCGGTGAAGAATTCCTTTTTACCTATGAAGGAATGACCATGCAGCAGGCCTTTTCACAATTGGAACTCCTCAGAATCCGCATTGCGGAGCATCCTTTTATCCACAAAGGCACGCAGGTTCACATTACCGTAACATTCGGTCTGGAGGAGTATTCTTCCATCTTGACGCCGGAATCTGCGATTTCAAGGGCCGATGCCAAGCTATATCAAGGCAAAGCCGAAGGACGAAACCGAGTCATCTGCTAAAAATGACCTGTTATACCCTACAATATGTTTGGTAAACATATGTGGTATCGAAGTACGTCTGTTCTTCGCTTTCCTCCGTCATCTTCCAATCGGAAAGCGTATCCAGATTCGGAAAATGTGCGTCCGCTTCATAAGCGCGGTCGATTTTGGTCACCAAAACCGTGTCGCAATAAGGAAGCAACTGTTGGTAAATGCTGTCTCCGCCAATGACAAAAACCTCATCTGCCGGATATTTTTGCACTTCTTCCAATAACTCCTCCACAGAATGTAATACCGTCGCACCGTTTCCGTCATATGCTTTGTTATGTGACATGACAAGATTCGTCCTGTTTTTGAGCGGTTGACCATTCGGAAACGTATCCATGGTTTTACGTCCCAAAATCACGACTCCTCCGGTGGTAATCTCTCGAAATCTTTTTTGATCTGCGGGAATGCGAATCAACAGTTCATTACGTAACCCGATTCCCCAATTTTTATCCACTGCAACAATTGCTTTCATATACGTCTCCATTCTATTTTTTATCTACATGTTAATGCTATATTGCAATCGGTATATTCTCTATTTGCGGTCCGGTAACATAGTTCTCGACGCGAACGTCATTTCTTGTAAACTCATAAAAATCATGAATTTCCGGATTCAGCCAAAATTTCGGTGCATCGTAAGCCGACCGCGCAATCAGTTCTTTTACAATCGGAACATGTCTGTCATAGATATGTGCGTCTGCGATGACATGGACCAATTCTCCGACTTGCATATCGCAAACCTGTGCCAACATGTGCACAAGTACAGCATATTGCGCGACATTCCAGTTATTTGCGGCAAGTACATCCTGTGAGCGCTGATTCAGAATTGCATTCAGCGTCAACCGTTGTTCCCCTTGCTTCTGTGTCACATTAAATGTCATACTGTACGCGCACGGATACAGATTCATCTCATGCAAATCCTGATGAACGTACAGGTTGGTCATAATCCTCCTGCTAAAAGGATTGTTTTTGAGATCGTAGATTACGCGATCCACCTGATCCATACGTCCTTCCTTATATTGATGACGCACACCCATTTGATAACCGTATGCTTTTCCGATGGAGCCGTCCTCATCTGCCCATTCGTCCCAGATATGACTATGCAAATCATGAACATTATTGGACTTCTGTTGCCAGATCCAGAGCATCTCGTCGGTGGCACTCTTTAATGCGGTTTTTCGTAAGGTAATCAGCGGAAACTCCTTGGATAAATCATAGCGATTCACAACACCGAATTTCTTGATTGTGTACGCCGGTGTCCCATCCTCCCATTTTGGACGTACCTTCTCTCCCTCGGTACTCGTTCCGTTCTCCAAAATATCCTTGCACATCGAATTTACCGCAAATTTGAAGGTTTCCTGCCC
>CAYMCV010000160.1:0-3815 GCA_964389005.1 uncultured Lachnospiraceae bacterium | reverse complement strand
GCCGGCTGTGCAATATGCAATTGTTCTGCGGCCTTCGTAATATGCTGTGTCTTGGCTGCAGTCAAAAAATACCTCATCTGCGATAATTCCATATCATCTCCGTCTCTTTCCATAACCAAATGTTATTAATTTCATATATATTATATATTTGTAATTATAGAAAGTCAATGTCATACTGCTCATAAACAAATACATCAAAGGGAGAATGATTATGAGTGAATTACTTGAAACCGTCATGTTGCTCTGCTTCGGCATTTCATGGCCAATGAATGTCTACAAAAATATCAAAGCGCGTACCGCAAAATCAATGAGTCTGGGTTTTATACTACTCATCATTTTCGGCTATTTGGCCGGAATCACGGCCAAAATCTATACACATAACCTATCCTATGTGCTGATTGTCTACATTCTGAACCTACTGATTGTCAGTATCAACATACCGGTCTACTTTATCAACAGAAACCATGATTTACGCAGAATCACGATTTGACCTCACAGGTCAAATCGGTATTGCGGCACGAACCATAAACCCTTCCTGATCACCGAAGGAACTGAATTTGATGTCTCCGCGCATATTGCGAACGCGTTCTTCCATACCCGAGAGTCCCGTTCCTTTCACAATTTGACTGCAACCGACTCCGTTATCGATGATGAAGATTTCGATATGCCCCTTCTTCTTTTTAAAAGATATCGTAATCGATGTTGCACGCCCATGCTTTATGGCATTGGTAACTGACTCCTGACATATTCTGTACACATTACCGACCACATTCTCCGGAAGCATATCCGATGTGTCGCTTCCGTTAATTTCCAGCTGTATCCCGCTCCCCGACAATCGTTCCACCAATGATTGTAATTTCTCCGGCAAAAATCCACTGTTGAATTCGTCAAAGTCCACCGACTCCCTCTCTTGTATGTTTCGCCCCAAAATTAATTCGTCATTTGATTCATTCTCGATTTCTCGTATGCTCTCATCAATCTCTGCAACAGCCTGCTTGATTCTTCGCATCGCGACCACACGATCATGCAGCATTCGATTGCTCTCCATGGTATTTAACACAAGAATCAAATTGTGTCCGACCACATCATGTATCTCTTGTGCGAGCACATTTCTCTCTGTCAATATCGCTAATTTTTGTGAGTCCTCTGTTAAATGTCGTACGCTGTCATACATCTCTTTTAGGTACTGGTTCTTCTCCGCAAGTGTATTGATTGCTATAACATTTTGCGTGTTGTCATGAATCAAATAGATCTTTTTGGGAGTGGAGAAGTGTCTCTTCTTTACCGGTTTCATGATAACCGTAAAAAATCGTACAGTATCTTCACATTGTAAATCAATTTCCTCCACCAATTCTTTTTCATCCCGCTTCTTCCGGTTCTTATCCTTAGGCATCCTTTGAAGTATCGCTTGTACTGTCTTACTGCCAAGCAGTTCGCATGCACTGTTTTGGTATAACACCCTGCCCTTTTGATCCATAATAATGATTGCATCGGTAAACAACTCCAACCCGTAACGGCTCGTATATGAGATTGCATCAAACATGCTGAATCTTCCGGCACCGATAAAAAAGAACGTAAAAATAGCCAATATACCGAGTGGATAGAGGTCCACGGTATCCGTCTGGATTCTCAATAATGAAAAATGTGCAAAGGCAATGGCCAACACCCCGACTGCTGCCAATGCTGTTCGATATTTTTGATTGTCCAGTTTTTTTACCCAGAAAAATGCAAGGAACAAAATGCTTGCGGATTCAATCACAAACCCTGCAACTATATACGCATAAAACAAAATGCCGTACGTCACCTGACCGTCCGGCTGTACTGTGATATACATATGATGAAGTGAATTGGTCAGAATGACCATAACACCCGATACAAAATATGCGCCAAACAGAGCCGTTATAATAGTCTGTGTATTACGTTTCAGCCAGATGCGCGGATAAAAAACAAACAATCCGTCATAAAAAAGCGCCACCGTGCCAAGCACAGAAATCAGTATCGTCCGCACCAATCCATCGGACGAAATCGTTGTGGCATAATTAATTACCATGATGGCGATTGTAGTCATATGCATCAGACAATAATATACGCGCATTCTTGAATGTTTGGAATTGACCATGACATAGGTTAGAAACATTGTCATGACAGATGTAAACAAAAGCAAGCTTCCCCACTCAATTTGCATCCATAGATTCATATTCTCTCCCATTTTTATCTCCGTTTCAAATCATTTTGTAACTTAAACCGAATTGTGGAGTTCTCTGACAGTGCTCCTGATTTTCGCTATGGTATCGCGTGTAACCTGTATCATTCGCCCGTTTTCCGTTTCGTATGCAATGATATCCTCCGGTTCCGTACCGGCTACATACAGCTCCATTTTTTTGATACTTTCATCCAATTGTTTACGATACGCAGCCGAAATATCATTCACAATACACATGATTCTTTCCCGTTCTTCTTCTACGCTTAATTTCTTCGCTACTTCAACGTACTGTCGCTGTTTTTCATAAGCGTCTTTTAACTCAATATTCTGTTTTTCAATCTGCTCATGCAATTTTGTATACTGTGTAATATCGCTAAAAACATAGATACAACCAAAATACCGCATATTTCTGAGTACCGGTCGCATCTTCCATGAATATACGGAATCATATGCCTTGTAAGGTTTTAACACCCCTTCGTATACCGTGCTTCCGTTATCTTGCAGGCAACGAATGGTATAATCGAGCGGAAGCACACCGGAATGCAATATTTCTTTTTCGATACTGTTTAAAAACTCATCGTTGTTGTCACGATCAGGTACAATATTGACATAACTCGGATCTCCCTGGCGGTCAAATATGACAATTGTCTCATTAACATTCTCAATAATATCGCGTGTAATGTGTCTGTCTTTGGAGCGCAGCCACCAAAAGAGAACAATGAAACTACTTAATGCTGTCACAACCGCTATTATTATGAAATATGTGAAAACAGAATTCATAGTTACATCCTCCCCAAAAGTCTGATGAAATCACATCACGCCCCGTATCAATGTCTGTTTCCATAGTAATCTATTTTCAATCTTCTGTAAACTATGATTTGTCGATTGCAAGTCGGCTTTCACACCGACTTGCAGCCATTTCTACAAATGTTGTAACTCACATCACACTACTGTTTCATGTTTACATATGCTCCTGCAAACTAGCGTCTTTTCATGACAAATACGGCTACCAGTGTGACCACGCCACCGGCACAAACGGTACCTATAATACCGTAAATCCATATGCGTGCATTATTTCCCGTTGTCATAATCCCTGCCGTTTTCTGATTGGATTGTGCAATCGTAGGAACTGCATTATCGGATTCTTCCTCTGTTGATTTTGCTGTCTGTTCCTTTGACTTCTCATCTTTTTGATCATTTTTAGCAACGGTTGTTTCACCTTTACTCTCATCTTTTGTTACACCTTCGGATTTCTGCTCTTTGTCCTTTTGATCCGCAGTTTCTGAGGTTTTGGTACTTTCTTTCTTATCATTAGACTTTGTATCATTAGACTTCGTATCATTAGACTTCGTATCATTATTTTTCTCGCTTGATTCTGAAGTTTGAGATTTATTTGATTTGGTTGATTTCTTTGTTGTCTGTTCCGAAGACTGTGTTTGTCCCGATAACTTCGGCTGCTCGGATGTCTGTGACTGCTCCGTCACTGTTGATTGTTGTGGTGTTGTTTGTTGCTCTGACGCAGGCGGTTGCTCCGATGCAGGCGGTTGCTCCGATGCGGGCGGTTGCTCCGATGCAGGCGGTTGCTCCGATGCAGGCGGTTGCTCCGATGCAG
>CAYMCV010000159.1:0-3832 GCA_964389005.1 uncultured Lachnospiraceae bacterium | reverse complement strand
GAGCAAATAATAGCATCCGGTAAATGCTTTCTTGAATTAAAAAAATAGTCAACAATCTGCATTTCATGTCCGCGCCAATAATCTCCGTAATACACCATGTCCGGTGTCACTTCAACTCCCGCCTCTTTCATGGCACGCTTATAGCCGGCAAATCGTCTCTTCGCATCAATCATCGAAATTCTGCCGGTAACGAAACAAATATCTGTTAAATGATGTTCCTGAATAAAATGCTTCGACATTTCATACATCGCATCTTCATCATGAACCAAAACGTTATAATAACCGTCTTCCTCGCACCGAATCGACACAATTGGGCAAGTTGCCTCTTTGTGTAGCCGCCCCAACAACTCCTGATGCATTCCGTGATGCATCATGGTATCTCCGGCCATCACTATGGCATCCAAATCCTTTAGATTCGGAAGATAAATGATGCTTTTCTCACCTGCAGCGTAGAGGAAATTGTTATCCGAAGCCGGAAAACATCCGAAAATATACAGTGTAATCCCGTGTTCATATGCATAAGACGAAGACACCCTGACTATTTCCTTCGCAAACCTCTGATATAAATCACAGATAAAAAGCCCAATCTTCATAGGATACCCCATTCGTTTCTTTGGCAAGTCAAACGAAAATTACGACCGCTCGCTGTTTTTGTATAATATGTCTAATAATTTTCACATTAGTCGTAACTATATTTATCTATTTTACACGAATATCGACTTCTTTTCACTACAATTATTGCCCCATGCTTTACAATTGTTGCTTTTTCGGGTATGATATGAAACAGTATTCACCATAAACTATGTATCTAAGCAAATACCAAATAAGCCTTTTATGGCAGAAGCGAGGCGTTATGATTCAAAAAAAGATAGATTCCAACCACTACTCCCAACCTGCAGGTCCATATTTTTCGAGAAAATTAGAGGGTGTCGAAGAGTCCATTGATTATCTCCCTGAATATAAATATAGAATTTGGTATAATGACCAGGTTATGGATTTTCCGCCACACAAACATACAGCATTGGAAATTATTGTATGTACAGAAAATATCTACACGGTATCAATTAACGAGCAGACAGTTAAAATGCACGAGGGCGACATTCTCTTTGTCCCACCTTCTGTTCTTCACCAAATTGTCTCTCCCGATTCAGGTGCGCGTTTCATCCTCTTGTTTGATTTGGAATTCCTGAATATTTTTAGAACGCAACCGTTAATTACTACATTTCTCTCCAAATCACACCTGTATAATATTGCCACGCACCCTCATATCTATCCGACAACATACGCGCTGCTCACAAAAATCATGCAGGCTTACTTTTCCAATGATGCGATGAGCGAAATATCCATTTACTCTGATTTTTTGGAAATGATTACCGTTCTGTGCGGTAATGCAAATCCGCAAGCCGGTTCCAATGCGACCAAGCATACGGACAGTTATGATAAGTTTGTTAACATACTTTCCTATATTGATACCAATTATGCCGAGGATCTAACGCTTGAAAAAGTTGCCGGTACCGCAGGCTTTTCCAAATTTCACTTTTCAAGAATGTTCAAGCAGTATACGAGTACTACTTTTTATGAATATTTGTGTCATAAACGCATTCTTGTTGCACAAGAACTGCTCACAAAGAACATTCCGGTAACCGATATCGCATTCCAAACGGGTTTCAATAATCTTACAACGTTTTGTAGATGTTTTAAAAAATATCTTGGCTGCTCTCCCACGCAGTACCGAAGCCAATTTGCATCCGAAGATGCCAAAGCGATTACCAATGCTGCAATGAATTCACTTCACAGCAATCACTAGTACAACATCTTCCGACTTATTTGGAGGCGTTACACCCGCAATCCAAACACATTTTCTTGACAATATGACTTTTTTTCGTATAATTAGGCAAGTATGGTAATGATGTAAGTGATTTTAGTCATGCATACACATCATTACCAAATAAAAATCAAAGGATATATTATGAGTATACTGAATGTTGAACACTTATCGCACGGTTTTGGTGATCGCGCGATTTTTGAGGATGTTTCTTTTCGCCTATTAAAAGGAGAACATATTGGTCTGATTGGTGCAAACGGTGAAGGAAAGTCGACCTTCATGAGCATCATTACCAATCAATTGCAACCGGACGATGGCATCGTTGAATGGTCCAAAAATGTTCGTGTCGGTTATCTTGATCAACATACGGTTCTTGAAAAAGGTTTGACCATACGAGACGTGTTATCCGGCGCATTTCAATTTCTCTTTGAACTAGAGACAAGAATGAATGAAATATGCGACCTATTGGGTGATGCCGACGAAACTTCCATGGAGCGATATATGGAAGAACTCGGTACCATACAGGATCTTTTAACCGCACATGATTTTTACCTGATTGATGCGAAAGTTGAAGAAGTCGCCAATGCACTGGGACTTACGGAAATTGGGCTTGACAGAGATGTGACAGATTTGAGCGGCGGACAGAGAACAAAGGTTTTACTCGGTAAACTACTGCTTTCCAAGCCGGATATTCTGCTATTGGATGAGCCTACAAACTATCTCGACGTATCGCATATTGAATGGCTAAAACGCTATCTCATTGATTATGATAATGCATTCATCTTGATTTCACACGATATTCCTTTTTTGAACGAAGTAGTCAATTTGATTTATCATATGGAATCCAAATCATTAAATCGCTACGTCGGTAACTATGACAAATTTCTTGAAGTACACGAGATGAAACAGTTGCAAGCGGAAGCTGCATATAACAAACAGCAAAAAGAAATTGCAGATTTGAAAGATTTTGTCGCTCGTAACAAAGCGCGTGTTTCCACTCGAAATATGGCAATGTCAAGGCAGAAAAAACTTGATAAAATGGATGTGATTGAACAAGTCAGTCAAAAGCCCAAACCCGAGTTTCATTTCAAAGAGGCACGTATTCCGGGGCGATACATTTTCCAAGCAGATAAGCTTATTATCGGCTATGACGAGGCGCTTTCCAAGCCTTTAACGCTGGAGATGGAACGCGGTAAAAAAATCGTTTTAACCGGTGCGAACGGTATCGGAAAAACAACTTTGCTAAAAAGTATTCTGGGCCTGATTCCATCGCTGTCCGGTACGGTCAATCTTGGTGATTATCTGCAAATCGGCTATTATGAGCAAGAATGGACGCGAATGCCGGTAACAACCTGTATTGAAGAAATATGGCAGGAATTTCCGGGATTTACACAATACGAGGTTCGTTCCGCACTTGCCAAATGCGGTTTAACCACCGACCATATTGAAAGCAAAGTGAAGGTATTAAGCGGTGGTGAACAAAGTAAAGTTCGTCTTTGTAAAATATTAAACCGAGAAAGCAATCTTCTGGTACTCGATGAACCGACAAACCATTTGGATGTTGACGCCAAAGATTCCTTACATAAAGCTTTACGCGAATATAAAGGAAGTATTTTGATGGTTTGCCATGAACCGGATTTCTATGAAGATTTCGCAAGTGAAATTTGGGATTGTTCTGCATGGACACTGAAAATCTGATTTTGTTGATTATACCATCAAATTTAGTAAAGAGATGAAACTTATTTATGCAAGTTTTCATGTTCCATAAAAATGCATTTATGTACAAATGATGCATCACAAAATGCAACACAAAAAAATAAAGCCCTAGTATTATACTAGGGTTTTATCATGCCGGCGACCGGACTTGAACCGGTACGGGTTTGACCCCGCAGGATTTTAAGTCCTGTGCGTCTGCCAATTCCGCCACGCCGGCATAACCGAATAAACGGTTTATGGGACCTATAGGGCTCGAACCTATGACCCTCTGCTTGTAAGGCAGATGCTCTC
>CAYMCV010000158.1:0-3879 GCA_964389005.1 uncultured Lachnospiraceae bacterium | reverse complement strand
ATTCAAAGCAGTAATGGATTCCATGTCAAGATGGTTGGTCGGCTCATCGAGAATCAGACAGTTGGAAGCGCTGATCATCATTTTGCTCAATAGACAACGAACCTTTTCACCTCCGGATAGAATCCGGACTTTTTTCACTCCGTCTTCACCTGCAAAAAGCATACGACCTAAGAATCCGCGGACATATGTGATGTCTTTGACGGGAGAGTATCCCATCAGCCAGTCGGCAATGGTTAAGTCGTTATCAAATTCCTTGGTGTTGTCTTTCGGGAAATATGCCAGCGAAGTGGTTACGCCCCAGCGAAAACTACCTTCGTCGGGTTCAATTTCTCCGATGAGAATTTTAAAGAGCGTTGTTTTGGCCAACTCGTTTCCACCCACAAAGGCAACTTTGTCATCATGACCCAAAATAAACGATACGTGGTCGAGGACTTTGATACCGTCAATGGTTTTGCTGATATTATCAACAGATAAAACCTCGTTTCCGATTTCACGTTCCGGACGAAAATCAATGTAAGGATACTTACGGCTTGAAGGTCGAATCTCATCCAATTCAATCTTTTCCAAAGCACGCTTACGGGAGGTAGCCTGTTTTGATTTGGAAGCATTCGCAGAGAAGCGAGAGATAAACTCCTGCAATTCTTTGATTTTTTCTTCTTTCTTCTTGTTGGCTTCTTTCATTTGTTTAATCAACAATTGACTTGACTCATACCAGAAGTCATAGTTGCCCGCATATAATTGAATCTTTCCATAGTCAATATCTGCGGTATGCGTGCAAACTTTATTTAAGAAATAACGATCATGTGATACCACGATAACGGTATTGTCAAAATTAATTAAGAATTCTTCCAACCAGGCGATGGCGTCCAAATCCAAATGGTTGGTCGGCTCATCCAGCAGAAGAATGTCAGGATTACCGAACAAAGCCTTTGCCAACAGGACTTTAACTTTTTCACTGCCGTTTAGGGTTCCCATGATGCTGTAATGGATGTCGGTAGAGATACCGAGACCGTTTAAAAGCATGGCGGCATTGGATTCTGCCTCCCAGCCGTCCATTTCCGCAAATTCCGTCTCCAATTCTCCTGCACGAATACCGTCCTCATCCGAAAAATCGGTTTTCGCATAGATGGCATCTTTTTCTTTCATGACATCGTACAGCCGCTTATTCCCCATGATAACCGTATCCATAACGGAATATTCGTCATACTTGAAATGGTCCTGTTCCAAAACGGACAGACGTTGCCCCGGCGTAATGATAATATCGCCCTTGGTGGTTTCCAATTGACCTGCAAGAATTTTTAGAAAGGTTGATTTACCGGAACCGTTGGCGCCAATCAGACCATAACAGTTTCCTTCGGTGAACTTAATATTTACATCTTCAAACAATGCTTTCTTTCCGAAACGCAGTGTAACATTACTAGCACTAATCATAATTATACTCCATTTTTGTTGTTTATTACGTCGCTTTTTGTACGCAGACTAATTACCATTGTACATAAAAACTCAAAAAAATCAAGAATCAATCATTCATAACATGAGGAAAGGATAAAATCCGTTTTGATGTGTTACAAGAAATGCGTCAGAAATAGTGAGACACCCAAAGATTACACTTATGAAACAACTTGATTCTTGCCCTGTCCTTTTCCCTGATACAGTTTGGTATCGGCTTGATGAATAATCTGTTCAATACGATATCCGGCGATGGCAGGAGCAACACCAAATGTCATCGTAATATGCAATTCATCTGCGCCATGTGGAACAATGACATTATCAATGGAAGTACGAATGCGTTCGGCAATTCTTGTAGCACAGTCTAAGTCGTCACGGATGACAATTAAGATTTCTTCTCCACCCCAACGACATACATAGTCTCCTTCTCGCATCTGAGACGTAATCAGATTGGCCACAGTAACCAAAACTTTGTCGCCGGCGTCATGACCATAGGTATCGTTCACTTTCTTAAAGTCATCAATATCTCCCAATATAATTGTAAAAGGAGAATCGCCCAACTGGAACTTATGCATTGCGAGATTCAAGTGTTCCATCATACTGCGTCGATTCGGCAACTTCGTCAATGGATCGCGATTGGCAAATTGTGTTAACTGGTTGTTTCGTTTCTCAAGAATGGCATTGCTGTTCTTAATCTCCCAAACAAGCAGAAGGCAGAATAGGATAATGATGATAAAAGAAGTCAAAACGTTCAAAGCACACAACATGATGCGCCATTTTCCGGGAATAACATATTCGCCGTCTGCAATCAGATACGGATAGGTATAGCAAAAAAGAAACACAATCATTGCAAACGTGGAGAGCATCGTCGGGAAGAAGATACTGCTTTTAAGTTTTTTGATGGTATAAGTACAGTAAAAAATTGCCGGAATGGTTGCGAAACAATAAAATGAGAATCCGAGCGCATTTCCGAGAGACATGGTGGAGATGGTCACAAAAAGAAAGACTTCACAAATTGTTGCTGCAAACGCTATCATGTAATATTTCTTTTTACAAAAGGAAACCATCCATTGATAAAAGAGGACGGAAAAAATGTTATAGATTACCAAAGGAACGGTTCCGAAGCAAGAAAAAAGAACCGACAAAAACAGGTGAATTGCGGAGAATAAATGAAGCGCATATGTAAACTTGGTTTCCGGTGAAATATATTCTTCTCCGGTAATCAGGCATTTAATATAGTGAAAGAAATTGCCGACTACGGAATTCATGATAAATAACCCCCTTGCATAAACAAAACCAAAACTATCATACCATGGTTTTTTTAGAATCACAAGTATAAAATGAACGCTTAAACAATTAGGGATGACCTGCTTATTGCAATTAGATTCCAATACGTTGCGAAGTTGTATTTGTGTCCGATTCTTCACAAAATAATTGAAAAGTGAGAAAAAGCGAGTAAATTAAAGAAAACTAAAGAAAATGAAAGATAAGTAATAATATATCCGAAAACGGGTATTTGCATAATATAGGTGTAAAAACTAATATAAACACATCGGTTAGCACTCAAAGGCAAAGAGTGCTAACAAATTCATCAAAAGCAACACAAATCATAGGAAATATAAGGAGGCATTATCATGAAATTGGTACCATTGGGAGACAGAGTCGTGTTAAAGCAACTTTTAGCTGAAGAAACAACGAAGTCCGGCATCGTTCTGCCGGGACAGAATAAGGAAAAGCCGCAGCAGGCTGAAGTGGTTGCAGTAGGCCCCGGAATCACATCCGAAGGAAAAGAAGTAAAAATGGAAGTAAAAGCAGGGGATTTGGTAATTTACTCCAAATATGCCGGCACAGAAGTAAAACTTGATGACGAAGAATATATCATTGTAAAACAGAGTGATATTCTGGCAGTGCTTGCATAAGCATAAAAACAATTAGGAGGCGTATCAGTTATGGCAAAGGAAATCAAATATGGAGCAGAGGCTCGTGCAGCCTTGGAATGCGGTGTAAACCAGTTGGCAGACACCGTGAGAGTTACACTCGGACCGAAGGGCAGAAACGTTGTTTTGGATAAGTCTTTCGGCGCACCGTTGATTACAAACGATGGTGTTACGATTGCAAAGGAAATTGAATTGGAAGACGCTTTTGAGAATATGGGTGCACAACTTGTAAAAGAAGTTGCAACGAAGACCAATGATGTTGCCGGTGACGGTACCACAACAGCTACCGTTCTCGCACAGGCAATGGTAAATGCCGGAATGAAGAACTTGGCGGCAGGCGCGAACCCGATTATCCTTCGGAAGGGTATGAAGAAAGCATCCGATTGTGCAGTTGATGCCATCGGCGAGATGAGTGCCAAGGTAAACGGAAAAGCACAGATTGCAAGAGTAGCGGCAATTTCCTCAGGGGATGATGAGGTCGGCAATATGGTTG
>CAYMCV010000157.1:0-3892 GCA_964389005.1 uncultured Lachnospiraceae bacterium | reverse complement strand
AGAACTAAAACTCAGTTGAAGTCAGAGGGGTTGCATCTCGATTTACAATTGAGGTATAGTATGCTTGGTTCATAAAGAAACACAACAACAAAAACAGACAAAAAAATAGCAAAAAGAAAAGGAAGGTAATGAACATGAAAAAGACAAACAACACAGAAGTTAAGGAAACTAAGAAAGTAAACATTAAGATGATTGCACTCTATGCTTTTATCGGAAGTCTGATTGTTTCAGGCAGCGCAAACTTGAAGAACATGAGCAATGTACCTGATACCGAAGAAACCGTTATTGAGAGCACAATTGATGCCGAAGAGATGTAACGGTTCAAGAACTGAGGAACACTCACGAAGACTTGACCGATGAGCCAAGAGGCGCAGGAAAGTCATGAAAGGCGGAGTAAATGAAGAATATCAGAATGAAAGTCGCCCGCGTGGAGAAAGACATGTCCCAGGAAGATTTGGCCGATAAGGTTGGTGCAACCAGACAGACAATCGGAATGATTGAAGCAGGTAAGTTTAATCCATCCCTACAATTGTGTATCGCCATTTGCAGAGCACTCGGGAAGACATTGGATCAACTGTTTTGGGAAGAGGAGTCCGAATAACATAAATCAATACAGTCGCCGGTCGACAGGAGGAAATAATGAATAAGCAAACCAAAAAAGTGAAAAAACAGGCAGATGAAAGACAGACATCGGAATTGCTCAGAATTGAACATGCAACCTATTGGATTACGTTCTTTGCATTATTGGTATCGATTGTTGTCCAAAGCATTTTACAGGTACCTTTTACGCAAATGGCGGCAGAGTGGATTGTATTTATGATTTCCTGTTTGGTACTGTGTATCGGATGTATCAGCAAAGGGGTATGGAGTTTTCGTACCAATAAAGTGCCGGGCGTGAAATCCTATTTCTTGTACAGCATCATCGGATTGTTGATTGGGTTGGCCTTTGGCATCACAACCGTCGCTCAATTCGGAATTAATGAAATATCCGTTATCGCAACAATACTCGCGGTGGATGGAATTGTACTCTATTTCGGTTGCTTTTTCGTCTTTCTGATTGTAGGGAAGATTGCGAAGCACAGAGAGCGCAAACTCGAAGAAAAGGCTATTGCCGAATTTGATGATGACGAAGAATAGTGATAAGCGCAACAAAGAGCGGGAATGAGACAACCGACAGAGGATAAGCAAGGAAGGTCGTTACACAAGTGTGTAAAGGCCTTTTTTAGTTCATTTTTAGGCTAAAAATCACTATTCATAAAAAAATTAACGAAAAACGATAAAAAACCATTGACAAAAGATAATTACAGTGCTATCCTTCATTTATCGATAATCGATAAAAACATTACAAGTCACAGGCAATGGACGAAAGAAATCGATTCATTGCAGTTTGGAGGAGAAAATGAAAGAAAGCGTAATTCAGAAAATTAATCAATTCGGTAAAGTCGGACAGATCATCGTGAATATCTCAATGGTGATTTTTGGGGTGGCAACCATCGGTTGTATCATAGCTGCAATCGTGTTCTTTGTACTACCAAAGTCTCTGCTTCGTGTCGATTATGACAACAGAATGACCGCGACGATGGATTTCTCAAGTTTTGAGGCATCCTTGTCGGAGGAAGAAATTGCTCAGTTGAAGAGCAGTGTATACAAAGGGAACTCCGGAATCACACTCAATGACAACAGCTACAAAGTCGAGGACGTGATTTACGACGAGAACTCGGTATCCTTGGTCGGAAAATCCGGTCAAATGGGTTTTAGCATCAGAAACATGGCACTTGCCATGCTGGTTGGTACGGTATTCATGGCGACCACATGGTTGACATTCTTCTTCATTGCATCTTTGTGCAAAGAGTTAAAAACATGTGAAACCCCATTTGCCGAAGGCATAATCAAGAAGTTGAATCAGGTTGCAATCTCACTCATTCCGTTGAGTATAGTTACCTCGCTTGGCAGTTCTTTTATCAGAAGTATTTTTGCAGGCGGTTCCATGATTAGTCTCAACTTGAACTTGGGTTCTGTAATTATGGTCATTCTGATTTTAGGTCTGGTGCAGATATTTAGATATGGTGCAATGCTGCAGCGCGAATCGGACGAGACATTATAGGGGGGAGAACATATGGGAAAAATTGTACTGCGCTTGGACCGCGTGATGGCGGACCGCAAAGTAAGTCTGAACGAATTATCAGAAAAAGTTGGAGTTACAAACGTAAATTTATCTAAAATGAAAACAGGCAAAATCAGCGCCATTCGATTTTCTACATTAGAAGCAATTTGCGACGCATTGCATTGCCAGCCGGGCGATATCCTGGAATATGACCCGACGGCAACGGCAGAATCGGAAGCATAATCCATCAAATGATTATGGACACAACCGACAGACGGAGAGTAGCAGGAGGATAAAAAACTGTTTCTTTCCGTCTGTTTTTATGCTAAAATGGCAGTTGTATGATTGGTTACATATTACAGGGGAGAGAAAAAACAGAGGTGAACAGTTGCAGCCATTATTCGTGATAAAAGATTATTCTGTGAAAGCCTATTGGCTCTTTGCATTACTGGGTTCAATCATTACAATTGTCTATGTTGTGATTGCAAATCGCTGTCAGAAAGAAAGGCGAATCGGAAAAATTGACGGAGTAAACTTAATTCTGATTGCACTGATATGTACATTTGTCGGAGGAAAAATCCCGGGCCTATGCAGAGACTTTATACAAATCAAAGAATCTTTACAGCCGGATAGTACGTTATGGGAAGTGTTTCGAGCATTCTTATTCGGCGGTGGCATGATTTATTACAGCGGCATGGTTGCCATGATTCTGGGTGTATTTGCTTATGCCTCCAGATATCGTCTGCCGTATGACATCATATCGGTCTATCTGGGCACGGCATTACCGCTATTCTTCGGGATTGTCAGAATCGGGTGCTTCTTTAGCGGTTGTTGCTATGGCATTCCGGCGCATTGGGGCATTGCAATGGCAAAAACGCCGGATATCCTGCGTATTCCGGTACAACTGCTGGAATCAGGCTATAATTTGTTACTGTTTACGGTATTGGTTCTATGGGCACATAGAACATCTTCCACTCGTAATCGGATGACATTGCCGCTTTATCTTGCCGCGTATTCCAGTGGAAGATTCGTATTGGAATTTATACGCGGAGATGAAGCGCGCGGATTTTTTGGCGGATTATCGTCCGGTCAGTGGAGTTCGATTGCTGTGTGGGTGGGGTTGCTCATGTATGTATGTCTCAGACATAGAATGAAAAAAAGAAACAGTCGGTGTAGGAACAAAAAAGGAGGAATTTATGAGGAAAAATGAAGAGAACGGAGCACGAAAGAAACAAGAGAAAATTCAGAACAGTAAGTACGCATTACTTCTTTGCTTTGCATTGATTGCAAGTTTACTGTTTTTGCCGATATTGGCAGAGGCAGGTGAAGATGAAGAGGTGGTGGCGAGTAGGAAAGAAGGACCAATAGAAACAAGCGAAGAGTGGGTAATTCTCGGTTACTGTAATAGCGAAGCAGAAACAAAGATTACGAATTCATATCAAATTGTGGTTGATTCAACATATGTGCCTGAGATTGGTGATGAGTTGGATTACGATAAAATGAATTTAAGAGTGAAACGTGATACAAACGATGGTGAATTTTCTGTAGAGGATAGTTATCCATTAGCGGAGGATTCTGTAAATATACTAACAGTTACACCGGAGGATGGTACACTGTTGACTGAAGCACTGTTGAAGGATGGGAAGTTGACAATAGCAGTTAAGTGGGAAATAGCAGAAAGTGGTTATGAAGTTGCAAACACAAAACCCAAGCGAACAAGAAAAGTGCCTGCGTCCACATACGAGACAGATTTTGAAATTCCGGTATCTAGCGCCAAGATTGATACAA
>CAYMCV010000156.1:0-4033 GCA_964389005.1 uncultured Lachnospiraceae bacterium | reverse complement strand
TATTTCTATAATTAAGTATTGCATAACCATATAATTAAAAGTATGAAAACACCGCCAAGCAAATGCCCGGCGGTTGTTAAACATTCATTAGTTACATGAAGTGATTGGGTATGGTTATTTCGAAAACGAGGTACTAATGCTTAATTGCAAAATAGTTCATCAAGATTCCCTTAATATGGTTATATCTTCTCGCATATACATTCTCGACTCGGATTAATTCCAGATTGTGTTGCTTGCATATTTCGTTTTTCCTTTTATCCCGCGCCACAACGGCAGCATTTTCCAGATGTTCCTTCCCATCTAATTCAATTGCCAATACCGGTATCTCATGCTTTCCGTTCTTTTCGTATACAACAAAATCAAACCTTCCCGTGTAAAATAGTCCATCCTGCGTTGTATTGTCGGCAAACACCTGTGAAATGGCAACTTCTTTATGTATCACGTATTTTAGCTGTGACAACCAGATATTCTCCAGTGCATGTGTCAAATTCTCAAGAAATGCCTCCTCCGTCTGCGTACTGAACGGCTTCACACCCAACGCTCTGGAATTCGTTTCTTTTGTAGTGACTACGGATTTCCCTTTGGTCTGAACATACTTGACCAGCTCGTATAAATCATCTTCTTCTCCGACTTCATGCAACTTCTCGATGTTACTACCATCACCCAATACAATCAGCTTGTCCTTGGCTCGTGAGGTTGCTACATTAATGAGTTCTTTGTTGTTTTTTAGCCAATGATAAGTATTCTTCTGGGTCCCCTCTCCGATTGCTGTGGAAAATAGAATGACATCTTTCTCGTCGCCTTGAAAAGAGTGAACCGTCCCGCATGCGACATTTTTTATTTTTTCCTGCTGCAATGCCGCATTGATTAATTCTTTTTGGTTCACAAACGGAGTTATGATACCAATCGTCTTGTCTTGATTCACTTTGACATAATCGATGATTTTACGAACTTCCTCTTCCGAAGCGTTTTTTACAGGAGATTTCTGCGATTGGATGTCCACAAAAACCAACGGATTCTCTGCTTTGCTTTCCGTGCATACTTTCAATTTATGATTGTAATACTTTTTGTTATTAAAACCGATTATGCTCGGATTGCATCTGTAATGATTGCGCAGAAGGATTTCATCGCTGACGGAATCTCCGGATAAAAAAGTTTTATAAATGGAGTTGTTTTTGTAGTCATATTCGTCCGGCACATGATATTGCTTTTTTAGTCGCCGATTGGTAATGTCATCGAGAACAATGACCGGATTCAATTGTTGCGGGTCTCCGACCAACATCAGATTATGGCCGCGTATAATCGGGACAAGCGAAATTGCCGTATTGCACTGGCTTGCCTCATCAATAATAACCATATCAAACAATGGTTCCGGCTCTCCGAGTCCGTGTGCGGAGATACAGGTTGTAATGATAATCGGAAAAACCTGTTGCAATTTCTTCACATTTTCTGATTCTTTGAGATACTGCGTGAACGCCTTGAGGCGCGCAGCTTCATCGGTATCGGCAATGATATTTCTCAACTCTTTGAATCGCTCGTTTTTTAGTCGCTTGATGTATTTTGCAGAAGTATAGAACAGATATTGTAACAGTTCCTCCTCATTGCGGTCTAACACCTGCAGTGCATCTTCCTCAGAAATGACCTGCTTCCTGCCGATTTCTTCCTCTATCTGCGCCAACTGTCGACCTTGCAAATCGGTGGTAAACGGAAAAAGTCATAAGGTTCGCAATGTAGTCCAACGCCTCTTTTCTTTTATCGCTGTTTCCAAGACGCAAAATGGGAAACGGAATCGGTTTATCATGATATTTGAGTTGACAGAGTTTGTCAAAAACTCCGTCAATCGGATGGTTGTTATAAGACGCGAAAAGCACCGTCCTCTCGTTAAAAAAGGCGGTAATGATGGTGTTGATAATCGTATTGGTTTTGCCCGTCCCGGGCGGTCCTTGGATATAGGCGACAGGATATACCATCGCCTTGTTGATTGCCAGAAGCTGGTCCAAATTGATTTGCCGATTGATGAGCGCAATCGGGTAACTTTTATAACGCTTGGGTTTTTCAAGAATATCACCGAAAAAAGCCTTGAAAATCTCTTTACATATACGATCCATATGCTCCCCCGATGCAATCAATATGTCGTCATTATGCTACAACGTCTACGTTGATTATGATGATGTTTTCGACTTTCTTATCAATTTTTATCATAAAATAATGTCTTCTTGAACACATTATGTGGGTATTCTTTTCCTCTGAAAACATATATCACAGTTTCACCGGAGTCAACAAAGACATGCTTTTGTAGTAGTTTTGCAGAGGCAATATTCTCTTTGGCAACATGAGCTGCAATTTCTTTGACTTGCATCTCTTTTTGCGCAAAAGCAAGAATTGCATCCAGCGCCTCAGTCGCATAACCATGATGCCAAAAATCAGGATATAAATCATATCCGATTTCACAATATCCGGTCGACCTGTCCCAACAGTGAAAACCACAAGTCCCCATCTTGGTTCCATCTTCCTTGGATACAAGAATCCACCGGTGTTGGTTGCGGGGTTCCTCTTCCAGATAAAAATCAATCAAACCATCCGCTTCGCTAATATCGGTAAATGGCTCCTCGTCGTAGAGATAGCGGCTTACGTCACTGTCAGAAAACTGCCGAAACATGAACTCCCGATCGTCACGGGAGATATTTTTTAACTGCATTCGCTTGGTCTCAAGTTCTGTAAAAAACAATGGTAATGCCTCCTTTTAGATATAAAAATGAACACGCTTTGCATCATATTGTGTCCTTGGTTCGCTGCTTTCTGCCGGATATCCCACCTGAATCATGGCCATCGGGATGATGTGCTCCTCCAGCCCGAGCAACTTGCGAACGGATTTGGTCGGTGTCACCATCGGATACAATCCGCACCAGCATGCGCCAAGCCCGAGTTCCGTTACAGTTAACAGGATGTTCTCTGTCGCCGCCGCACAATCCTGAATCCAAAAATCGTTATCTTTATGGTTGAGCGAACGCTTATCATTACCGGCGACAATGATAATTAAGGTGGAATTCATATTCGAATAGCGCGAAACATGGTGTAGTTGCTCCACCAATTCCGGATTCCGAATCACATAAAATTCCCAAGGACGCTTGTTGCAGGCGCTCGGCGCTGCCATTGCACTCTCTAAAAGTTGCTGAATGATATCGTCTGGAATCGGTTCCGATGTGAATTTGCGGATGCTTCTGCGCGCTAGGATTGCTTCTTGGGTGTTCATGGGTACCTCCTGGTTTTTGTTATGTGATGGATTTGTAGTTGTGTTTTGCTTCATCCATTTAGCAAAATCATTGCCATGGTTGTAATCGTAAAATATTTGCGACTTATCCTTATGTATCAGTGTCAGTGTCTTAACACCGCCGGATAATTCATGAGGTGTAATCGCACCAAGCACCGGGCTTTCAATTATACGAGGGCCGATGAAAATGATATATCAACATCCTTAATCATTTGAACCGAAAGTTCATCTGTAATCCACGCATCAGAATAGGTATTCTTGAAGTATACAGATGTATTGTCTATGGCATTTTCATTGTTTCTAAAATGTTTTAGCATTTTTTAAATGCTCCATGTTAATATCTAACTATCATAACACATTCATGCAAAAGTAACTTTAAATACTATCTAACGAATCGAGTGATTCGTGCTATTCGAACGATTAACCTTATGAAGACCTCACACAAGTGCTAATTAATTATTCATTTAGTTCATCATTCATTGTTCAATTTCAATCCACACTCCTACACGGGGAGTGACCTGTTTTCTGCTTCACCTTTGACCGTTTCGGCTATTTCAATCCACACTCCCGCACGGGGAGTGACGTAAGATGTATTTAACAACAGATAACAAAACAATCATTTCAATCCACACTCCCGCACGGGGAGTGACTCTTAATTCTTCCAGTTGAGCGTCGGAATCAGCATTTCAATCCACACTCCCGCACGGGGAGTGACACAGTTGGTATTTGATACGGCAACGCTGGCCAAGATTTCAATCCACA
>CAYMCV010000155.1:847-4033 GCA_964389005.1 uncultured Lachnospiraceae bacterium | reverse complement strand
ATACCCGCCGCAGGTATTGGAAATGAGTGTGAAGAAATCATTGCATCCCAAGTAGTTAATCCAAGGAAGCGGGGTTTTGGGTGTGGTTATGACGTACTCTTGGTTGGCGTCATCAAAAAAACCAAATTTCATACTGTTTTCTCCTTAAAGTTTATTTTTTGTAAAACATGACGTTTGTAATACTGATTGCTCCCACAGCAATTTCGAAATAAAAGTTGTGACTTAACAGACACACAACATTTTCACTCACTATGATACAATAGATACCACTCTAAAAGCAAGCAAAAGAGAATTGAAAAACACAAATATATTGCGAATATTTTTGATAAAAGTGCGGATACTGTATGGTGTCGGAACTGCATTTCATGTTCGGACGAAAAAATGACAGCGGAGGCAAAAAAAATGGCTAACAACAACTATAGGCAATCAAGTGATAACGCAAAAGATTTTGACAAGCAGAATGATTGCAAAAACAGTTCAAACGATCAGAACAACAACCAGAACAACCAGAATCAGAACAACAACCAGAACCAGAACAACAACCAGAACAACCAGAACAAGAATCAGTCCAAAAACTACAGCGACTTGGATAACTCCAGATTCTAACAGGTTTTTTGTGCAGGTTCGGTAATCCGAAAAAAGAAGTAGGGTGCGACAGCGGGTTTTCTGCGTCATGCAGAGAACCCGTTGTTTGTTATGCGCCCGCCCGACGGCGCTCGTGATGTCATTGTTCTTCTTGACAATCCTGATAACAACGAATAAGATAAAAAAGGCGAATTATGCCGCAAAGTAAAGGAAATCATAGGATGCAGACGTTTGGGATGATTGCGCCATGCCACTTTGGACTGGAAGCAGTATTGAAAAAAGAAATAATGGATTTGGGTTACAATATAACAGAAGTAATGGACGGAAGAGTCGGCTTTCAGGGAGATATGGAGGCAGTTTGCTATGCCAATGTTTTTTTGCGCACGGCAGAGAGAATATTGATTAAAATCGGTTCGTTTCATGCCGAGTCATTCGAAGAATTGTTTCAGGGAACGAAACAATTACCGTGGGAAGAATGGATTCCTAAAAACGGTAAATTCGGTGTAGTTAAGGCGGCAAGTGTCAAGAGCAAGTTGTTCAGCCCTTCCGATATTCAATCTATCATGAAGAAGGCTATGGTTGAGCGTATGAAACAAAAATACGCCGTTGAATGGTTTGCGGAGGACGGAGAAAACTTTCCGATTCGTGTTTTTATCAGAAATGACGAGGTGACGGTCGGGCTGGATACGACAGGCGTCTCGCTACATAAAAGAGGATATCGCAAGTTGACTGCGAAGGCACCGATTGCAGAGAATTTGGCGGCAGCGTTGATTATGCTGACACCGTGGAAACAGGATCGTATTTTGGTGGATCCTTTTTGCGGCAGCGGTACCATTCCTATTGAGGCAGCGATGATGGCGGCGAACATTGCACCCGGAATGAACCGGGAATTTATTGCCGAGTCATGGGAGCATTTGATTCCGCGCAAAATGTGGTATCAGTGTATTGACGATGCGAATGAGAGAATCAACATGGACATCGAAACGGATATTCAAGGATACGATGCGGATGCATCCATGGTTGCGATTGCCAGGGAGAATGCGGCAAATGCGGGGGTTGAGCGATTGATTCATTTTCAGACACGACCGGTAATCATGATGAGCCATCCGAAGAAATATGGTTTTATCATTACCAATCCGCCTTACGGAGAGCGTTTGGAGGAAAAAAAGGATTTGCCAGCAATATACGCGGCGCTGGGAGAACGATTTGCTGCGTTGGATGCATGGTCGATGTACTTAATTACCGCATATGAACAGGCGGAGCGCGATATCGGAAAGAAAGCAGATAAAAATCGTAAGATATATAACGGTATGATGAAGACGTATTTTCTGCAGTATCCGGGTGAGAAACCACCCAAAAGGCACATATCGAACTAAGAATGAGGATGGTATCAATGACCTATACCAAATTGATTCGGACAACCGTGATTCTATTGACTTTTACATCTGTAATCAGTATTGCTGCGATGATTGCGTATGCATCGGTGGCACCGGAAGATGTCTGTGAAACAGAATGCGAACCGCAGACAGCCGAGGAAGAACCACAAACGTCGCAGAACATGCTACTGCGTAAATCCGGTGATGGCAATACGGTCATTCCACTGGCAGCAATCGAGGCACAAACAGAGCCGACGATCATTTGTGATTTAATTGGCAGACGCATCCTGATATCGAATGCACTTTTTATGGAAGGAGCCGTAATTACAACGGATTTTGATTATTGTTCCGAAATTGTTGCATCGGTTCATGATGGGCAGCAGGTGTTGGAGCTGCACCTAAGCGGTGACTACGAATGCCGCATTGAAAAGTCGAACGAGGCCCTAAAAATTACCTATTGTCAATTCGGTGAATTAGAGGGCAAAAAAGTAATATTGCATCCGGAATATAACGACGAAACCCAGGATTTGCCGCTTTTGGTGGCTATGAAGACGGCAGAATTGCTTGCGAAGGATGACATTCTTGTTTATGTCAGTCGGATTGACGTAAATCTGCCACAAACAGATGAGGTAGTCAGACTTTCGAATGAGGTCGGTGCACAATTACTGGTGGAACTCTCTTGTGACGAAGCGGTTAACGCAGAAGTTAATTATAATGAATTTTATTTTAGAAGACATTTTGACAATGCCCGTTTGGCATATATCATTAAACAGAGTGTTGCCGGAAGACTAAAAAGCGAGGTTTTGTTGTCCGCGGATACCGCAGACAGCCTCCTTTTACAGGAAGTCTCAATTCCTGCTGCGATGTTAAAAATACCGTTGGTGCCAAGCGATGAACTTATGAGCGGGGAAGGAACTTCGGACAGCCTGGTGCAACCGATTTCCGCATCACTTGCGGATGCGATTCGGTATGCTTATGCGGAATTGATGCCGAATGACGAATAACCCCGATGGAGAGGATGAAAAATGAATACGACAATAGTTTTTGCCACACAGAATCAAGGAAAAATGCGTGAAATCAAAAGTATCATGTCATCTGCCGATATTACTGTTTTATCGGCGGCAGAAGCAGGGATTAGTGCGGATGTTTGTGAAAATGGTTCTACATTTGAGGAGAATGCATTGATTAAGGCGCGTGCGTATCGATGCAAAGCATCACTCCCGCA
>CAYMCV010000155.1:0-837 GCA_964389005.1 uncultured Lachnospiraceae bacterium | reverse complement strand
CTCCCGCAAGCAATTTTCCTTGCGGACGACTCCGGTTTGGAAGTGGATTACTTAAATCGCGAGCCGGGAATTTATTCGGCACGATACTTAGGAGAGGATACATCATATCATATAAAGAACGCAACCATCATCAAACGCTTGGAGAATGTCCCCTTTGAACAGAGGACGGCGCGATTTGTTTGTGCGATTGCCGCCGTATTGCCGGATGGAAGAAGTATTACCGTGCGTGAGACGATTGAAGGTTTCATTGATTACGAAGAAAAGGGAGAGGGTGGATTTGGATACGATCCGATTTTTTATGTTGAGGAGTATCATTGTACCACCGCAGAACTTGATATGGAAACCAAGAATCAAATCAGTCACAGGGGCAAAGCATTACGGGCAATGCGTGCGAAATTATGTGAAGAAGGATTGATTGAAATATCATGAAAATACTTATTGTCAGTGACACACATCGGATGAATCAGAACTATTTCAAGGTGTTGGAAAGAACCGGTTCCATTGACATGGTCATTCACTGCGGAGATGCAGAGGGAAGTGAGTATGCTTTGGAGAAGGCGGCGGGATGTCCGTTTGCAATCGTGTTGGGAAACAATGATTTCTTTTCTTCGTTACCGAAAGAATTGGAACTGACCATCGGGAAATATAAAGTGATGGTGACACATGGTCATTTTTACAATGTGTCAATGGGAAATGAACACCTCAAAGAAGAGGCAGCGTCACGCGGTGTCGACATCGTGATTTATGGGCATACCCACAAGCCGCTAATCGATACGGACGGTGACGTGATTGCCTTGAATCCCGGAAGCCTTGCTTATCCGCGGCAATATGAGCGGC
>CAYMCV010000154.1:0-4198 GCA_964389005.1 uncultured Lachnospiraceae bacterium | reverse complement strand
GAACCTCTTACACCGCTAACGCGAGAAAGGGGTTCCGTTTATGCGAAATCAGCAAGATATCTGAACAATTAATGTTTTACAGAGTACTTGATACATCTTGAGGGGATACGGATGAAAAAAAGAATACTGATTGCGGATTTGAAGGATCCGGAAATGCAATTGCTGAAACAAGAATTGGGCAAGCGTTTCGAAACGGAAGAAACATCGAATTATAACGATACAATTTCATTGTTATCAATGCAGAAAGATACATTTGGGACACTTGTAGTCAATTATGACCTTTTACATCAAGATAATGGTGCATTATCACGTCTGATGCAGTCAGATGACATATTACAAAGGATTCCTACAATATGCATTCATTCGCATCCGGCAGACATTTCCGAACAAAATTCTTCACATCATACCGCCTTGGCGCACGGCGCGCTTGGTTATTTCACAACGCCGCTTGATATTCCCTTAATCTGTCAATATATTGAAAATGTGATTTGTTTCATGGGCTATGAGCGGGAAGCAACGCTGATAGAACAGTTACAGGTCATCATACAGAACTATCATGATGGTATCACGATATCTCATGACGCATTCGATACACTCAATTACTACTATGCAAATGAACGTTTTTTTGCAATATTTGGCTATACGATGCAAGAATTTGAAGAAGAAGGATTTACGTCTATCTATGATTTGATTTTGCCGCAGTTCGTTACGGCGGTCAAAACCGCTTTCTACAAAGCTGAAACGCAAATGAATACGGAACAGGTTATGTTCATGGCAACGAAAAAAGACGGAACAACGATCTGGATACGCAGTCGTAATACGGTTCATTATGTGAATTCGCAGGAGAGAACGGTATACGTCAGCTTTTATGAGGACATCTCCAATCTAAAAATTACAGAAGAAAGAATTCAGGCGTTGAATGGCAAACTTGCAAATTCTGAAGTTATTGCGAAACTTGACCTCAGGAAGAAAGTCGTAGAAGAATATAGTTCCAAATATGAGTCCGAAAACAAATTCTATGCAATCAGAACCGAAGACTATCATGATTTTATACTCCGATGTGTTTATGAGGAGGATAGAGATAAGGTATGGAGTGCGATTTCGTATGAAGCATTGCTTGAAAACTACTATTCCGGGAATTCCAAGATATCGATAGAATATCGTCGCCGCATGCCGAAAGGCGAGATTCGCTGGTTTGCGGTAACCGCGATTATCATAGAAGGCATCGCTGATGAGAGCCTCAACGCTTTTATGTATGCACATGATATTGATGATAAAATGAAAGAGCGGATTGCCAAGAACAAAATCATTGATATGGAAGTTGACAATATTTCACTGGTTCACATTAAGAGCGGCATGTCAAGAAATTTGAAGTTATATGACGGTTTCAATCTCGAATTCAGTGTGGTTCATCATTACGATGAAGTGTTGACACACTTTTGCGAAATGGAAATTGTGAAGGAAGACTGTGCGCGGTGTAAGGAGTTTTTTAGTTTAAAAAATCTGATACCGGCGGTAAGTAAGAATCAAAGCGCATCCATTTCATTTTGGATGCTAAACCCCAGAGGTAATAACAAGTTAAAAACGACAACCGTAACATATCTTGACAATACACGCGAAGATTTGTTGTTGGTCGGACGGGATATCACTGATTTGTTTGAAAAGGAGAAAGAACAACAAATGGCACTACAACATGCGGTTGAATTGGCGGATTTTGCTAATCGTGCCAAAAGTGATTTCCTCTCTCGCATGAGTCATGATATGCGAACGCCCCTCAATGCAGTACTCGGTCTGGTCAAATTGGCAATCAATGAGGAAACTGACCCGCAGATTCAGGATTATCTTTGGAATATCAATTCTTCCGGAGAGTTCTTGTTGGGTTTAATCAATGATACATTGGATCTAAGCAAAATCGAAAGCGGCAAAATGGAACTACACAGAGAAACCTACCCGCTGGAAGATTTCGTCCGCGGAATCTCTGCGGTGATCCAACCGTTGATGGATGAAAAAGGAATTACGTTTAACGTTAATCTAAAAAAGCAACTGAATCGAATCATTGTTGATAGAATGCGGTTTAATCAGGTCTTTTACAATTTATTGTCCAATGCCGCAAAGTATACGCCTGCGGGTGGGACAGTTGATTTTTGGTCTGAAAATATACCGCCCAAAGGTGATAAATTCGGCATGCGTTTTCATGTCAAAGACAGTGGAATCGGTATGAGCGATGAGTTCCAAAAAGTATTGTTTGAGCCGTTCTCGCAAGAATTCGGAGAAGCGCACAAGGAACAAAAAGGTACCGGTTTGGGACTTGCCATCGTAAAACAAATTGTGGATCTTGCCGAAGGACAAATCAAAGTGATAAGTGCGCCGGGAAAGGGAACAGAATTTATCGTTGATTTATATGCCAACTCTGTGGAATCGCAGGATGCAGAACAGAAGAAGTTGCAGTATGATCCGGGTAAATTACGCGGAATTCATGTGTTGTTGGCAGATGATACTGCGATTAACACGTTGGTTGTAAAGAAATTGTTAGGCTATCAAGGCTGTATTGTCGATGTCGCAGAAAACGGTCAAAAAGCGTTGGAAATGTTTTCTGCATCGCAAGAATTTTTTTATGATATCATTTTAACCGACTTAAGAATGCCAATGATGGATGGGTTTGAGGAGGCACGGCAGATTCGGGCATTACATCGAAAAGATGCATCTTCTGTTCCGATGATAGCGGCAACTGCGGATGCATATGACGATATGTTAATGAAAATAAAAGAGGCCGGAATCAATGAGCGATTGATTAAGCCGATTGACGGTGATGTTTTATGTGAGTCAATTATCCGATTGACAGAAAGCAGAAATGATTGTCGGATGAGTGAATAATTCGGTTGTGACATATACAACCTACCGATACGGCTATGCGGAGGAAATAGTATGAGAAGAACAATTATCATTGCGGATGATTCGGAAATTGATCGGAAAGTCCTAAAGCAACAACTAAAAGATGATTATGAAGTATTGGAGGCAGCGGACGGAGAACAACTCATGTCTGTGCTTGCAACAGAGTGGAAGCGGATTTCCGCAATTCTGCTCGACATCATCATGCCGGTCATGGATGGATTTGCGGTACTTGAGCGCGTACGCGCAAAGGCAGAGTATGCGGGAATTCCGGTAATCTTGGTCACAATCGACAATGAGGTGGAGACCAAGAAAAAAGCCGTCCGCTATGGGGCAAATGGTTACTTTACCAAGCCGTATGATATGTTTTTGATTAAAAAAAGTCTGGAAAACACAATTACATTCCGCGAGAATGCGGCTTTAGTCAATACGTTAAGTAAAGATAAACTGACCGGTATGATAAGCAGCGAGTTGTTTTTTGAGGAATGCAACAGATTGATTCAGAAACATGAACCGGGGCACTATATCATATCGTGTATTGATATCGACCAGTTCAAAGTCATCAACGATCAATATGGAATGCAGGTCGGTGACGAGGTATTAAAGCATGTGGCAGATTGCATCAATCTCTGCTATAAAGATTTAAACGGACTTGCCTGCAGATTCTCTGCGGATAAATTTGCGGTTCTGTACCCATCGGTGCTTGCGAATACCTCCGTTATTTTGGACAATCATCGTGTTGCTACGAATCCACCGTGTATCAATCATCCGATTCGTATTCGTATCGGGAGATATGTTGTCAAGGACCTTTCGTTACAGGCCAATATCATGTTTGAACGCGCAACGGTAGCGGAGGAATCCATCAAAGGAAGATATGATGTCTATATTGCCGAATATAATGACGATATGCGAAATCATATTTTACGGGAACAACAAATTGTCAACGATATGGTGAAGGCATTGGAGAATGGTGAATTCATTCCTTTTTTACAACCGCAGTACAATCATGCGACAAACGCATTGATTGGTGCAGAGGCATTGGTGCGATGGAAAAAAGGAGATACATTTATCTCCCCGGGCGAATTCATTCCGATTTTTGAGAAGAATGGTTTTATCTATGAAATGGATAAACGTATATGGGAAGATGTCTGTATGTTGCTTCGCAGATGGTTGGATGAAGATAGACATCCGCTACCCGTTTCTGTGAATATATCACGCCGCGATTTGTATCGCGATGATTTTTATGAAGTGATTTGTGGTCTCGTGGAACAGTATCGCTTGCCCGTTGATTTGTTAAGACTTGAGGTCA
>CAYMCV010000153.1:726-4291 GCA_964389005.1 uncultured Lachnospiraceae bacterium | reverse complement strand
GAAACCTGCTTTGAGGTCATTATAACAACGATTAAAAATTGATGTCAAGAGGGAAAAATAAGAGAACCACTCATTTTCAGCGGTCCTCCAAAAATCTGTTCATATTTATTTACTATTTCAAGTTCTCATAAGTTAAAAAAATAATACGCTTATATTAATGATTCTTCTTATAATCATCAATTGCAGAATCTATCTCACTATCAGAAAATCCATTATCATGTAAAAGTTCCCTATCTTTTTGTGTAATACTGTAAACAACGCGAACACTAACTTCACAAGTAGCACTATTCCCACAATAGTCCGTCAAGGTACATTTGAAAGGATAAACCTCTCCATCTATTAAATCATTAAACGTCACAGGACCTTCATATTTTCTACCTGCAAATGAAACATCTCCAACCTCGATATGTTCAATATCCATACCACTATTATCGGACATAACTATCATATGCCCCGGGTAATATGTAGAATCATATGTTTCAAATTCTAATTCAGTACCATCTCCACAAACATAACACATATACCAATTACTTTCTGCTTCTGCGACCGGCGCCGTTGTATCAACCCATTCAATATTCATCGTTAGAACAGTTTCTCCTTTGGTAAATGTTACATACGGTGGAACATTTTTCGTTAACCATGTATTATAATCACCTGGAAACGCATATGGATACAGTGCATCTCCTTCCTCACTTATTCTCTCCGCCGGTGCAGCCTCCATTGTGATATCATCATAATTATCCGCAATGACATACTCTGAAACATCACCTAACTCTGTTCCCATCTCAAGCGTTATGTTTTCTTGTTTTAATTCAAATTTCCCCGATACCACTTCTCTTAAATCATTAATGATTCCACTATCTGACGAATTCTCCGAGTCCTCTGAATTACTCTGCTCCGAACCTGAGACATTTTTTAGCAAACCACATCCTCCAATCAAACTGATGCTTACAACCAAAATCATCATTATTAGCAACTTCTTTTTCATCTAAAAATCTCCCTCCTGTCTTTTCACGTGAATCTAATCCTTTGAAATTTGATTCAATTAATCATACGACATTTGCCCCCCTGTCAACTTTTTTGTCTTGGCACAATCCATGTGCACCCTGCATCCACTACTTTATCGAGAATATCTCTGTCAGTGCAATATGTCGCTACGTTTGTCGCGCTTTGGATATTAATTATTACTATAGAAAAACCGTTGCAGAGTTAATTAACTCTGCAACGGTTTTTCACCCAACAACGCAGATTACCGAAGCAGTAAATCGATTTATCATCATTTACTGAATCAACAATAATTCTGAGATGCAAATATCGTTGTACTTATCACCTGCCTCAGCATCCAAAATTGTAATCACAATTTCTTTCGTATATACAGGTTCCGAAAAAGTAATCATATCTGAAAATGCAATATCTCCGTCCATCAAAGGAGCATAGTAACCCACTCTTTTCTCCAATGTGTATTCATCCGTTTTTCCGTTATAACTGATACTGATTTTCGTAGCAATTGCGTTATTATAATAAGCTTTTTCCGATTTATAGTACCCGTTTGCAATACTGACTCCATATATTGGTGATTCTTCAGATGTTTGAATGATTATGCTCTCGTTTAAACCACCATTACTTCCGCCGGGAACCCATGTAGTATTCATCTTACCATCAACTAGATTTCGTCCCCAATAAGTTGCAGTTGAATCCGAATATTCGCTAGAGGTCTCAAGTACCGGTGTCGGCGCTTTTCCCATATAATCAATTTGATCGATTGTAAAGCCCCATCGACTGCTTTGATTCATATGTGCATAAACTTTTACCAGCCTACGTTCTCCTTCCATAGATGTAAACTCATTATAGTACCCATCTTCTATGGTTGAAATCATCACAATGTTACCATATTGATCACTAGAAGCCACTAAGTCAACATATCGAATACCGGGATCTCCAGCTGACGGTATGATTTTGTATTCTTCTCCTTCACAACTCACATCCCTACCCAAATCAAAATTCGAAAAATCACTTCCGGTAAGATCTGACAGCATCAGATTGACTTTATCGGAATTTACGTAACAATTTATTTCCTCATAATGCATTCCTATTTCATCTTCAACATCAACCCGTCCTGAATAAGAATTAATGAAACTGTATACCATGCTCCTTTTATTAGCGTCTGTAAGTTCATTACACAACACTGTTTTTTTATCATCCAAATCATCGCACCGATTCGCCACAACCATACGTGTTAAAGATGACATTTCTTTTGTTACCGAATAATCACTCCATACCGGATCACCTGTTGGTGCTTCACTTGATATCTCGGGTTCTGTAGTCTCGCTGGTGCTCTCAGGTTCAACCTTACTTTCTATCGCGATTTCTGATTCATCTGTTTCATCCTCTGAAATTTCTTCAGCAATTTCCGACGTATCACTTTCATCTTCAATCGTATCAGATTCCGAAACCCCGGCTACTGCTTCTGATGCTTTCTGGCTCAAAAGTTGCAAGGCTTCTTCTTTGGTCATATCTGAATCATTATTTTCAATGTTGCATCCACTCAGCGAAATAATGAGCAGAATGAAAATGAAAATTGTAATTTGTATCTTCATATAATCTCCTTCTTACAAATGTACTCATTCGTTTTCTTGCCCTATAGTAGCCGGCCAGCCACCTGATTGTTTAGTTCTTACACCATGCTCCGAAATTACCGCATATTTACTCCTTCACAAAATCATAGACTGTCGATGTTGTCAAATTCATTATCTGCATATATGTACCGTCTTCAAACATAAATCCGTAATAATAATTCATCTGTTCACCTTTTAGCCTTTCCGCTCCATCAAGAATAACTGATTTTTGATTAATCGATATACATACCATATTATCAACAGTACGTTCACTCGTATTAAAAATACTATCTATATTATTTTGATTACTATGACCTGCCATTATGTCATTCTTTAAGAAATCATATGCATCCTCACCGTAATAGAAAGCATAATCACCATAAATATAGTTATCATCCGTAACACTTGGATCCAAGTACCAATTTAATTTGCAATACTCTTCGAAAACCATGCGAGATCCATCTTGCTCGGCAATCCATGCTGTATTCTCCACAAGAGAATTCTGCGTTCCGATACCTAAAACCTGACTGTATGCAATAATTACACAAAAGAGGATAAAAGACACAATTGCTACGATTACGCCCACTACACATCCGCAAATTGATAAAACCAATCCTTTAACCGCCTTTGATTTCGGCTGCAACTTCTTTGCAAGACAAATAATCGAAAGAATCAATCCCACAATACTTGGCAGAACACCCATTCCTGCAATAATAGACGTACATAAACCAACAATTCCAAACACAAAACCTACTGTACACAATTTCGATTGTTTCACACTCATTTCCCATTCCTCCATTATAAATAATAGTCAATTAAAGCTGATTTTGTATGTAATAAGTTATATATTGGCTGGCGGAGATGTAGTGAAAAGAGCCATTAAAAATATCAAACACGGAGAAGTTTTTGATGAAAACTTTTTGATGGCTCTTGCTTCCATTGGGGCATTT
>CAYMCV010000153.1:0-716 GCA_964389005.1 uncultured Lachnospiraceae bacterium | reverse complement strand
TCCATTATAAATAATAGTCAATTATTTATATCATATATAACGTGTTTTGTAAATTATTTTTCTTTTCAACTGCAAGACATCGTTTGTTTCATTAATCTAAAAAGCCCGTTGCAAAGATACTTCTTTACAACAGGCTTACTTATTCAAACTTCTCTGTAATAATTACTTACTGTGCCGTTCCCGTCAATTCTACAATGATATTTTTAGGGCATTTTTCGACACAATTTCCGCATCCGATGCATTTTGCATAATCAATCTGCGCATGAAAATCTGCCACTTCTACCGCTGCGCTTGTACAGTTCTTTTTACAGATTCCGCATCCGATACAACCGGTGGTACAAGACTTCATCGTCTGCGGTCCTTTCTCCTTGGAAGAACAAGCAACTGCAAACTTTGCATCATACGGTATCAATTCTATCAATCCTTGTGGGCATACCGCGATACATTTTCCACAGGCTTTGCACTTTTCTCTGTCAACAACGGCAACACCGTTTACGATATGAATTGCATCAAACGGACACACCTCCGAACAAGTACCAAATCCCTGACAACCATAATTGCAACTTTTCGGGCCCTGATTCGGAACGAATTTGAGCATCTGACAATCTCGCTCTCCGTAATACTCGTAATCGGTTGTTGTTTTGTCGCAGTCACCGGCGCATCTGACAAATGCAACTTTTCTGACACTGTCCTCTGCCTCTACCCCCATAATTTCG
>CAYMCV010000152.1:0-4321 GCA_964389005.1 uncultured Lachnospiraceae bacterium | reverse complement strand
GACACAGTCGATTTTCACAAACAGATACACAGATAAAAGTAATCGCTAATAAAGTTGATTCGCTGGAAGAAGGAAAAGCACTGTTTGGAAAGTTGAACGCAGTGGTATCACGATATCTCAAGATACCGATTGCTTATTTAGGGGCAGTGCCACAGGACAATGCGTTATCGAAAGCCGTGATGCAACAGACACCGGTTTCCATTCACAGTCCCAAGGCCAAGTCTACACAGGCATATGAATCAATTGCAATGACTTTGATGGATAAAGAAACCAAGGGAACAATTCAAAAGAGAGGAATGGCTGCGTTCTTTTCACATATCGTAGCCGGAAAGAAATCGTTATGAGAGATACCACGCAAAAAGACAATACATTGACATTATCGAAATACGTTACGCCCGGAGTCAAGGTTGAGATACAGGCCATTGAACGGGTGCTGTTGGATGACGGTTCTTATGGGAGAAAGCTTTACACCTCCAAAGTCTATGATGTCATCGATGAAGATCGTATGGAAATCTTTATGCCGATTGAGCAAACCAAATTGATTTTATTGCCGGTATCCGGTGAATATGAATTACATTTCTTTACGCCAAAGGGCTTATACCAGTGCCTCGCGCGTGTGACCGAACGATACAAAAGCGGAAACATCTATTTACTGGAGATGGAATTAATCAGTAACTTACAGAAATATCAAAGGCGTGAGTTTTATCGTTATTCCTGTGTTCAGGAGATGGCGGTGCGAGCATTGAATGATGAAGAGAAGAGTTTGATGCATCGAGAACTGCCTTTTGAACCACAGGAAGGTGAATATACCGATTGCACCATGGTTGATATCAGCGGGGGCGGAATCAGATTGATTTGTCCCAAAGCATTTTCGGGAGAAGAACACGTGATTTGCAACTTTACACTTAGAATCAATGGTGTGCAAAAATCATATAAAGTCACGTCACAAGTGCTTGCGTGCACGGAATTAGAAACACAAAGGGGACAATTTGAACATAGACTCAAGTTTATTCGAATCGAAAATCAGGAGAGAGAGGAAATCATTCGTTATATTTTTGAAGAAGAAAGAAAGAAAAGACAGCGCGAGAGATAAAAACATGTAAAACTATGATGTGAGGTTACCTATGCAAAAAAAAGTTTTGGTTGTTGATGATTCTGCACTCATGAGAAGGGTGTTTTGTGATATAATTAATAAGGATTATCGGTTTAGCGTATTTGGTGAGGCGGCAAATGGTATTGATGCACTGCAAATAATACGCGAGAATGAAATCGACGTTGTTGTGCTGGATGTGAATATGCCACGCATGAATGGGATAGAGCTGCTGAAGGCACTGCAAAAAGAAGGAATTTGCCCGCGTGTCATGATGGCAAGCCTTTATACAAGAGAAGGTGCCAAAGTGACGATGGATGCTTTAGAGTGTGGGGCTATGGATTTCATACATATTCCTGCAGATGCATCTGTTGTGAGAACCTCTCAATTTGCCGAGGAGTTTTTGAGCGTTTTGGATACCGTATCCAAAGGAACACCGCGTCAGTTGAAGAAAAGCAAACCGATTATTCCGATGATCCCGAATATACCGGTCAAAGAACACACGGATAAAATCAACAAAGTTGTTGCTATTGCGACATCTACGGGTGGTCCACAAGCGCTAAAAAATCTTTTACAGATGTTGCCCAAGAACATCAACGCGCCCATTGTAGTAGTTCAACATATGCCGCCCGGTTTTACGAAGACACTTGCAGAACGTTTGGATTCCGGATGTGAAATCTGTGTACATGAAGTTGAGCACGGAGAAGTATTGCAAAAGGGAGTGGCGTATATTGCACAAGGCGGCAAGCATATGAAAGTCAGACCCAAAAGTGGGGGGTACATATTGGAACTTTCGGATGAACCGCCCCGTGAGAATGTGAAACCTTGCGCAAACTATATGTTCGAATCATTTTGCGGATTGGGATTTGATGAAGTGATTTGTGTTGTGATGACAGGCATGGGGTGTGACGGAACCGAAGGAATTCGTCATCTTTTGGAGACCAATCGTGTTTCGGTGTTGGTACAAAGCCCGGATACATGTGTGGTTTACGGAATGCCGGGAAATATTGTCAAGGCAGGTATGGAATGTCAGATTTTGGACTTGGATGAAATTGCAGAAACGATCATGAAGAACGTGGGGGTACAATAAGATGGATGTAAGTCAGTACTTGGATATTTTTATTGATGAAACAAAAGAGCATTTACAGAATTTGAACACCCAGATATTGAACTTGGAACAAGAGCCGGAGGACGAGGATACCATTAACGAAATCTTTCGCGCCGCACATTCTCTAAAAGGAATGGCGGGAACCATGGGATATAAGCGGATGCAGACATTGACCCACGATATGGAGAATGTCTTTTCAGAAGTGCGTAATAAAACGATAAAAGTGAATGCCAATATGATTGACATTCTTTTTCAATGTCTTGATGCTTTGGAAGAATACCTAAAAAATATTCAAGAAAGTGCGGATGAGGGAACGAACGAATGTGAGCCGCTCATCAATGAACTGAATGCAATGTTATCTGCAAAGGATGAGGCACCGTCTCAAGCCAAAACACAAGATAATGATAAGGTGCCGGAGCCGACTGTTGAGGTAACGGAAGAAGAGCAAAGCGCGACTAAATATGCGAAGTGGCGTGACATTTCCATCGGTGAACCTGAGAAGCATGTTATTTCGGAAGCAAGAAAGCAGAACTTAAATATTTACGGCGTGACGGTGTTTGTACAGGAATCCTGTATTTTAAAGGCTGCCAGAGCGTTTTTGGTATACAAAGCGATTGAAGAAGTCGGGGAAATCATTGTTTCGGTTCCTTCGGCACAGGACATAGAAGACGAGCATTTTCAACTGGATTTTAGCTTGTTGATTGTATCAGAGCATCCGCTGGAAAAAATTATTGCCGCAATCAAGTATGTTTCAGAGATTGAAGATGCAATCGGTGATGTATGGGAAGATGCAGTGATACCGAATGAGACAATACATGAAGAAAAGGCGCAGGAATCGAAGGAGCGCGTGACCAAACCGGCTGTGTCGGAACAAAAAACAACGCCGGAAGAAACGAATAAACAAAGTGATAAGAAGTCCGTTTCCAAACCGGTTGTCAATCATACGGTTCGTGTTGACATCGATAAACTGGACGTATTGATGAATTTGGTCAGTGAATTAATTACATCCAAAAATGCATTGGTGAGTGTTTCGACTGCCGCCGTTGGGGCGAATAATTTGGCATTTAATGAACAGATTGAGTATTTGGAGTCTGTGACGACCAGTTTACATGAATCGGTTATGAAAGTTCGAATGGTACCGATTGAGAGCGTGGTGAATAAATTTCCACGAATGATTCGTGACTTATCCAAGAAACTTGACAAAAAAATGGAACTTTATATGTCAGGTGAAGAAACGGAACTTGACAGAACCGTTGTGGATGAAATTGGAGATCCCCTGATGCACCTACTCAGAAATTCGGCGGATCACGGGTTGGAGAGTGCGGAAGTTCGTCGTGAAAGAGGTAAGCCAGAGGTTGGCTCCATCTTTTTAGATGCATATCAAGACGGTAATAATGTTGTTATTGAAGTTAGAGATGATGGAAACGGAATCGATGTTGAGGCAGTGAAGCAAAAAGCTATCGAGCGCGGAACGATTACGCCGGAGCACGCCGAAACGATGAGCGATAAGGAAGCAATTGATTTATTGTTTCTACCGAGTTTTTCAACTGCGAAGGTTGTATCCGATGTTTCCGGGCGCGGCGTCGGACTTGATGTCGTAAAGCGTAAGATTGAATCGTTAAGCGGAGAAATCGAAACCAAAACCAAATTGGGTGAAGGAAGTACATTTACAATACGATTACCGTTGACACTCGCTATCATTCAGGCACTTATGGTGACAGTCGGCGGGGAGAAGTATGCTGTTTCACTCGGCTCCGTTCAGACAATCGAGAGTATACCGGTACAGGATGTTAAATTTGTACAAGGTCAAGAAGTGATTCATCTTCGTGGTAAAGTGATTCCGTTGGTACGACTTGACCGGGCACTGGATACAGTTAGTTGTGCATCGCCGAACGAAGATATGGTCGTTTTGATTGCCAAGAAAGGAGATCGCTATGCGGGCTTGGTGGTTGATGAACTGATTGGACAGATGGAAATAGTTATTAAGCCCATGGGCAAATATATCGGCAAATGCAAGATTATTAGCGGTGCAACAATTCTTGGTAACGGTGAAGTCGCATTGATTTTGGATGCGAATGCGTTTATTTAGTGTTGGAGGAGAACAATGGGCGAGTTAAAAACAA
>CAYMCV010000151.1:0-4393 GCA_964389005.1 uncultured Lachnospiraceae bacterium | reverse complement strand
ATGTATTCACAAATTTAAAGCACCGATATCAATGCATTTATCGGAAACCAAGAAAGAAGTTGACGAGTGTATTGCACGTTACGGGATGACACCGCCGGAATTCCTTGATTCCATGGGCATTTTTGATTTTGGCGGTGCGGCATTTCATTGCGTTCATGTGACAGAATCAGATATTGAAATACTGAAGAAACGTGGGATGTACGTTGTAACCAACCCTGCATCCAATACGAAGTTGGCAAGCGGTATTGCACCGATATCTGATTTCTTAAAAGCGGGCGTTCCGGTTGCAATCGGAACAGATGGTGCCGCAAGCAATAATTGTCTCGACATGTTTCGTGAGATGTTTCTCGTAACGGGACTTGCGAAATTAAAAGAAAACGATGCGGCTGCGGTGGTTGCGGATGAAGTTTTGAAAATGGCCTGTGTGAACGGAGCCAACGCCATGGGACTGACACAATCGTCATGTTTGGCAGTCGGAAACAATGCAGACATAATCATGATTGATTTGTTACAACCGAATATGCAGCCGTTACACAATATCGTAAAGAATATTGTTTACAGCGGCAGTAAACAGAATGTCATTATGACGATGATTGCAGGTAAGATTCTTTATCGTAACGGGGCGTTTCATATCGGCGTGAATCAAGAAGACGTATACCGAAATGTACAGAATATTTGCGGGAGGATTTTCGGAGAATAATTGTTGAAATATATGGAAGAACAATATATACTAGAAGAGTATTTGGCAATTGGGGTTGCTTCGGGAACAAAAAACTAGGAGGGTATTTTTTATGGACAAGTTTTTCAAAATTACGGAACGTAAAAGTACCGTAAGAACAGAAATCGTTGCCGGTCTTACCACTTTCTTTGCAATGGCGTATATCGTCTTTGTTAATCCGAATCAGGTGGCTGCCGGTGGCGCAGCAGGCTGGCTGGTTGGCGCAGGCGCAGATGCCGCGGCAATGGGTCAGATATGGAATGCGGTTTATATCGGTTCCATTTTGGTGGCAGTTATAGGTACATTGCTGATGGCATTGTATGCGAAGTTACCGTTTGCACAGGCATGCGGTATGGGCTTGAATGCATTCTTCTGTACATGCTTTGTCAGCGGCGCATTTTTCTCAGGCGTTGACGTGGTAAAAGGTTACCAATCGGGTCTTGTTATCATCTTTTTATCCGGACTCGTATTCTTACTTTTATCCGTTACCGGTGCGCGTTCTTACATTGCGAAAGCAATGCCGGATTGTCTGAAGAAAGCGATTCCTGCAGGCATTGGTCTCTTTATTGCCTTCATCGGATTTCAGAATGCGGGTATCATTACCGCAAATCAGTACACCTTGCTTCAATTCGTGAATATTCACGGTATTTTTGTACCGGATTCCGGCGTGACATGGGCAAGTATTGCACCGGCGGTTGTTGCATTGTTAGGTTTTATCGTAATTGCGATTTTATCGAAACTCAAGGTCAAAGGCAGCGTTATCATCGGTATTTTATTCTCGACGGTAATGTACTATCTGTTCACATGGCAACTTCCGAGTTTTGACATCTCTGCAATCGGACAGTCATTTATAGATTTCGGTTCAGTCGGTATTACAGGACTTTTCCATGCGGATTCATGGTCACTTGCATTCTCAGGATCACATGTCGGTTCTGTATTTACAGCAGTCGTTTTGATTATCACATTTTGTTTGGTTGATATGTTTGATACGGTCGGGACGTTGTACGGAACCGCAGCACAGGCGGATATGCTTGATAAAAACGGTGATCCGATTGATGTTGACAAAGCAATGATGTGTGATTCAACGGCTACAGTTGTCGGCTCTATCTTCGGTACTTCAACATGTACCACATTTGTAGAATCTGCATCCGGTGTCGCAGCAGGCGGAAGAACCGGTCTTACAAGTGTTGTTACGGCAGCTTGTTTTGTGATTTGTCTGTTCTTGAGCCCTGTTGCAAGTATCATTCCTTCAGCGGCAACGGCTCCTGCATTGATTTATGTCGGTGTCCTCATGCTGAAGAGTTTTGCTAAGGTTGATATGGAAGATCCGCGTGCGGCAGTACCTGCATTTCTTGCTTTGATTATGATGCCGATGACATACTCGATTGCAAACGGTATCGGTATCGGTGCGATTGCTTATGTACTTATCACATTATTCACAGGTAATTACAAGAAGAAAGATATTATGATTACAATTATTGCGGCACTGTTCGTATTCAAGTTCCTGACAGTTACAATGTAAGCAGTCATCTGCTTTTTGGGTGACCGTACAATTTGTACGGTCACCTTTTTGTAAGTAGCCGCTAAGGTTGAACAAAGATAGGAGTATTATGGAATATTTGTTTTTGGGCGGAATTCTTCTTTTCTTATACATTTGTGCATTGCTGTTTGGAAAGCGAGAAGAAAACAAACGAAAGAAGAGATTTCTAAAACATCTGGAGGAGACATACGGTAAACGCCAGACACAGGAATTCAGTGAGTCCAGAACCAAAGCAGAAAAGGGCTATTTTGAAAGACACAGAGATGAAGATTTTTATCTGGATGACATTACCTGGAATGATTTGGAAATGGAAGAAATTTATCATGCAGTCAATTACTGCTATTCCTCGGCCGGAGATGAATATCTGTATTATCGATTACGTGTACCGAAATTGGAAGAGGATGCAGAAGAAATCAAAAGAGAAGAAGACGCAATTGATTTCCTGCATCAGAACACAAAAGAACGAATCAGAATTCAAATGTTGTTTACCAAAATGGGGAGAACCGGGAAGTTTTCAATCTATCAATATCTTGATTACTTAAGTCAACTTCAACAGGTTTCTCTGTTTCGGTATTATCTGGGTGCTGCCATTTATGTTATTCTAATCGTATGTATTTTCTTTTCGGCACCATTGGGGCTGATTGGACTTGCTGTTTACTCAATATGGAATATTTTGACCTATATGAAGAAAAAGAGAGAAATTGAGCCTTATTTTGTCAGTTTTAAGTATATCTTGCGAATCTTGAAAACAACGGAGCTTCTGGCAAAAGATACACCGGAAGTATGGCAGGATGAAATCACGTTGCTCAAAGAATTACGAAGCAAAATTCGCTCAGTTTCGGCTTCAAGTTTGTGGCTGATTGACGAAAGTTCCAACTTGAGCGCAAGCGGTGACATTACGTTGATGTTTTTGGCATATATCAAGATGATTACACATCTTGACATCTATGTATTCTATAAAATGTTGCGTCAGGTGATGCAGAAAACAGAAGAAATCGATCAAATCATCGGTATACTCGGGAAATTAGAGAGCCAAATCAGTATATCTTCTTATCGCGCTTCCTTACCTAATTATGCGAAGCCGCAATTTGATAATCCACAGGGAATGCAAATGGAGGGAGCATATCATCCATTACTGACACAGCCGGTTCCGAATTCATTTGATGTTAAAAAGAGTATGTTGCTGACCGGTTCCAATGCGTCCGGAAAATCAACATTCCTAAAAACCGTGGCTGTCAATGCCGTTCTTGCGCAAAGCATACGAACTGTAGCTGCCGCATCTTACCACGGCGCATATTTTCGTATTTTCTCGTCCATGGCATTAAGAGACAACATGCTAAACGGAGAAAGTTATTACATGGTTGAAATCAGATCCCTGAAAAGAATCATGGATGCGGCATTTGACGGAGAATCCAAAGTTCTGTGTTTTGTGGACGAAGTTCTTCGCGGAACGAACACGGTTGAGAGAATCGCTGCATCCACACAGATTATGCGAGGACTTGCACTGAATCCCAACACCATGGTATTTGCCGCAACACATGACATTGAATTAACGGAATTATTGAAAGACTCCTATGATAATTATCATTTTGAAGAAGAAATAGCAGAGAATGATATCATTTTTAGATATGAATTATTGGAGGGAAAAGCAAAAACAAGAAATGCAATTCGCTTGCTTTCGATGCTTGGATATCAACCGGAAGTGATACGTGATGCAAACGAAATGGCCAAAATATTCATGGAAACCGGTGAATGGAAGAATGTGGAGGGAAGGAATTGAAGGTAACAATCTATACAGACGGAAGCGCAAGAGGCAATCCGGAGGGGCCGGGTGGATACGGAACAGTAATACATTATGTGGACCCCAAAGGTGAACTGCATGTGCGCGAGTATTCAGCGGGTTACAAGAAAACCACGAATAATCGAATGGAATTGATGGCGGTTATTGTCGGACTTGAAGCATTGAATCAGCCTTGCGAAGTGGAAGTGATTTCCGATTCCAAATATGTGACAGATGCATTTAATGCAGGCTGGGTACAGTCATGGCTACAGAATAACTGGAAAAACAGCAAGAAGGAAGCTGTAAAAAATGTTGATTTATGGAAGCTTGCAATAAAACTTATAGAAATAATAAA
>CAYMCV010000150.1:0-4434 GCA_964389005.1 uncultured Lachnospiraceae bacterium | reverse complement strand
ATTCCAATTTTGCGCTCGGTATGGCGGTAAATCCTTCCGTCTCATTCACAGTAACCGTAATCGGTGTCTCACAGAGATATCCTGCACGCATAACCTTACCGGACATTACATATGGATTCCCTTCTCCTTGTACCTCCCAGTTGACTTTGGCAGTAAATGAACTGCCTGTCTCCTCCGATGAACAGGAAACAGACATCGGAAGTCCTAGAGATACCGGATTCTTCGGTGTACCCGCAGATACGTTCAGCGTATCTGCGATTACTGTATCAATCGAAGATATTAGGTGACCTTGTGAAACATGAAGAATGACACTTTTTGCGCTGATAATTTCGTTACTGTCTGTAATATACGTAGGCAATTGCGGTGTCGCCGTCACTGTTACATCGTGCGCTGTGGCATTCGTTGCATCATAATTTGAAATATCCCACGCAAGAGGGACTTTCGTCGTTCCTACAGTGGTTGTAATTTCGACTTCACTTTGCAACATCAATTGTGATGGCATAGCAACCGTCCCATTCACCACGTTGTATTCCTGCACAATATCTCCGACAGCAGTAACATCCGTTGTCTGCAATGTTGCTATAAAGACAATACTTGATTCGGTGATAATCAATGAATTTCCTTCAATCTGTGTCGATGTCACACTATCGGGTGCATCTGAATAAGAAAACGTGGCACTTCTTGCAGTTCCTTCTTCCTCCACAGACAATGTAACCAAAGAACCGATTTCGATAAAAGAACCATTGGGATATTCTTTTCCTGCTTCATCCTTCATAACAATCTTCGCAGAATCCGATGGGTCTTTCAGTATCACCTGAATCGCTTTCCCTGCTTCAATGATATGATAAGTCAATTTCTTATATTGGTCCGGTATGTTTAAGTAAGAAGGCGGATTATACAATTCCGTATACACATCATATTCTTTTTTGCCGGTTCCTTCGACAAAGTTATCGCTTCGCCAATAAAACTCTAACTGACAATCTCCGACTTCGGTATGATACGTCAAATAGCCCCGAAAGGGGTTGCCGTTGTAATTCTTTATACCATAAGGAGTATAATACTTATCGTCATCAAACTCGTGTGGAATTTCGATAGTATTTACAGATATCGGTGAAACAACGCCTGTCACATTGACCGGTTCCAGATTGGCGGCGATAACAGAATTCGCGGTTACGGTAAACGTATCCCCTGTAATCTCACTGCCGTTCACAATAAAAGTTGCCTTCATGGTGGCATCCGACATTTTCAGAGTGATTTTACTTCCCGCTTCCACATTCATGCCTTGGTTGATGTTTAGGAGAATTCCTTGATTATAGACATTAATTTTTCCGTAGTTAGAATTGGTTTTGTCATATGTTAACTTGTATTCTGCAATATCGCCAACTTCACCGGTACAGTAATCGTCCGCAAAATTAGGTAACGCATAGATAATCGTTTCCGGCTGTCCGATGGTTTTATCGGCGGAATCATGATAATTCTGCCCATACAAAAACCAGGTGTATCCTATGGTATTATCCACAGAATCATCCCAGGTTACATCCATGTAATACCATTCATTGTTAATTTTTACGCCGTTCCATACATGTCCGGTAAGTTCCGTCAATGTATCGCCGTAATATCCAAATACAAAACAGTTCTCAATACCTGCAGCATTTAAAAGTAACGAATATGCTGTCGCATATCCCTCACATACCGCTTGTTTTCTAAGTAACGCGCCATCCGCCTTGTGTGCAGAAGGTTTTCTTGACGGTGTTATGCCATCCGGTTCATATATGTATGTAACTTCATTTGCCAATGTGTCATGTAAGATTCTTGCCTTACGATAATCATCCTTGACATCAGCAACGGCAGTTAGTTTATCTTTCACGATTGTAACCATTTCATTATACAGTGTTTTGTACTTGATTCCCGCATCTTCACGCGAAATCAGAATAATGGTGGTTACACCGGAGCCACTCATATACGCATAGGAGTCCACCCAATAGTAAATGGGATGGTTGTACATAAAAGTATTGTAAACCAACGCGATTTCATCATCAGTCAAGGCATACGGAACCGAAGCGGATGCAAAAATATACCCGCCGGCGTACATATTCCTTGTGGTGTAATCGCTTTGGACAGTTTTCTCAGCCATCGAATGTAGTCTGTCATATGCATCTCTCAATGGTTGAGAAAACTGGTCTAAGCCGTATTCAGAATGATACGGATTCATGGTTTCACTTGCTTTGGCGTTGAATGGTAAGCCAAGCAGTTCACTTAAGTTCAGGGTTTGGATTAAAATTGCCATCATAAGCACACACAGTGCTTTGATTGATGCTCTTTCAATCTTGTTTTTTACTTTGTCGTTCATAAGCATCTCCTGTCTCATCAATATTTAGTTGTCAAATACAAAAAGTAATATGTATTGCTATACACTTGTACCATATTAACTTTTCTTTAACAGAAATGTCTATAATCAAATCAAAACTATGCAATACATCTGCTAAATTTAGCATATATATGCCACGTCAATCGTAGTATTTCAATATGTGATGCGTTATAACTAAAACGCAATCTTCCGACTACAAAATGCTACCGAAGTAACTTTTATATCCCTCCCCATAAATTTCACTTGCATTCGTGATAATCATAAATGCATCCGTGTCCGTTTGTCGTACAATTTCTTCAGCCGTAGGTGCAATTCGTTTCTTCATGACACACATCAGGATTTTTTTCTCGCAGTTGGTGTACGCCCCAACTCCTTCCAAATATGTCACACCAATTTCCAGTTCCCCTAAAAATTGCTCTGCAATTATGTTCGGATGATCGCTGATAATGTATATCAGTTTTGCTTCGTCTGTACCATATAATACCCAGTCAAGCACTTTCGACATAATCAATAACGAGATTCCGGCATACATTGCCTGAGACACATTATGAAACACAAAAACCGATAATGATATTATGAAGACATCAATTGCAAAAAACAAAAATCCGGTTTTTAGATGTCTATACTTCAATCGTAAAAGTTTAACCACAATATCGGTGCCGCCCGTAGTCGCACCTGTTTTCAATATCATTCCGAGACCGATTGACATCGTCGCTCCGCCGCCGACAGCCGCCAATAATGGGTCAGTCGTAATTGGTTTCATGTTTTTTAGCAAATTGGAAATCAAAGCTATGAGTATCAGTACCTCAAACGTTGAAATCACGAAACGAATTCCGAATTTTTTCCATGCAATCAAAAGTAACGGAATATTCAACAATAAAATCAATGTACCTACTTCAACCGGAATCAATCGATTTAATAGAATTGAAATTCCGGTGATTCCTCCCGGTGCCAAATCATTTGGGTCCAAAAATAGACTGACACCGATTGCATAAAAAAGCGAAGCAATTATAATTACGATTGCCTTCTTAAACATCATGAATTTCTTCTTGGGTTTTATTGTCAGATGCGGTTTCATCAGATTCTCATTTCATATTTATCTCATCATATCATACCGCTATTGTGTTCTGAATGTTCCGATTCTATACAAAAAATGGACTGTTTCCAGTCCATTTCATCTACTCCTGTGAAAACAGGGCATTTACAAATTGTTCTGCGTCAAATTTCTGCAAATCCTCGATTTGTTCACCGACTCCAATATATTTGACGGGAACGTTTAGCTCGGATTGAATTGCAACGGCAATTCCACCCTTGGCTGTACCGTCCATTTTGGTTAGGATAATTCCTGTCAAATCAGCAACTTCACCGAATTCCCTCGCCTGCATCAATGCGTTTTGCCCGGTGGTGGCATCAAGCACCACAAAGTTTTCTCTGTGTGCATTCGGAAACTCTTGTGATATAATCCGATTCATTTTTTTCAATTCTTCCATCAAATTCTTCTTGTTATGAAGTCTCCCGGCCGTATCGCATAACAAAATGTCGCACTTACGAGATTTGGCGGCAGCGACAGCGTCATAAACAACACTCGCGGGATCTGCGCCTTCCGCGCCTCCAATCATATCTACGCCCGCACGATTGGCCCACTCCGACAGTTGTTCTCCTGCGGCGGCACGAAATGTATCTGCGGCGGCAATCAACACCTTTTTACCTGATGCTTTAAGGCTTCCCGCCAGTTTCCCTACGGACGTCGTCTTTCCTACACCATTCACGCCAATCACCATGATTACCGATGGACGATTCTCAAAATCATAAGCCGTTTCCTCGACTTGCATCTGCTCTTTCATTGCTTGTATCAATAGATTCTTACATGCAATCGGTTCCTTGATATGTTGCTCTTTTACCTGTTTTTTGAGCGTACACAACATCTGTTCCGTCGCATGTACGCCAATGTCTCCCATAATAAGAACTTCTTCCAGTTCTTCATAAAAATCATCATCAATTCGCGAAGCGCCATGGAAAACTGCATCCATACCGCCGACGATACTGTCTCTCGTCTTGGTCAGACC
>CAYMCV010000149.1:0-4524 GCA_964389005.1 uncultured Lachnospiraceae bacterium | reverse complement strand
AATTCAATCGGGCTGTCATTGGTCTCGCCTGTCAATTTCCAAACTGCGGTACGAAATCACAATGAGAACCCCGAAGATGGTCGCCCGCAACAGTTCCGTGGCAATAATTCCCTCTCAGAATAATATATTTGCCAAACAATCGGAAGAAATCCGAATCAGCAGTACCCCCGGAAAGAAGTGAATAGGTTGACAGTGTGTCAATCTCATTGTTCTCAATCGTCAGATAATACACATCCCGCGTCATGATTCCACAATCCACGTTCCGCATATAGTTATCCTTGATATTTATGTTCATACACGTTACAGTATCATTTACTGCTGAAATTCCCATTGCTGAACCAAACGCATCCAGAATTCGATTCCCAATCACATCAATATGATGACCTCTTATACTGACTCCGGAACCCCGGTCCGGTGACAAGATATATCGATGCCAGTCCGGTGCTGTCAATACTTCGGCACATTCTCCCGATGCCAGAACTGTTTTCCCATCTGCATCGAGGACTGTCGCTTCCTCCTCAGATACTTCCCTATACGCATACAATTCCAGCCCTTCTAAACGAATATAGTTACCTGTAATAGTAACATTACCAAAAAGCCTTGCAGCGCTTCCCTCTGCTTTTATCGTAATTGGGTTGCTCTCGGTTCCGCACTTACTTATCGTCACTTTACCTATGTACAGACCATCTTTAATTAAAACCGTATCTCCCGGCTTTGCGGCATCAACTGCTGTCTGTATATCGGTATAAGCCTCGCCCGGCCCGACTATCAGCGTATTTCCTTCAGCCAAAACTCGATGTGGTTGAATAACCGTCGTCAACAATATAAGACATAGTCCAAAACATATTGTATTCTTGAAGCGTTTGTTTAATGAAAACATTTTTACCTCCTTTTATCGCTATCTGATGATTTCCATTTCATTCTGTTGCTCGTACGTTAAATACGCATTGTACGAAAGGCCGTCTCTTCAACCTCAACTATAAATTATTGTTATTGAATCAATCTTGCCACCGAGGACAAGTCCACGATACTTATGTTACCATCACTATTCATATCTGCATTTTTTATGGACTCCCAATCTTCGCTCTCACTCGTTTTATCGATGTTTCGCGCTATATATGCAAGATCGACAATATCAATCTTACCATCGCCGTTCATATCACCGGTTAATGTAATCGGTAAATATGTAATCACCGGATCCCATATAACTCCCCTTGTATCAGTAGCAGCAATAAAGTAAATAATATCACCTTTCTTAACATATGTGCTCACATCATGATGGTGTCGTTTTCCATCAGATATTGTATAGGGTCCAAACAGAGTCTTGTCATTTTTCTTTATGGTTAGTGTACTGAATAAATAATAAGGACTGATTTTTAACATATCACCGACTATCGTAACCATTCCGTCTTCCGGTGCCTCCCATGCCCGAACCGGACCGTTGTATGCCGATGGATTCTGATTTTGACTTGTAATGCTACTCTTGTTCCCTTTCGTAATAGATTGCCATGCTTGATTGGTTTCACTCCATTTCATTTCCGTGTAGATATCTTCTTCCATATAGGAGTAATAATACCATTGATTTTCTCCTTGCGTATCACCAAATCCCTCCGATGCAATCCATCTGTCAAAGTGATCTACCACCTTCACCGTACAAGTGTCCGAAAGAACTGTCCCTCTGACACTTGCTGTTATTATAACAGTTCCTTCAGAGACAGCCGTAACGACACCTAGTTCATTCACTTTGGCAATCGCTGCATTCGAAGTATTCCAAATTACATCTTGATTCAAGCCATCCTTCGGGTAGACAGAAGCCACCAACATATGTCCGGTTTCTGTCTCCAATGACAGCACTTTTTGATTTAATGTTACTTTTTCAGTCGGTTTACCATTAATGGCCATCGTAATGGTCGGATCCCATTCCACTGAATTGGAAGAAGCAGATAATTCTCTCTTCACAATAAAGTAAATCAAGTCCCCTTCCTTCACCTCTACCGTTACATCATGGAAAACAGGTTTCATGTATTCCAAATGCTGTGGTTCCCAAATTACCATGTCGTTCTTTTGTATCCAGCCAGAGCAGTACTTCCCGTAACTCTGTACCTTTGTCGGTGCACCGGTAATCGTTACTTTTCCATCCATAGGTGCCTTCCATGCACGTACACTGTTTTGACTACTATCCGGAGACTGTTGACCCCTTGATATCCCGGCACTGTATTGTGTACTATGCTGCCATCGGCTATATGTGTCAGACCATTGTAGATTTAACATTGCACCATCACTGAGTCTCTGATAAAGATAATACCATCCGTTTTCGCCCTGCGTGGAACTAAATCCCTCTGAAGCTTTCCACCACCGCTTTGATACGCGAGTAAGTCGAAATGTATACAGATTCTGTGTTCCATCCTCATCGGAGAATATCATTTTTATCACATTTTCTCCGAGATTCAATGGAATTTTATCAGATGGTATTCCACTTCTAAGTTCTATGCCGTTTACGGTGACACTCCCTGCTACGAATTCTGATATCAATGTAATTGATTCAAAATTGTAAGGAACTTCAACATCATATTCAAATATTTCTTGGTCAAATTCCACTACTGCTGGCGAAAATGAGACAGCTCGTAATTCGGGAAGATGTTGAACTGAAACCTCAAGACTGTCGGTAACAGACGTACCTTCAGTTCGAGCGGTAATCACAACATCTCCCACCGAGATAGCTGTTATGGTTCCGTTACTGTCTACAGATGCAACCGATGGCTGCGAAGATTCCCAAATTATACTTTTATCAGTCGTATTGATCGGGTATACAGAAGCCGATATCTGTTCGCTACTTCCAACATCCATCAACAACGACTCTTTGTCAATTGCAATCCGTACCGCTGCCGTATTATCTTTGATTCCCGCAAACTCATAAGGTCCGATATCGGTACGCTCCCCCTGTGTTCTTGAACTGCCATCCAAGTCATATGTAAAATCCACCGCCATTCCTGCGTCAATTGCAGGCGAGTTTGAGCGCAATCTGTAATTGCCATTTGTTGCATCCGCAAAGCAGGGATCCATTCCGGTGATATCGTTGCTATCATTGACGTCCGGTGTCTTTATTCCTTCTTTATCGGAATAAATCAGGTTATTACCACTGTCAAACAATGTGGTTCCCATATCACAACCATAGTTGCCTCCATTGTATATGATATTATTTCGTACACTCCCATATCCGTTAATTCCGCTCAGATAGATTCCGTAATACGCACCATCCGGAGAACCGATAAACAGATTGTTTTCAACCACCAGATTTGGAATTTCTCCGCCAATCTTCCCTCCACATACTCCCCATGAGGTGTAACCCGATACAATATTGTTACGAATGGTCCAATCACGGATTAACTTTTCTGAAGGATATGCATCGTTCTCCATCATAAATCCCTGATGAAAAAAAGAATCTACAATATTGTTTTCAATTAATACATTTTGCGATTCGTAACGGTTATCATCATATACCTGCACAAAATCTACATGTGAACCGCCGAGATGTTCACCCTTGATAATGCCATGACAGTAATTACCGCGAACCACGACATTCTTACCAAACACGCGGAAGAAATCTACGTCTGCGCCGCGCATCGGTGCATAGTTACCTATTGCTTCAATCTCATTATATTCATAGGTGTTATTGTCACCATTTGCTACAATACCGGCAGATGTTTCCAGTAAGTGATTCTCTGAAATCAAGATATAACTCGATGCATCTGCGCATTCAATCCCGTATGTATAGGCATGATAAATCGTATTCTTTACAACTTCTATATGGCTTCCCGTAACACTGATACCGACACAGCGTTCTCCTTCTTTCCACAAAATTCCATCTGAATATGCTGTCAAATGGAGTCCCTCCAGCCGAATCCACCTTCCGCTTATGTTAATATTACCAAATAGTTCAGCATTCTCGCCTATGGCTTTAATCGTAATCGGAGTTTCTTCGGTTCCTGAAACGTTTACATTAATGGTACCGTTATATTTACCATCCTGTATCAACACCGTATCTCCCGGCTTTGCGGCATCAACTGCTGTCTGTATATCGGTATAAGCCTCGCCCGGCCCGACTATCAGCGTATTTCCTTCAGCCAAAACTCGATGTGGTTGAATAACCGTCGTCAACAATATAAGACATAGTCCAAAACATATTGTATTCTTGAAGCGTTTGTTTAATGAAAACATTTTTCCTCCTTTTATCGCTATCTGATGCTTTCCATTTCATTCTGTCGCTCGTACGCTAAATACGTATTGTACGAAAGGTCGTCTCTTCAACCTCAACTATACATTATTGTTATTTCAAAAATCTATGGTTTTCCCAAACGAGTGACTTTTGGACAAGAAAGAAGTGACTTTTGGACAAACTTTTAGAAAAAAAAGTGACTTTTGGACAAGAAAAAAGTGACTTTTGGACAAAAAAGAAGTGACTTTTGGACAAAATGAACATGGGGACGGGGCAAGTGTAACATTTACCTCGGTAAATGTTACACT
>CAYMCV010000148.1:0-4544 GCA_964389005.1 uncultured Lachnospiraceae bacterium | reverse complement strand
TGTATTTCGAGACAACTGTGGTGGGGACATCAAATCCCGGCTTATTATTGTGATACCTGCGGAGAGATTGTGGTTGCAAAAGAAATGCCGACTGTTTGCCCGAAGTGTGGCGGAGTTCATTTCACACAGGATCCCGATACCTTGGATACTTGGTTTTCATCGGCATTATGGCCGTTTTCTACCTTGGGATGGCCGGAACAAACGGAAGAATTGGATTATTTTTACCCGACAGATGTCTTAGTTACGGGTTATGACATCATTTTCTTCTGGGTAATACGAATGGTTTTCTCTGGTTATGAACAAATGAAAGAGAAGCCGTTCCACACAGTTCTGTTACATGGTCTTGTTCGTGATGCACAAGGGCGAAAGATGAGTAAATCTCTCGGCAACGGAATCGATCCGCTTGAGATTATTGAGCAGTATGGTGCAGATGCACTTCGTCTGACCTTAATTACAGGAAATGCACCCGGAAATGATATGCGATTCTATCATGAACGTGTGGAGGCAAACAGAAACTTCTGCAACAAAATTTGGAATGCTTCACGCTTTATCATGATGAATATGGATGGCAAAGAGATTCATGAGCCGACTTCGAATGAATTGTTGCCGGTTGATAAGTGGATATTGTCAAAGTGCAATGTCCTAATTCGTGAAGTTACGGATCATATGGAGCATTATGACCTTGGAATTGCCGTTCAGAAAGTGTATGATTTCATTTGGGATGAATTCTGCGATTGGTATATCGAGATGGTAAAACCGAGACTCTATAATTCGGATGATGCAATTTCACAGAATGCGGCATTGTGGACTTTGAAATCTGTGTTACTGAATGCATTGAAACTTTTACACCCATATATGCCGTTTGTTACAGAGGAGATTTTCTGTACATTACAAAGCGAAGAAGCGTCTATTATGATATCCTCATGGCCTGTTTATTCATCCGAGAATGCGTATTCGAAAGAAGAGAGTGAAATTGAGACAATCAAGGAAGCGGTTCGCGGTATCCGAAATTTAAGAACCGGTATGAATGTTCCGCCAAGCAGAAAAGCACAGGTATTCATTGTTTCCAAGGAACCGGAAATTCGAAAAATTTTTGAAGAAGGTAAACTGTTCTTTCAATCATTGGCGTATGCATCGGAAGTAATTCTGAAAGAGGACAGAGAAGGAATTGCAGAAGATGCGGTATCGGTTGTGATTGCGAATGCAACGATTTACATTCCGTTTGCGGAACTGGTGGATGTTCAACAAGAAATTGAACGACTACAGAAGGAAGAGCAGAGACTTATTCATGAAATAGCAAGGGTTGACGGAATGTTACACAATGATAAATTCATACAAAAGGCACCTGCGCAGAAGATACAAGAGGAGCGGGATAAAGCCGAGAAATATGTAAAAATGATGGAACAGGTTAAGGAACGTTTGGCACAACTGACAAAGTAGGAAAGCACCGATTACACTTCGGAGGAGCCCATGACAGACGAACGCGAATTGGAAGAACTGGCGAAACTTTTGGAAACAACAGTTGAAGATGAGAATCATGCAACTGTACAATCAATGAGTGAGGACAGCAATAGCAAAGAGACCAATGTCAGGATATCTCCGGACAATAGCGAAGCATGGCTCTATTTGTCAAAACCGAAAGATAATCAATCATATACGAAAGACCAATTGTTGCAATTACTCAGTCAAAGTGGTGTTAAAACCGGCTATATTATGTCGAATATTACAGCAATGGCCAAAAAGGGTGTCTATGAACGTGCAATAAAAGTAGCTTCGAAGGTTCCGTGCGAAGAAGGTAAGGATGGTTGGTATGAGTTTTTCTTTGATGCAGAACACTCAGACAGGAGTCATCCACGTATTCGTGAAGACGGTTCGGTAGATTATGCAAGTATGCATCTATTGGAAAATGTCGAGAAAGGCAAGGTACTGGCAATTTATCACCCGGCAATTGCCGGTAAAGATGGCTATTTCATTGACGGAACCCCCATTGCGCCGCAACCGGTTAAGGATCTTCCGCCCTTAAAGGGAACCGGTTTTTCCAACAGAAAAATTGAGACAGAATACTGTGCGGAAACAGACGGAAAACTGGAATACAAGAATAACGAAATTCACATACGGACCATTCATGAAATACCCGGAGATGTCAACATGATTACCGGCGTTGTCGAATTTTACGGTGATATTCTCATCAAAGGCAATGTTGAGACAGGTGTTGTCATCCATGCAGGAAAAACATTAACAATAGAAGGTACGGTGGAAGCAGCCGAACTCTATGCAGAAGGTGACATTATCCTAAAGCGTGGGATTCAGGGGTCAAATCGAGCATCTGTAACAAGTGAGCATGGCAGTGTATATGCAGATTTTATTGAGCATACGACTGTGAACGCGGCAGAGAATGTTGAGTCCAATACAATTCTCAGTTCAGAAATCAGGGCACAGGGGAAAGTGATTTTAACCGGTAAAAAGGGAATGGTGGTCGGCGGTTATATTCACGGAAGAAATGGTGTATCCGCAGTAAATGCCGGAAACAATGTGGAGGTGCGAACAGTTCTGCATGCGGGATTGGAAAGCATGGATCATGAAAAGAACTCGGAGTTATTGAAACGTGATACGGTTTATCGCGAGAAATTGACATCTATTTTGCAGGAAATGACATCAATTGTGAATCGCAGGAAACTAAGGGAACTTACGCTCACAGAAGAAAAATATCTTGCAACGTTACTTGCCGACAAAGAAAAATATGTAAAGGCGATGAAAGAGAACGCTGTTTTGCTGGAGGCAATGCGTCATATTGTCGAAGAGGCTTCCAAGGCGGAGATTTGTGTGTACGATCGTCTGTATCGTGGTGTTGTAATATCACTGGATAATCAAAGTACAATCATTGAGAATAATACTTGTTATATGTCTTACCGTAATTTAAGCGGAACAATTATTGGATCCGTAGTCGTGAGGAATTAATACGATGAAACAAGAGATAAATACCTATCGGCAGGCGGAAGAGTTCATTCTATCGATTCCAAAGTTTACCGTCAAGAACACACCTGAGGATACCGAAGCTTTTTATGAATTTTTGGGATGCCCGGGAGAAAAATCGGATATAATACATGTTGCCGGCACAAACGGAAAAGGCTCCGTTTGTGCTTATTTAAGTGCTATTCTAATTCATAACGGATATAAAACAGCGATGTTTACATCCCCGCATTTGATTGTTATGAGAGAGAGGTTCAAAATTGATGACAAATGCATATCGGAAAGCGATTTTTTACGATTGGTTTGTTTCCTGAACGTTCAGATAGAGGAGTGGAACAAAAGCAGACAACAGAACTACCATCCTACCTTCTTTGAGTTTCTCTTTTTTATGGCGATGTTGTATTTTAATGAGAATCATGTTCAAAAGATGATTTTAGAGACCGGTTTGGGCGGCAGACTTGATGCGACAAATATAATTAAGAAACCCAAGCTCTGCATCATCACCAAAATCGGCATGGATCACATGGAGTATTTAGGGAACACATTGACACAAATTGCGGCTGAGAAAGCAGGAATCATCAAGAAGGGCGTGCCCTGTATTTTTTATGATTTCGACAGAAATGTCTCAGATGTGATAAAAAAGTACGCGAATGAACGCTTGGCAACGGCGATTTCTGTCAAAGAAGCGCAAATACAGAAAATAAAAATTCATCAAAAATCCATTGATTTTTCCTTTCGTTCTAGGTATGATTATGATGTTAGTGTGTTATTACCTACTTTTGCGGTCTATCAGACAGTCAACGCATTGTTGGCAATACGTGCAGCAGAATATCTGCTTGAACCCAATCATTTAGAATTGACAGATGAACGGATATATTGGGAGAGATTCTATTCTGAGGTTGCGCAGGTTCTGAAGCATACGTACTGGGAAGGTCGAATGGAAGAAGTTTTCCCTGCATTTTTCGTGGACGGGGCACACAATACGGACGGAATGAATGCGTTTCTTCAAACAATGGACATGATTCACGAACAGAATGCCATTTTACTTTTTGGTGTGAATCGTGACAAAGATTATGAGGAAATGATATTACAATTGGCCTCAAAGACATGGTATTCAGAAATTGTCACAGTTACCATAGCGGGGCAACGTGCGGCAAGAGCAGATGAATTACGAAATTTGTTTCAGAAACATACAAATGTGAAGGTAACTGCATGTGATAGTGTGTCACAGGCAGTTCGATTTGTCAGAGAGAGCCGTGGACAAAACGTAAGTATTTATGCGGTTGGCTCGTTGTACTTAGTGGGTGAGATTAAACAACTGACTCATGAAGGAGGAAATCATGATTGATTTTGAAACGGAATTAAAGAAATTTCATCCGAGTCTGGAAGTAGAAGATGCGGAAGAAGCAATTACAAGCCATGATTTATCGGATATGGTTGATATTATTGTTGGTGTGGTAAAAGAGACACAGGAGACGGAATAGAGGAAGAAGCATGAAGTGTTATCATTGCGGTTGCCGTTTGTCTGAGAAGGAATTTTGTACCGCTTGCGGAGCGGATGTTGCACAATATAA
>CAYMCV010000147.1:0-4572 GCA_964389005.1 uncultured Lachnospiraceae bacterium | reverse complement strand
CACTTTCGGATGCAATGGAAGCATAAACGAATGACGGAGGCACAAATGAAGGTTTTGGTAATTAACGGAAGTCCCAAGGGTGAGAACAGCAATACCATTCGCCTGACGGATGCGTTTTTGCAAGGAATGAAGAACGTCGGCGACGTGGCTGTTGAAACAGTGACACTTGTAAAAGAAAAAATCAATCCGTGTTGCGGCTGTTTTTCCTGCTGGGGTGCAACGCCCGGAAAATGTGTGATTTCTGACGGAATGGACGCCATTCGGGAGAAGATACTGCAGGCGGATGTCATCATTGAGAGTTTTCCGTTGTATTTCTTCGGAATGCCTGCACAGATGAAGGCGTTTACAGACCGTATGATGCCGTTTACAGAGGCATACTGCGGAGAGAGCGCGGAAGGAAAAACAGATTCTTTGCATGCGATGCGATATGGCATCACATCCAAAAAGATGATTGTCATATCTACTTGCGGATACACGGATACGGTTCGTATTTACGAGGCGTTGGAAAAAGAGTATAATTGTATCTGCGGCCCGAACGGGTATACTTTTTTAACATGCCCGCAGGGCGAATTGTTCCATGTGGAACAGCTTGCGGAACTGACGAATGCCAGATTGAAGCTTTTTACAAAAGCAGGCGAAGAGTGGATGCATAGCGGGTGCGTCAAGGAGGCAGTGCGACAGGAATTGTGTCAACCCATGATTCCGAAAAGAGCGTTTGAAATGGTTTTAAAAGCCAATTGGCAGGCGGCAAAAGAAGAATATGACCGCAAAAGCGGTTTGAGAGACGGAGGAAATGTTTCCGAATGAACGGGGAAAAAATTTTAAGAGTAGGGATTGATATTGGTTCAACCACTGCCAAAATTGTTGTGGTGGATGAAGGAGAAGTGGTATATCGGAAGTATGAGCGCCACTATTCACAAGTTAGACAAAAAACATTGGAGTTGCTTCAGGGTGCGAAAGAGTACCTGGGGAATAACCAATTAAAGATTGCAATTTCCGGTTCCGCGGGAATGGGACTGGCACAGGCAGCGGGATTACCTTTTGTGCAGGAGGTATTTGCGACCTATGCATTGGTCAAAAAAGAGGTTCCCGACACGGATGTCGTAATAGAACTCGGCGGGGAAGATGCCAAGATTATTTTCTTAAACGGCGGAATCGACGAGCGTATGAATGGAAGTTGTGCAGGAGGAACGGGCGCTTTTATCGATCAGATGGCGACACTGTTGTCAGTTACACCGGATGAACTCGATGAAATGAGTTTGTCTTGCAGTAAAGTGTATCCGATTGCGTCAAGGTGCGGTGTATTTGCGAAGACGGACATTCAGCCGTTGATTAACCAAGGGGTATCGAAGAACGACATTGCGGCAAGTATTTATCACGCCGTAGTCAATCAGACGGTGGCCGGTCTGGCACAGGGACGAAAAATAGCCGGAAAAGTCATGTTTTTGGGCGGACCGCTCTATTACAATCTCGGATTACGCAAGAGCTTTGTCGAGACACTCAAATTATCCGAGGAGAATGCCATTTTCCCGGAGTATGCATTATATTCCGTGGCACTCGGAGCTTCGGTCTATGCTGAGGAGCAGAAGGAAACATATACGTATCACGACGCGGAGGCAAAGATTCTTTCGACCGTTGCAGAGAAGGGAAGCGTACAGTGTATGCCACCGTTATTTACGGACGAAGCGGCGTTTTGTGAGTTTAAGAAAAGACATGACGCGGAAGATGTGACATATGTGTCACCTACCGGCGAGAGGCAGAATGCTTATCTTGGAATCGATTGCGGTTCGACGACGACCAAACTGGTGCTAATCAATGAAGACAAGGAGATTCTTTGGTCTTTTTATGATTCCAACAAGGGGAATCCTGTAGATGTTGTTTTTGAACAGTTATTGAAGTTGGAGGAGTTCTGCGGCGACAACATCAAGATTATGGGAAGTGCCGTAACGGGTTACGGCGAGGAATTGATGAAGAATGCCTTTCATCTCGACTGCGGTATTGTCGAGACGATGGCGCATTTTACGGCAGCGAAGCATTTCTGTCCGGATGTGGATTTCATTCTTGACATCGGCGGACAGGATATTAAATGTATCCGTATCAAAAACGATGCGGTAGACAGTATCATGTTGAATGAAGCATGTTCTTCGGGGTGCGGTTCTTTTATCGAGACATTTGCGAAGTCCATGGGTTATGAAGTGCCTGCATTTGCGGAGTTGGGATTAAAGGCGCAGACACCGGTTGACTTAGGCTCTCGATGCACGGTTTTTATGAATTCATCCATCAAACAGGCGCAGAAAGACGGCGTCAGTGTTGAGAATATTTCGGCGGGAATTTCCGCCAGCGTTATAAAGAATGCGATTTACAAAGTTATTCGTGCCAATTCTCCCAAAGAATTGGGCAAGAGTATCGTGGTTCAAGGCGGTACATTTTTAAATGATGCGGTACTACGCTCCTTTGAGAATGAACTCGGTCAGGCGGTGGTGCGTCCGAAGATTGCGGGTCTGATGGGGGCTTATGGTGCGGCATTGTACATTCAAAACAAAAAACTGACACAGACGTCAATGTTACAGGGCGCGGCGCTTCACGATTTTACACATGAGTCGAAGGCTATGGTATGTCAGGGATGTACGAATCACTGCAATTTGACCGTTAATTCCTTTGGCGACGGGGGAAAATTCATTTCCGGAAATCGTTGCGAGAGAATGAAATCCGGCGGCAAGACGAGTGATGATTTGAACATTTATCGCTACAAGCGCGACCGTATTTTGACATATTCCAAAGATATCGGAGCAAAGGAGACCATCGGACTTCCGCTGGCACTCGGTATCTATGAACTTGCACCGTTATGGTCGGGAATTCTGACGAAACTTGGATTCAATGTCAAACTCTCCGGTTTGTCGAGCAAGGAAATCTACTTGTCGGGACAGGACAGCATTCCGTCCGATACGGTTTGCTATCCGGCAAAGATTATGCACGGTCACATCATACAACTCAAAGATGCAGGCGTTGACATGATATTTGCACCGTGTCTGACGTATAATATTAATGAGGGCAAGGGTGACAATCACTACAATTGTCCCATTGTGGCATATTATCCGGAATTGCTGAATGACAACATGGAAGAACTAAAAGACATTCCGTTTTTACAGCCATATTTAAGTATCCATGACCAGAAAGAATTGGCACGTGAGTTGATTGTGTATTTCGGAACGCTCGGACGTAAGTTCTCGCAGAAAGAGGTTGCGGCTGCGGTGCGGTTCGGATTCGAAGAGTATGAGGCTTACCGTGAAGATATTAAAAGCACCGGACTTGCAATTGTTCGCAAGGCAGAGGAGAAGAATCGGCGTATCATGATACTGGCGGGGCGTCCGTACCACATCGATCCGGAAATCGGTCATGGCATCGATTTGCTTTCGGAGACATTGGGTTTTGCGGTGATTTCCGAAGACTGTGTTTGTGATGAAGTCAGCACACAGGAAGTGGCGGTCTTAAATCAATGGACCTACCACACCAGACTATATAATTCGGCCAAATACGCAACACTGCATCCGAATGTGGAATTGGTACAGTTGGTATCGTTCGGTTGCGGTATCGATGCGATTACGACCGACGAAGTACGTTCTATTCTGGAGCGGAGCGGAAAGATGTACACACAGATAAAAATTGACGAAATAACAAACTTAAGTGCAGTGAATATCAGATTGCGAAGTTTATTAGGTGCAATGGAGATGCGTGAGCAAAAATAGGAGATGAGGGTATGGAACCGAACGAAAGAATCATTTTTACGAAACAAATGAAGAAGGACTACACCATTTTAATACCGACAATGTTGCCGCGTCATTTTAAGATGCTGGTTGGATTGTTGCGGATTTACGGTTACAAAATGGAACTTTTGGAGAATACGGGGAACGAAGTTATTCAAAATGGGTTAAAATATGTGCATAACGATACCTGTTATCCTGCGCAGATTGTCATCGGTCAGTTCATCGATGCATTGAACAGCGGGAAATATGATACGCACAAAACGGCGTTGATGTTTTCACAGACCGGCGGCGGATGCCGTGCCTCTAACTACATTGCCCTACTCAGAAAAGCTTTGAAGAAAGCCGGATACGGTTACATTCCCGTCATTTCTTTTAATGTAATGGGGATGGAGAAGAATCCGGGATTCAAGTTGTCTGTGCCGATGCTTCGCAGAATGATGTATGCGGTTATCTACGGTGATGTCTTGATGTTGCTTGCGAATCAAACCAAGCCGTACGAGATTCATGATGGGGATACCGAACGGATGGCGGATGTCTGGACGACGCGTCTGACGGAACAACTTGGCAGATCCGGGACATTGTCCTATCGGACGGTAAAAAAGACTTATAAACGCATTGTATCTGATTTTGCATCAATTCCGATGATTGATGAGGATAAGGTGAAAGTCGGTATTGTCGGAGAGATATATGTGAAATTTTCGCCGCTTGCAAACCGCGATCTGGAAGCATTTTTGGTTTCGGAGGGAGCAGAATCGAGTATGGCGGGATTGCTTGATTTTGCACTTTATTACATTTATAAAAAAGGATT
>CAYMCV010000146.1:0-4641 GCA_964389005.1 uncultured Lachnospiraceae bacterium | reverse complement strand
TACTTAATTGTAATATATGGTTACTAATTGTGTCCACTTTAATAATATAGATCCAGCACCTGTATTACAGCTTCTTGATTGTTTGAAAGACATTGATAAATGTGCAGAGGTAGATTTGGAATCCTGTGGCGAAATATTAACAAGATACATTAAAGAGAACGGTATTACAAAAGAAAAAATAGATCAATTTATAACTATCTATCCGACGAAAATATATAAGGCTATTTATGAAACGGGGGTAAGATATGTATCTGCACGAGGATAGAGAGAATTTTAGGGATATGATTGAACAGGTAGCTGATCGAACAGAAAGAGCGATTGCAGTTATTGAAAAAGACTATTATGTGACTTTAATCCTAAGATTACTTTCCATACAACTAAACAACTGCGTATTCAAAGGTGGGACATCCTTGTCGAAAGGATTTCATGCAATAAACAGATTTTCAGAAGACATTGATATTACATTTGATGAGCATATAGGAGAGGCAAGAAGAAAGAAGCTCAAGAATGTAATTCTCAAAGGAATCAGTGAAGAGTTAGGAATGCCGATTTCTAATTGGGAGGATACACAGAGCGATAGAGATTATTGTGCATACTTGTTTTCTTATGATTCTGTAGCTGGGATAGAAGATGATAGAATTTAATGAAAACTTTGATAAACTTTTTATAGAAGTGAAGGAGCATCGCGCAAAGATGAGTATATGCCCATCTGCCCAGCCGGGAGTTGATGTAGCTGATATTATCAATGAGTTCTGCGAAAATGGATTTTATGAAGATGATTATCATACAATTACAAAATATTTTGCAGAAGATATGGTTGAATATAAGGATACGATTTATCAAATGCAAAACTTGCGAAATTTGAAGTAATTGTAGGGCATAAAATATAGGTAATGCCGTCATTTTGTCAGCAAAATTCTTCAAAAATCTATGGAAATTGTGGAATTGATAGAATAAATTACAAAATACGGTAGAAAGAGAAATCATTAAGAGAGTTGATATACTATAAACAATGCATGACGAAAAATGGGAAGCGTCAAGAAAACATTAGTGTTTTCTAGGCGCTGATTTTATTATGAGGAATATGCGTCGACCGCCGCTTGATGTGAAAAAGCCAAGTTAAGCGGTAGAAATTCATGAATAATCCCCCCGAGATATCGGATATAGCCAAAATAGGTGGCAAACAAGCATATCACAAACATAGTATGAAATATGCTTGTTTAAAATTAGTATCAAATTTTACGAATTAGAATTCTATGGATAGAAAAGTGGCTGACAATCAAGATTTAAATCTTCAAATTTACAAGCGCCGAAGAATCTTGTCAGAAGAGTGTATTCCTATTTTATCATAGGACATACAAACTTCATGGTTGAGAGTTTGATTTTCAAATGGAATTATAACGCTTTTTAGTATAAGATAAAAATATCGGATAATTCACAGAAAGGAAAGACAAATGACACGCATATACTACATAGAGGACGACATTAACATAGCAACACCTGTTAAAGACTATTTGGAACAAAAATCATATCACGTTACGATATTTGCGACAATTGCAGAAGCAAAAATTGCATTGGAACGCAGTTTACCGGCGTTGGTTTTACTTGATTGGAATATGCCGGACGGTGACGGTGGAACTTTTTGTGAATGGTTGCGGTCAAAATGGAGCCAATTGCCGGTGATTTTTATCACGGTCAGAAATGATACCGCTGATATTGTGGCAGGATTTGGTAACGGAGCAGATGATTATCTCATAAAACCGTTTGAACTCGAAGTGTTACATTCCCGCATTTTGGCGTTGTTGCGACGCATCGGAGATTTATCGACGCAATGTCTTATGTGTGACGGCATTACGCTCGACCGGAGTCGGATGCGTGTTTTTTGTGAGGGAGAAGAAGTAATTCTAAGTTCGGCGGAGTATCAATTGCTTTGTATTCTGCTGGAGAACAAAGGGAAAACCGTGACGCGGGAGCGATTGTTGGAACAAATCTGGGATTGCAACGGGAACTATGTCAACAACAACACACTGACGGTTACCATGAAGCGGTTGCGCGAGAAACTCCGACAACCCGCATGTCTCAAAACCATCAGAAGTTTTGGCTATCGTATGGAGGAGCGATCATGACGAAATCAAGGAACATTACATTTCAAGTGCTTTCGGTGCTGGCCGTCGGCCTGGTTATCACGGCAATTATGACTTGGATATTGACGCTTTACTTCGGAAACGTGCAATTTGTGATGCTCGGAAATTTCTGCGAAGTGCTGACCGAGCGATACCCGGACTGCGAACAGGCCATACCGGAGATTCTAAAAGAACTCAGGACGACGCAGCAGTTATCGACGGCGGACAGTATGCTGACCGAATACGGATATCGTAAAACAGACTTTTTAGGGGAATACAGCAATATATGTTTGATTGGCGGAATCTGCTTCGCATTGGGCGGAGGCTGTTTTTTGGTTATGTCATTAATACATAAACGCAAGACAGAAAAGCGAATTCGACAATTGACGGACTATTTGGAGAAGGTGAATATCGGAGGGCAGGGATTGCTCGTTGATATCACAGACGATAACTTCTCAGAATTACAGGACGAAATCTATAAGACAATTACGACATTGTATCAAACAAGAGACGCGGCACTTGCTGCCAAAGAAAACTATGCGACCAATCTGGCCAATATCGCACATCAGCTCAAAACACCCATAACGGCAATATCACTGTCAACACAGATGAGTAAGGAAAACCCGTCCTATCCGTATACGGAGCAAATCAGCAAGCAATTGTACAGACTGACGCATTTGGAGGAGGCACTTTTACTTCTGTCTCGTATTGATGCAGGAACACTCACGCTCAAAAGGCAGGAAACGGATGTGTTTACGTTGCTTACGCTTGCGGCGGACAACCTACAGGAACTGAGTGATCAAACAGGTGTGTCTGTCGAAATAACGGAGACAGATGCGGTAGAAGTGCTTGTTGATATGGACTGGACGATGGAAGCGGTCATGAACATTCTCAAAAACTGCATGGAGCATACTCCGAAAGGGCAGGCAGTACATTGTACTTATGATAAAAATCCCCTATATGTGCAAATTACGATTCAAGACGAGGGGACCGGTTTTGCAAAAGAAGACCTCGGCCATATGTTTGAACGATTTTATCGTGGTAAAAATGCTACGGAGGGCGGTATTGGAATCGGGCTTTCACTTGCAAAATCTATCATTGAGATGCAAAACGGAGTGATTGGTGCGTCATGTGTAGGCAGCGGGGGAGCATGTTTTGAAATACGATTCTATCAATGTAATTAATTTTCATCCCGGTCACTGAGATGTCACTTTACTTTGATACAATAGGTACGATGAACATAGGAGCACAAAAGAGACATTTATAAAAATGTCTCGGAAACGGAGTGAGAAGATGGAAATATTGAAATGTACCGAATTGACGAAGGTTTTTGGCAAAGGGGACAATCAGGTTAAGGCATTGGACAATGTCAATTTATCAATCGAACAGGGCGAATTCGTGGCGGTGGTCGGCGCATCCGGCTCCGGAAAATCCACGTTGCTGCACATCTTGGGAAGTGTCGATCGACCGACAAGCGGAACGGTAGTCATTGACGGTGTGGAAATTGGGAAACAAAACGCTACGGATGCGGCAATTTTTAGGAGAAGAAAGGTTGGTCTGGTATATCAGTTCTATAATCTGATTCCGACGATGACGGTGGAGAAGAATATTTTGATGCCGATGCTTTTGGATAAAAGGAAACCGGATCGGGAGCATTTTGATAAAATTGTAGACAGCTTGGGAATTCGCGACAAACTGAAAGCATTGCCGCACCAGCTTTCCGGAGGGCAGCAGCAACGCGTCGCAATCGCGCGTTCGCTCGTGTATCGCCCCGCAATTCTGCTTGCGGATGAACCGACGGGAAATCTTGACCAGAAGAATTCGAGGGAAATCGTTGATCTGCTGAAACTGTCGAATCGTAATTTGAAACAGACAATACTGCTGATTACGCATGATGAAAAAGTTGCGTTGGAGGCGGATCGCATTATTACGATTGAAGACGGCAAAATCATTGACGATCGGAAGCGGGGGTGATGACGATGTGGAAGGATTACTCCAAGGGATATATCAAAAATAACCGCGCAGCCGGTCTTTCCGTAATTGCGGCGGCATTTGCGGCGACAGTCTTTTTATCTTTTTTATGTACAGTCGCATATAATACATGGACTTATGAAGTCGAGAGAATCGTAATCGGCGAAGGCGATTGGCAGGCGCGTATTACGGGAGAATTACAGGAGAGCGAAATTGCGTTCATTGAAAACTATGCAAGTGTTGAGAAGGTTGTTGCGAATCTTGAAGATCAGTCAAAACAACAAACTTATACAGATGTCTACTTTACAAACATGCGAACGGTTTACCGGGATATGCCGCTGATTGCCAAGCAACTTGGGAGAAGCGAGGATGCTGTCAACTATCATGAATTATATTTGTCGAGATACTTGATTCATGACCCATCGGATCAGACACCGCCGCTGTTGATTTCTTTTTTTATCTTTGTCGTTTTTATTATGTCGCTTTCATTGGCGTTGATTATACGCAACTCCTTTGAACTGTCGATGAATGCACGAATTCACCAGTT
>CAYMCV010000145.1:0-4694 GCA_964389005.1 uncultured Lachnospiraceae bacterium | reverse complement strand
GAAACCTGCTTTGAGGTCATTATAACAACGATTAAAAAATGATGTCAAGAGGGAACCTAAAAGAGAATCGCTTCATTAGCGATTCTCCCTATTCGTATCCATATAAAATTCACAATAGCTCAATATTACCAATCAATAACCGAGCAATCAGGATACATCTCTTTCAATACGGTAATGTCTTCCGCTGATATTTGATTTTTATCAATCATTAATGTATCCGGAGCTTCGAAATTTTTTAACGCGGAAATATCACTGACCAGATTCGAGCTCATGTACAGATCAACCATTTTGGTCATATTGCTGAGTGCACTGATATCGCTGATTTGATTCTCCGAAAGTTTAAGTTCTTGCATCTCTGTTAATCCGCTAAGTGCGCTGATATCCGTAATTTGATTGCAACGCAATGTCAGATACTGCAGTTTTGTAAGTTCTTTGAGTGGGCTGATGTCACTAATTGCATTTTCCCCCAAAACCAATTCGGTCAAATTCGTCAAACCGCTAACAGGACTGATATCGCTGATATTATTTTTATACAACTCAAGTGTCGTTAAATTCGTCAATCCCGCCACGGCGCTGATATCCGAAATCTGATTGTAACCCAAACTTAATTCGGTCAAATTCGTCATACCGGCGAGCGGTGTGATATCACTGATTCTATTCTCAAATAGGGTAAGTGATTTTAGATTGGACATACCGGCAAGTGCTTCGACATTGGATACGGAAGCATCCGATAATGACAGTTCCGTCAGGCTCTGTAATGAAGCTATGACACTTAAATCAACTGCAGCATTTCTTCCGATTGACAGATATGTCAGATTCGTTAATTTGGTTAAAAAGTTAACGTCCTGCACATTCGCATTAATCAACTCCAGACTTGTTAAATTGGTCATTTCTCCAATTTTGCTAAGTTCCTCCGGCGCCAGTTCGACAACTCTGATATCCAACTCGGTCAGATTCGGTAATTTCAATAAGAAATCCACACTGGTCATGTTAACCGATACCAAATGAATGGATGTCAGATTCTCCATACGGGAAATCATTGCAAAATCAGCCTCAGTCAGTTCATCTGATTCGATCTCGATCTCAGTCGCCTCAAAATCATACTCCGTTCCTGCAATCATGATTTTTCCATCCGCAGGGATTTCTGAATCTGTCACTTCATCGGAAGCATCTGCTTCGCTTACATCTGCATTTGTCTCGCTCTCTCCTGTTTCTGATACCTGTGATTCAGAAACTTCTTGCATAATAACATCCTTCTTTTGTTCATCATTGCCACATCCGGACATTAGAAGCACTGTTGTTATCAATAGCATTGCAACTATAAATCTTTTTCTTGTCTTTTTCATAATTCTCTCCCTTTTGCCAATTGTTTCGTCCTTCAGGGTCACGTCGCCGATTTCTGCTGTTTAAATCGTACTGTTCGTTTCCCATCCGCAGTTTACAGTAGTCGATTATAACATCATATTTATACAATTGCAACCATAGTTTTTTAGACCCTTTTATCTTGTCCGACACACTGAATTAGGGATGCTTAACTTGACTTATCCGGCAAAAATGAAGAATAATGCAAACACAGGGACGTTTTTATCATTGTCGCAAAAATGTTACAGCAGCTCCGTCCCCATGTGTCAGAATTGCGTTTGGATATATACGGTTTTGCGGGTGTCTTCATCGTAGAGGAGGTAGAGCATGCCATTACCGCTATAACGGCTGTAGCACTTCCATTGGTAGTCGGAATAAGTGATACCGACATCAGAAAATAATGCGCTGACTTTTCCTTCTTTGTCAAAAACCGTAAATAGGTCTGCCGGCCCTTCATAAGTAAAGATATCTCCTTTATCAGGTTCTCCGACCCATGTCAGAATTCCGAATCCGCTATGAAAACTGTAGTTTGCTTCTGTAATTCCTTCCGGAATCTCTCTCGGAAAAAAATCATATGTACTATGGAGGTTCTTCGCCGTGTACAATTTTCTCTGATTGACATCCAACTGTAAGTAAGCAACGGAAATACTGGCAATATACATTGAAAGCGGAATCAGGAAGGCAAGAATCCGCAATCCCGTCACCAGCCACTTTTGCCTTGTGTTTATGGGGAACTCAGCATTTCTCAAATTCTTTTTTGAAGTGTACGAAACAGCAAGGCTCATGATCATGCATATGAATGACGGAATTAGCCCATATAATGTATAAATTTGAAACGTCAGATCTCCCTCGTGTACAAAATAGCCACACAGAGCAAAATTCAACGCAAATGTCGAGAAGAATCCAATCATTATAACCGAAAGAACGGCAGAAACCCAATAATCAATTTTTAACTGTTCGATGCCTTTTTCCTTACTCATAAAAATCTCCATTCATATCAATTGCGTTAGTGATAGGAAAACTTCTCAGCAATTCTCCCGACACGCTCATAGGTAACCAGTTCGCATATTTTCTCTGTCAGTTTTCCAAACTTACGATAAACAAAGTTAAAAAGCAGATAGGGAATTTTTTGTTTGTTTGCTTTTGGCATACGTTTCATAATATTTTTAAAAGAATACACCTTACGGTAAATCCAAAGATACCCTTCCTGCAGTTCCTCCGCCGTCATGTTCTGCGGCTTGAATACAACATTTGCCGTATTATAATATGAGAAGTCGTAGTTTGTAATTCTATTCTGCTCATCAAACTCTTTATATACCTTCGTACCCGGATACGGAGTTAAAATGTGGGATGTTACCGTCTCAATTCTGTTCTTGACAATCCAGTCAAGTGTCGTCTGAAATGTGGTCGCATCATCATTGTCCAGACCAAAGACGAAACTCGCATTAATCATAATCCCTCTTTTGTGAATGGCTTCCACCAATGCTTCATAACGTCCGCTGTGATTCTGTCCCTTATGTACATTGTTGATTGCCTTCTCATTCAGACTTTCAAATCCGATAAAAAGACTTTCGCATCCCGAAAGTGCCATCTCATCCAAAAGCTCCGGTAAGTCCAAGATATTCGCCGACACCGCCGCATTCCACTTCAGCTTCATCGGGCGAATCGCTCGTACGAACTCCAATGTCCATTTGGGATTCCCGATAAAATTGTCATCAATAAACATGATGTGGCGACGTCCGATTGCTTTGATATCCGCAATCACGTCCGCAATCGGACGGTTCAAATACATATGTTTGTATGCATCGCAACTGTTGTAGCAAAAATCACACCGGAACGGACATCCGCGGCTGGTACTCACGATGTTGCAGTACAGGTATTTCTTTTTATCAATCAGATGATACCCCGGCGAAACGATGTCACTTCCTGTCAATTTCTCATTACAACGATATACTTTCTTCAGCTGACCTGCCTCTGCATCGCGCACGATGTTCGGCCAGGTTTTCTCCGCAAGTCCGACACAAACAACATCGAAATCCTTCTGTGACTCTTCCCAAAAAGCCGTCAGATGAATTCCGCCTGCCACAACCGGAATTCCCATCTTTCGAAAACGCTTTGCTATCTCGGTAGCGTGTGTGGCTACATCCACCGTTACGGTAATGCCGACGATGTCTACCGGTTCGTCATAGTTGATTTCTTCGATATTCTCATTTTCAATAATAACCGTATGCTCATCCGATAACATGTTGGCGATTGTCAGCAATCCCAACGGCGGAGACATTCTTGTCTTAAGCTTGGTATCCATCGGTCGCATACGCATTTTGGGCTGAATCAGTTTGATAATCATATTCTTCCTCCAATCCGCAGTGCCGCAAAATAGCATCCCCTAAAAATCACTTTTCTCTGTATTCCAGCAAATCGCCGGGTTGACATTCGAGTGCTTTGCACAAAGCCTCCAGCGTGCTGAAACGAATGGCTTTGGCCTTGTTGTTTTTCAGTATGGATAGATTCGCCGGCGTAATATCCAGAAGCTCTGCCAAACGATTCGAGGACATTTTTCTTTTTGCCATCATCACATCTATATTAATTACAATCATCGTATTCTCCTCATTTCATTCTGATTTACAATTGTCTGCAATTGCTTATATTGTCAGGTCGTTCTCTTTCTTATAATTAATGGCCTGCTCAAATACCAACGCAAGTGTATATGCACATGCCGCCGCAACACCGAAAACGAGAATCATCGCAAGTGACAGTGATGTCCAATGAACAATCATTCGCATCAATGAGATAAAAGAAATAAGTACTCCATAAACCGCCATTCTTTTCAAGGACTTCACATTTCTATGCTCAAAACACGTATTGCTCTTCACCGTGCTGATAATGCGAAGCATATCGAACAAAATCAATTCCACCAAAACAGCACTCAATGTAATACTGATCATTACCATCCAAAAGTTATAATCCGGTCCGTAGTACCAAGGCGCTACCTTGATTACAACGTAGGGCATCGCTATGGTAAAAATTGCCCCGCCGATAAAAAGAATTGTTAAAAAAACCTGCATTGCAAAAGCCTTGTAATTTTTCATTCTGTCTGTCCTCCGTTCAAAATAGTAATGTTTTTTGTGTATTTGTGCGCTGTAATGTTTTATGTCTATTATGGCTGTGCGCCGCTCTTTCATGTCAGCATATTATCATGAAGTTTTCTGTATGTCAACATATTTTTATTGTTATTCGATATATTTTTGTTGTTTTTGTCTCTTGTGCCTGCTTTTGTAACTCAATAGTAACACGAGATGCCACTTTGTAATTCGAAACGCAGTTTTTGTATT
>CAYMCV010000144.1:0-4708 GCA_964389005.1 uncultured Lachnospiraceae bacterium | reverse complement strand
TCTGTAGGATTTCTTCCGGTACTTTTAACGTTATTACTTTACAGAACCATCAGAAACGAAGAAGCGATTGTACGCTGTCTGTATATTACAGTTGTAATCACAAGTTACTTAATCTGTTTTTCACTCGGAACACTGGCGATGTTAATCAACATTTTCTTTGCCGTTGCACTCATGATTTCCCTATTTCTCAAATTACGAATATTGGTTGAGTATGTTGTACTCTCGACGGCGACTTTGTTGGGCGTTGCCATATTTCAGATGGATGAAATCCAATTGGTATTCGATTTGCAGATTTACTTAATTTATATGATGCTGTATTGTTTCGCCATGGTTTCGTTAATTTTTATCGTTATCGGCGTTAACAACTACAAACGCATGATGGAGGAGAAGAACGAAGAGGCGCGTGTTGCATTGGATGCAAAGTCCAACTTCTTGGCGAACATGTCTCATGAGATTCGAACGCCGATGAATGCCATTTGCGGTATGGCGCAACTATTGGCGGACAGCGATTTTGCGGCGCAAGAGGAAGAATACATTACCACGATACAGAAGTCGTCGGAGAACCTTCTGGGTATCATCAACGAGATTCTGGATTTTTCAAAAATCGACTCCGGGAAGATGAACATCGAGGAGAGCGATTATCATTTTAACTCTTTGATACATGATGTACTGAGTATCATCGAATTCAAGATGCGCGGAAAGAGCGTGAAATTGAAGTTGGACATTGATCCCAAAGTTCCGCGCGTGCTTATCGGAGACGAACTTCGTATTCGTCAGATTTTGATTAATCTTTTAAACAATGCCGTAAATTTCACACATCGCGGATACATTACACTGCATATTGCATGGGATCAACTCGAGGAAAATCTTGGAAGTCTGCACGTGGCGGTTGAAGATACCGGTATTGGTATTTCAGAAGAGAATATGCAGAAACTTTTTACGGCATTTGGTCAGATTGATACGCGAAAGAACCGTAATGTGGAGGGAACCGGTTTAGGGCTTGCAATCTCGAAACGTCTTGTAGATTTGATGGGCGGTGAGATTTGGGCTAAAAGTAAACCCAACGAGGGAAGTACATTCTCCTTTGTGTTGTCGCAGAAGATTCGGGACGGAAGGCCTTCCGAATACGAGATGAACCATGAGCAAATCGACAGCGCGAACGATAACTTTAAGATTTCATTTGTCGCACCTACGGCGCGCGTTATGATTGTTGATGACAATAAGGTCAATCTACAGGTTGCTTCGGAATTGATGAAGCGTTTTGGATTTGATGCGACACTTGTCGAGAGCGGAAGCGAAGCAGTCATCAAGATTGAAGAACGTTTGACGTTGTATGATGTTATTTTTATGGATCATATGATGCCGTTTATGGATGGTGTGGAGGCAACCAAACGAATTCGTGAGATTCCGACAGAATATGCACAGGAAATACCGATTATTGCACTGACGGCCAATGCCATCAAAGGTGTGGAGAAGCAGTTTAAAGATGCGGGAATGAACGACTATTTATCCAAGCCCATACATATGCAGCAATTGAGTGCAATATTGAAACGTTGGATTCCGCCCGAGAAACAGAATCGTGTGGTAGACGGCAAGGTCATGGGACCGGTTGCGAGGAAAGCGAGAGTTAAGACTATTTTTAGAGAAAAAAGGGATGATGAGCCCCAAAAAGATATCTTGGATTGCTTACGCGGAATTGATGTTGAAGACGGATTGCGGAACTGTGCCGGGAATCGAAATGTCTATATTCGCGTGTTACAGACATTTGCATCTTCTAATTTGCTTGCGGGATTGGAGGATTATTACGACCATGAGGATATTGAGAATTATACCATTATCGCACATGCCATCAAAGGTGCTTGTGCCAACATCGGCGCGAACCGCGTGTCAAAATTGGCACAGGAATTGGAAAAGGCGGGAAAGGCAGATGATTGGGTATTTATTTGGGAACATCACCGTGAATTTGCGGATGCTTATGCGGATACATTGCGTTTGCTGACGCGCGAGCTTATCAAGCATCAAGGTTAATTCTTGCGGTTAACTATTGCACGAAAAAGTTTTTTTGGTTATACTGAAGTTTGGGAGTTGGTTCTGTAGGCAGAACGTTTTCTTGTTTGTGTATAGGGAGTATTGAATTATGTTCAAGATAGCTGTGTGTGATGATGAGGCAACATCATTGGTTTTGAATGAGAGTCTGGCAGATCAGATACTGCTGGAGGAAGGAATTGCGCATGAGATTGTGACATTTTCGGACATGCGTGTTATGATTGATGCACTTTTACAAAAAGGGACAGTTTATGATGTCTTGCTTTGTGATATTCTTGCGGTTGGAATGAACGGAATCGAAGCTGCCGAGGAGTTACGAAAACTGGGTGAAAAATTACCGATTATTTTTATCTCATCCACAGCGGCATATGCCTTGGAAGGATACCGCGTCAATGCACTGCGTTATTTACAGAAGCCGGTGAATATGGAGCAGTTGCGGGAAGCCTTGTTGGAGGCGTATCGCGCGGTTGCAATTAGCGACGTATTGACATTTCAGGTGGCAGATCGATTGTATCGAATCCCGTATTCCGATGTTGAATATCTGGAAAGTCACGGAAGAGATACGGATGTAGTAACAAAGGAAGAGACGATATCAGCACATATTAAATTTTCGGATATGGAGAAAGAACTACCGGCAGATTCTTTTTTACGGTGTCATCGCTCCTACATAATTAATTTGAGACAGGCAAAGGATTTGGCACGATATCGCTTTTTAACCAAGAGCGGCGTGGAAATTCCCGTCAGCCAGATACAGTACAGCGATGTCAAAAAGCGATTTATGCAATTTCACTGATTTTGATTGAGGTTCATTGTGAGAAAGATACAAAGGGCGGCTGGAAAGTCGCCTTTTTATACAATCATAGCATCCAATTGTCGAAAAGGTATTTACGGATGCGCGTTGCTTTAGGGCACAGGAGGTTTTTATGTTTAGAATGTTTTTATTGAAATACGCAGAGATTTTTGTCAAAGGAAAGAACAGATACTTGTTTGAAGACGCTTTGGTAACGCAGGTTCGCTATGCACTTACAAGATGCGAAGGCGAATTCAAGGTGCACAAGACGCCGGCGCGTGTGTATGTGGAGGCGCTCACGGAATTTGACTATGATGAGACGGTGACCGCATTGCAGCGGGTTTTTGGTGTGACCGCCATCTGTCCGGTGAAGGATTATACAGATCAGGGGTTTACGCAACTTTGCGACGATGTTGTTGCCTATATGGACGAGTTATATCCGGATAAAAATTTTACATTCAAAGTGCAGGCTCGTCGCGCCCGTAAAAATTTCCCCGTGGATTCCATGGAAATGAACCGAAAAGTCGGAGAAATCTTATTACATCAATTTCCGGAACTGCATGTTGATGTACACAAACCGGATGTATTGTTGTGTATCGAGGTCAGAGAACGAATTTATGTCTATTCGCAGACAATACCCGGCCCCGGCGGAATGCCGATTGGAACCGGCGGTAAAGCGATGTTGTTATTATCGGGAGGAATCGATTCTCCTGTTGCGGGATACATGATAGCACGTCGTGGCGTCAAACTCGAAGCGGTCTATTTTCATGCTCCGCCCTATACATCGGAGCGCGCAAAACAGAAGGTTGTGGATTTGGCAGCCAAAGTTGCACTTTATTCCGGACCGATTCGATTACATGTAATTAATTTTACGGATATTCAGATGGCGATATACGGGAAGTGCCCGCATGATGAACTTACAATTATCATGAGAAGATATATGATGAGAATTGCAGAGCAGATTGCGAAAGATAGCGGATGTCTCGGGCTGGTTACGGGAGAGAGTATCGGTCAGGTTGCATCGCAGACCATGCAGAGTTTATTATCGACGAATGAAGTTTGCACATTGCCGGTATACCGACCGCTGATTGCATTTGATAAACAGGACATCGTAGAGATTTCCGAAAAAATCGATACGTATGAAATCTCGATTCAACCCTATGAGGATTGCTGTACGATATTCGTAGCTGAGCATCCGGTAACGAAGCCAAGTGCCAAAGTCATTGCAAGGCATGAGCAGGCAATGCATGATGTGGAAGAAGAAATGTTGAGAACGGCACTTGCTGAGCGGGAAATCATTGAGATTGGCAAGATATAGGATTGATTTTTATAGCAAAAAAAATCGTCGCCTTTAAGCGACGATTTGACTCATTGCGTATCCGATTACTATACGGTATACTGCTTTAAAACCTGAAGTACGTCTTCTGCACCGTCTTCCGCATGAATGTTCAAATCGATCGGCTTAGACAAATCCAAACTGAAGATACCCATAATGGATTTCGCATCGATTACATATCTTCCGGAAACAAGGTCAAAGTCGTAATCGAACTTGGTAATGTCATTTACGAATGATTTAACCTTATCGATTGAGTTTAATGAAATAGAAACTGTCTTCATGTTAATTCCTCCTTTATAATTATGTTTACTTGAAAGCACTGCGCTTTCAATAAACTAATAGTAGCGGTTTTATCATGAAAAGTCAATCACTAAACTTGCTGAAAATGAAGGAGATTTCGATGAAAAGTATAGCATTCCACAACCTTGGCTGCAAAGTGAACTCCTATGAAATGGATGTTATGCAACAAATGTCACAAATACACGACTATGAAATTGTGCAATTTGAACAAAAAGCAGACGTTTATGTCATTAATA
>CAYMCV010000143.1:0-4710 GCA_964389005.1 uncultured Lachnospiraceae bacterium | reverse complement strand
TTATGTGATTGACACCTCGCATTTGTTGACGCGCGAATTAAAAGAAGAACTTGACCGCATTTTTATCCGCAATGAGGAATATAATAGTCTCATGATTAACATTGTTTCTTTCGGTTTCAAGCACGGTTTGCCTGCAGATGTGGACTTGGTTTTTGATGTACGTTTCCTGCCCAATCCTTTTTATATAGAGGAGTTAAAACAAAAAACCGGCAATGACAAGGAAGTGCGCGATTATGTCATGGGTTTTGAGGAGGCGGAGTTGTTCCTTAATAAGTTGACGGATATGTTGGAATTTCTGATTCCGAACTACATTAAGGAAGGGAAATACCAATTGGTTGTGGGAATCGGTTGCACCGGCGGTAAACACAGAAGCGTGACGTTGGCAAACGGATTGTATGAGCGGTTACGCAACAAGGGAAATTACGGACTTACAATTGTACACAGAGATGCACAGAAGTAACGTGATACCATGGAGAACAGGTTATGTCATTTTCGAAGGAAGTCAAAGAAGAATTGGAACGGCAGTACGGGACGGCACGACATTGCAGACTTGCCGAACTTGCGGTGTTGATTCGCTCGTTCGGACGGGTATCGATTCTTCCAGACCAAACCGCAGAACTCAAATTTAGAACCGAGCATGCGGGGATTGCCAGAAAATACTTTACATTATTGAAGAAAACATTTAATATAGATACTGTCGTCAGCGAGGAAGGCACAAAAAACAAGTATTTCACGGTACTTTTGACAGAAAAAGACAGTTGCAATCGGGTATTACAGGCGGTCAAATTCATGAAGCCGACCGGTGAAATATATGTTGACAGGGAAGATGTGATTCCGCCGATTTTACTGAAGACACAGTGTTGTAAGCGTGCTTTTTTGCGGGGTATCTATTTGTGCAACGGTTCCATGAGCGACCCGGCGAAAGGGTATCACATGGAATTTGTATGCAACAATGAAGCGCAGGCGCAACAGGTTCTTGATATCATCGGTGATTTTGAACTCGAAGCGAAGACGGTAACGCGTAAGAACAAACAAGTCGTCTATCTCAAAGAGGGCGAAGCGGTTGTTGAACTGCTGAATATTATGGAAGCACATCGTTCGCTTATGAATCTGGAGAATGAGAGAATTCTCAAGGATATCCGGAATCGGATAAACCGTGGCGTGAATTGTGACGCAGCGAATATCCGCCGCATTACGGAAGCAGCATCGAATCAGCGAGAGGATATTCTGTATTTGTTTCAGCACAATGCTTTTTCGGCATTACCGGAGGGCTTGCATGAGGTTGCGATGGTACGTCTGGAGAATCCGGATTTATCGCTGAAGGATATTGGGGCACTTTTAGATCCGCCGGTAGGCAAATCGGGTGTCAATCATAGATTACGAAAATTGAGTGAGGTCGCAGAACGTTTGCGGCAAGAGCAAGGAGGAAAATAGCATGGTTCAAAAAAAGATGACAATTCATCTCGCAGGAGGTCTGGAGGCAAGACCGATAGCGGTACTCGTACAGGTGGCAAGCCAGTATAACAGTTCAGTTTACATTGAGGCTGAGGGTAAAAAGGTGAATGCCAAAAGCATCATGGGAATGATGAGTCTCGGACTGGATTCCGGAGAGTCCGTTACCGTATATGCGGACGGCAATGATGAGAATACGGCGGTTGAGAGTATTGAGAAGTATTTGAGCGGGAAGCAATAGTTCAGTTCTGTGTTCATGGAGAATTCGGATGGGTGAAAAAAGACTACTTTTTATTTTTAATGCGTTGGCGGGCAAGGCGGCCATAAAGTCGAAACTCAGCGATATCCTGGATATTTTTATCAAAGCGGGATATCAGGTGACGGTACGAAGCACACAGCATGTAGGCGATGCCACAGCGTATGCGGCGTGTCACAGTGCGGAGTTTGACATGGTGGTTTGCAGTGGCGGCGACGGTACATTGGATGAAGTGGTTGCGGGAATGATGCAGGCAGGAAGTAAAGTTCCGCTCGGATTCATTCCGGCGGGCAGTACGAATGATTTTGCCGCAAGTTTGAAACTTCCGAACCGAATGATGAAGGCAGCACATGTCGCGGTGGAGGGGAAACCGTTTGCTTGCGACATCGGACTTTTTAACCAGAATACATTTGTCTATGTTGCGGCATTTGGCGTGTTGACCGAGGTCTCTTACGAGACGCCGCAGCAGAAGAAGAACCTGATGGGACGACTTGCCTATGTGCAGGAAGGCATGCGTCGCTTGGGAATCGGCGGGCTGAAATCTTACGAGATGGAAGTTATCACAGATGATACCATTATCAAGGATTGTTTTGTATTCGGCATGATTTCCAATTCGATTTCCATAGGGGGCTACAAGCGTCTGACCGGCAAAAATGTCAAGTTGGACGACGGATTGTATGAGGTGACACTGATTAAGCAGCCGCGAACACCGGTGGAACTGAATTCCATCTTGGCGGCAATGCTTTCGCAGGACCCGGATCCGGAGTATATGTATACGTTTCTGACATCGGAAATTGAGTTCATTTCCGAGACGTCGGTGGGCTGGACGCTTGACGGAGAGAACGGCGGAAGCCACAAACACGTAAAAATAACCAATCACAAGCAGGCAATGCAGTTGATGGTGCCGTAATAAGGAAAAAATAAATTTCTTTCTTTTTACGTTGAAATAATATATAATGACCACGACGCACCAATTAAAAATACGAAAACGGAGGTAGATAAAATGTTAGTTGCAGCAACAGAAATGCTTCAAAAAGCAAAAGCAGGACACTATGCAGTCGGCCAGTTCAATATCAACAATTTAGAGTGGACAAAGGCTATTTTATTGACGGCGCAGGAGTGCCAGTCACCGGTTATTCTCGGTGTTTCCGAGGGCGCAGGTAAGTATATGTGCGGTTACAAGACCATTGTAGGCATGGTAAACGGAATGCTCGAAGAACTCGGAATTACCGTTCCCGTAGCAATTCACTTGGATCACGGCAGCTTCGAACACTGCTACAAGTGTATGGATGCAGGTTTTTCATCCGTAATGTTTGATGGTTCTCATTATCCTATCGAGGAGAATATCGCGAAGACGAAACAGTTGGTTGCAGACTGTGCAGCAAAGGGAATTTCTCTTGAGGCAGAGGTTGGAGCAATCGGCGGCGAAGAAGACGGCGTTGTAGGTATGGGCGAATGTGCAGACCCGAACGAGTGCAAGTCCATCGCTGACTTGGGCGTTAACTTCCTTGCAGCAGGTATCGGTAACATTCACGGAAAATATCCCGCAAACTGGGCAGGATTGAGCTTCGATACATTGGATGCAATCCAGAAGTTGACAGGGGACATGCCGTTGGTACTTCACGGCGGTACAGGAATTCCGGCTGACATGATTAAGAAGGCAATTTCACTCGGCGTTGCAAAGATTAACGTTAACACAGAGTGCCAGCTTTCCTTCACGGCAGCAACACGTAAATACTTCGAAGCAGGCAAGGATTTGGAAGGCAAAGGATTTGACCCTCGTAAAGTACTTGCTCCCGGCGTAGAAGCAATCAAAGCGACCGTAAAAGAAAAGATGGAATTGTTCGGTTCTGTTGGAAAAGCTTAATAAGAAATTACCCCTGAACAGGGAGGATGCCCGGAAGACTTCGTCTGCCGGGCATTAGTTTTGAAAAAGTTAGTGTTTTTATTGGTTTATAAGGGAGTAAGTAGAAAAATTCGTTTTCTATGGTTAAAGTATATGTTAGAAATTTGTCAGAAAAGTGTTATGTAAATCAATAAACCGTAAAGAGAATGTAAACAAATTATGAACTCCGCCCATAAAATGGACGGAGTTCAAGAAATATCAGTAATTATGCGCCTTAGAGTTTCGTGGGTTCCGGATAATCAACGCCAAATGTATCGATCGTTACGGTAGACATAATCTGTGCTTTAACCGGCATATCGGAATAATCCGTCGGTGTAACTGCGATACGATTTACAACATCCATGCCTTCGGTTACCTTTCCGAATGCGGCATATGCGCCGTCAAGATGCGGTGAAGTTTCGTGCATGATAAAAAACTGGCTTCCTGCGGAGTTCGGCATCATGGAACGTGCCATAGAAAGCACACCCGGGGTATGCTTCAAGTCGTTCTGAAAGCCGTTGCTGTTGAACTCGCCTTTGATTTGATAGCCCGGACCGCCGGTACCGTTTCCGTCAGGGCATCCTCCCTGGATCATGAAGCCCGGAATAACGCGGTGGAATGTGAGGCCGTCATAGAAGTGCTTCTTGATGAGGCTGATAAAGTTATGAACGGATTCGGGGGCGATCTCAGGATAGAGTTCCGCTTTGATGATGCCGCCGTCTTCCATTGTGATTGTGACAATCGGATTTTGAGACATAGTTGCTTCCTTTCTTTGCATGCGCGAAGTGCGCGTATTTGTGAAGAGTATAGCACAAGATTTGCGAGATGTGAAGTCGTTATGAGGGCGGCGGCGCAAAAACAAATACCCTCGTTCCATTACGCCAAGCATTCCTATGAGCCTTAATACAAAAGCCCGTTCAGCAGAGGCTTCCGGGCTTTAAAGTCTCATATCCATGGCGTAATAAATCCACTCGGGCATTCATTTTTGCGCCGCCGCCCGCCGAAGTCTTCGACAATATTTTTGTATGGCAATCGATGTTTGGCGAAAACGTGGCAGAGAGAACGGATTCTGCATATCGATGCAGACCGTTAAGAAGCATCGGCATTTAGGCTGTGT
>CAYMCV010000142.1:2462-4811 GCA_964389005.1 uncultured Lachnospiraceae bacterium | reverse complement strand
GTACCATGCGGCTACGAAATTCTCTGTCGGATCCATCATCAGGCAACTGGAGCCCCAGCCTTCATGATGAAAGTTCTTCGCACTGTATATGGTCGACAAATTGTTACGAAGATCGGGACCCAATCCGTATGCACGCTCGACACCGCCATTATTCCAGCAGTACTCACGAATGTCGCTTCCGGTGTGTCTTGACGTCATTTTCTCGATGGCTTTGCGTCCAATGACACGCTTTCCGTGATAATATCCGCCTGCAATCATCATATTACCGAATTTACTCAAGTCTTCGACTGTTGAAATCAAGCCGCCGCCTGTGCCCGGAACCAGATTCCACATCTCATCAATTTCTGTAAGCTGAGTTTCTCCGGCAAGACGTTTCTTAAGTCTACAATGTTCATCATTACCATAGGAAAATCTCGGTAAGAGTTCTTTATTAAAATCGTACTTAAATCCCGAATCATTCATCTCACAGGGAACCAAAATTTCTTCTTTGATAAACTTCTCAACCGAATATCCAACCGCTCTGGACACTGCTTCTCCCAAAAGAACGAAACCAAAAGATGAATATGCCCACTCAGTACCCGCTTCACGTCGCATACCTGACCGCAATGAGTTCTTAACCCATCCTTTATCGCCTGCCATAAAACCTCTTTCAACACATTCCCACGGAGATAAAAAGTATACATTCGGGAAGCAACCATCATCTGCCTGCAAGCCTGACGTATGTGTCAATAAGTGTGCAAACGTAATCTTGTCAAACGGCGGTTCCTTGAATTCTTCCAGTAATACACTGACCGGCTCGTCCAAGCGGAAGTACCCGTCTTCCACGAGTTTCATAATTGCAACAGCTGTAAACAATTTGGTAATGGATGCGATCTGAAATACTGCATTCACAGGCATCGGTTTGTCACTGTCCATCTCCTGACTTCCCATTGCTCCCAATGCAAAAACCTTGTCATCCTTTGATAAGCAATAAGCAGCTCCCTGCAACATTCCCTGATTATGTAATTTTTCAAAATGACGTTCCAAAACGTCCAATCTCTGACCATCGTACGCAACGTCCTCCGGTCGAAACGGTGCTTCAAATCTCATAAGTAAACCTCCCAATTTGTCATATTCTTAATCTAAAAAGCAAGATAATGTAAGTCAAAGTATAGCACCGCCACAAACGAAACGCAACTCTTTTGCAAGCCTGCTTGCTTGTTTTTTTTGCCTGTGCGTGTTATACTTTAAGTAACTATACATCGAACAATGATTCAACCTTTTTTCGGTGCATTGAAAGGAAAAAACATGGAATACGCAAGTTTCGAACAAAAACACTATACAATGGCCAAGAATGCGCGTGCGCTCTCGTTTATCGCCCTTGTGACGTCTCTGTTACAGTTGCCCATACTCCCATTTATCTTCGGCGGATTGGCAATTCTGTTTGCAGCCCTCTCCAAGGGAAATACGGAAGATTACTCCATCTCAGCCAAGTTGGCAATCGTAATCGGAATTCTTTCCATACTGATAAATATCTTTTTTATATCCTTTTCCTTTTATAAGACTTTGACGAACCCTGTTGAACTGGCCAATTTGAACAACATGTGTATGCAATTTTACGGAATGACTTGGACCGATATGTTGAATGATTTCAAGAACTCCTTGATCAAATAAGAGGAAGGCAACCTTGCTCGGAGGTAACGATATGGTATATGGCATTGGTTTCTCACAATATCCTGAGACGGCTTTACAGCCTGCGGCGGCAAGTAATCTTGCGGCCGGTCGCAGTGATGCCATGAATCCCACTGCAATGTCCCCCACCGGAGTGAATCCGGACGATAAGAGTTCAATTACCACCGATAAAACATCTCCAACACAAGAGTGTCAGACCTGCAAGAATCGCAAATATCGAGACGGCTCCAACGAAATGGTTTCTTTCAAGACGGCACAATCTATCGCACCCGAGGCCGCCGCAACGCGCATTCGCGCACACGAGCAAGAGCATGTCTCCAACGCTTACACCAAAGCAGCACAGAAGAACGGTAAAGTGATACAAGCCTCTGTCCACCTGCAAACCGCCATTTGTCCGGAGTGCGGTCGTTCCTATGTTGCCGGTGGCGTAACCAATACCCGCATTCAATATCGCGGTGAAAAAGAAAACCCTTATTTGAAAGAAGTCAAAGAAGCACAATCCGACGCACTGAGCGGTCAGCACATCGATGCCCAAGGTTGACATGTTTTTTTCTTTCTGATTGAAGAAACGAAAGGTATATTATGAAACCATATTTATCAATTAAAAAACTTAAAGGACTTTCCAGAGAACAGCTCCTCGGAAAATACGGAGCTGTTATTTTTGCGGTGCTAATTTTC
>CAYMCV010000142.1:0-2452 GCA_964389005.1 uncultured Lachnospiraceae bacterium | reverse complement strand
ATCCGCAATACCACCATTTTGATCACCACATTCCCGATGGGCAACACCCTATTATCCACGATTCTCTTTCATGCGATTTCTTTTGTCATGGATGTGTTTTTCGGGATTTTCCAGTTTGGTCTTGCGAAGCTCTTCTTAAACATTGCTTCCGGACGACCGTTTTCCGGTCTGGATTTGTTTTCGGGTTTGTTAAAAACACCGGATCGAATCATTCAGATATCGTTGCCGCTTGCCTTGATTTCTCTGGTTTGCTACTTGCCGTATTTTATCTTAAGTTTCTGTATACAGTTTAATTTCGTCCCGACGTTACCTTACAAGACACCGGTATTGTTGCTCATTTATGCAATGTGCAGCGCAATTCACTACATTGTATGCCTAAACTTCGCTCCTGTATATTATCTTTTGGCAGACTTGCCGGAAATACCGCCACGTAAAATCATGCAGATGAGTATCTGGCTGATGCGCAAAAGTCGGCTCCGCTTCTTCCTGCTACAGCTTAGTTTTCTGCCGATTCAGTTCGTCGGATTACTTTCCTGTTGCATCGGTTTTCTCTGGATTACGCCCTATGTCAACACCACGTATGCGCGCTTCTACCTTGATTTATCCGAGAAACGTAACCAGGCATAGTCAATTCTATAATTAGTTAAAAAAACGCTTCGCTCCCTTGCGGGATGAAGCGCTCTTATTATTCTTTTAGATGATCCCATTTGAGATATGCCGTGATGAATTTATCCAAATCACCATCCAAAACGGCATCCACATTTCCTGTTTCTTCGTTGGTCCTGTGATCCTTCACCATGGTATACGGCTGCATGACATAGGAACGAATCTGATTGCCCCAGCCGATTTCCTTGACTTCTCCGCGAATATCCGACAATTTCTCTGCATTTGCTTCCTTCTGTAAAATCGCTAACTTACCTTTCAGCATCTGCATCGCTTTATCCTTGTTGCTGTGTTGCGAGCGTTCGTTCTGGCACTGTACCACAACGCCAGTCGGAATATGCGTGATTCTGATTGCAGAGGACGTCTTGTTGATGTGCTGACCGCCGGCACCACTGCTTCGATAGGTATCGATACGCAAATCATCCGGACCGATATCCATCACAACATCTTCCGCAATCTCCGGCATGACATCCAGTGAGACGAAAGACGTCTGCCGCTTACCCTGTGCATTGAACGGTGAAATTCGCACCAAACGGTGCACACCCTTCTCTGATTTTAAGTATCCGTAGGCATTTTCTCCGTTGACTTGCCAAGTCACTGATTTAATTCCGGCCTCATCGCCGTCCAGATAGTCAAGAACTTCCACGGAAAAACCCTTCCGTTCCGCCCATCTCGTATACATACGGTACAGCATCTCCGCCCAATCGCAGCTCTCGGTTCCGCCTGCCCCGGCATTGAGACGTAAAATGGCGTTGTTTTTGTCATACTCTTCGGATAAAAGTGTAGATATCCTAATTTCGTCCAATTCTTCGATGAACTCATCCATTTCCTTGCGGATGTCGTTCGCCATCTCGACGTCTTCTTCCTCATATGCCATCTGAATGAGCATCTCAATATCATCCATCTGGGTCGTCAAACGTTCACATGTTTCTACGGTATCTTTTAAATTCTTTAATTCCTTCATTCTGCGGTTGGAGCGTTCAGGGTCATCCCAAAAACCCGGTTCCTGCATTTCCGCTTCCAGCTCCATGATTCTCTCTGACTTACCTGCTAAGTCAAAGTGAATCCCTCACTTCCGCCAATGGAGTAACATACGATTGGAGTTCAGATTTCATTTGATCCAATTCAACCACTGCGTTCACCACCTTCATATTATTATTGAAAAAAAATAACTTATATACTCTCGACTTCACACAATACTATGCGTTTCTTCCACAGCATTGCTTATACTTCCTTCCGCTGCCGCAGGGACAGGGATCGTTTGGCATGACCTTCGCACTCTCGCGGCGAATCGGTCCCTTGGGCAGAGAATCGTCTTTGTTCGTTCCCGTAACCTTGGCAACTTGCTCTCTCTCTACCTTCTGCTCCACTTTGACATGCATCATCAGTCGAACCGTATCTTCTTTGATATTCTCCGTCATAATGTCAAACATGTCAAAACCGCTGGTCTTATATTCTACAAGCGGGTCTTTCTGACCGTATGCCACAAGTCCGATGCCCTGACGAAGTTGATCCATATCATCGATATGACTCATCCACTTACGATCGATGGACTTCAACAGCAGGACACGCTCTAATTCACGCACCATTTCCGATTCCGGAAATTCTGCTTCTTTCTCCTCATACAGTTTCACAGCTTCTTCTTTGAGCTGTTGCTTCAATGCATTCTTTTTCGGCTTTTCAAATTCCCATATGGTGGTTTGTTTACGGTCAGTGTACCAGTTGTGCTTACCTTTCTTTTTCCAACCGAACAGTACAGGTTCATGTTGCCATTGATATGGGGAACGCC
>CAYMCV010000141.1:0-4825 GCA_964389005.1 uncultured Lachnospiraceae bacterium | reverse complement strand
TTGATTTTCGCCAAGTCCCTGCACGCCGCCTGATATTCTGCTTCACTTTCGAATCGGTACTCTCCGATGATCCTGTTTTGATTCTCCATGTAATCTCCACGCCTGTGTTAAGAACTATTCTGTAAATCTGTACATATATACTTCTATTTTACTATATCTCGAAATATAATCAAGCATTTTTACAATATCTTGTACATTTTGATGAAATAATTGTTTTACAAGATAAAAAACCGCTAATAGAAGCGATATGCAGATTGCTTTCCAGAAATGTTAAAAAGAGAACCGCCATTTTGAGGCGATTCTCTTCTCTGATTATATTGATTAAAATATAGTTTTTGTAATGAAAAGTCATACTAATAATTACGATTCCTTGCCATCTGCCTTGGTGGTCTTCGCCGCGGTTTTTCCTCCCAAATATCCGGAAATGAGAGCTTTCACGTCAATACCGGCACCTTCCGATGTTCCTTCAATCACCTGATTCAAGGCATTGGTAATGTCCTTCACCGTTTTTGCAGCGTTACCGTCTCCGTACATTGTAATACGATCAACATTTTCAAGCGGTTTTGCAACATTTGCGGCAACTTCCGGTAATGTATTGAAGTACATTTCCAGAATAGCAGCCTCTCCGTATTTCTTCATTGCTTCCGCCTTCTTATCAATACCTTCAGCTTCCGCAAGCGCCTTTGCTTTCAATGCTTCTGCTTCTGCTGAACCAACCTGTCTGATACCTTCCGCTTCTTTTGTTTTTGCAACCAACTCCGCTTCGGCTCTTGCCTTTAGTGCCTCTGCCTCTTGTTGCACTTCATAACGTTTTGCTTCCGCTTCTTTCTGTCTGATATACAGTTCCGCATCTGCTTTCTGTTGTGCGGCAAATTTCTCAGCTTCCGCTTTCTTCTTAATTTCCGCTTCCAGTGTCTTTTCTTTTACTTCAACTTCCTTCGCGCGTAATTCAACTTCACGCTCTTGTTTCGCAATATTGGCATTGGCGCTGGATATTTCAATGGTCTTTCTTTGCTCTTCTTCTTGGATACGATATGCCGCATCTGCTTCCGCTTTTCTCGTATCAGATTCCAATTTCAATTCCGCTTTGCGAATTTCAAGTTCATTGTTCTTTGCGGCAATTTCTGTCTCTGCCGTAATTCTGGCATCATTTGCTTGCTTATCCGCCATTGCTTGTGCAACCGAAATATCTCGTTCACTCTCCGCTTTGGAAATTGCGGCGCTCTTACGTATGGTTACAATTCGATCAATACCGAGATTCTTGATAACATCTTCTTCATCCGTAACATTCTGAACGTTAAAAGATACAATTTCCAACCCCATTCTTGCCATATCCGGTGAAGCATTCTCCTGTACCTTTTCCGCAAACTGCTTACGATCCGAAACAATATCTGCCAATTTCATCTGTCCGATGATTTCACGGATATTACCTTCCAGAACATCAACAATCGAATTCACAATGTATTCTTCCGGTTTATTCAAGAAGTTCTCCGATGCACGTTTCAACATTTCGGGAGAGGTCCCAATCTTAATCTTTACCGCTGAATCAATATTAACATTAATGTACTCATTCGTCGGAACCGAATCTTTGGTCTTTACATCAACGGAAATCATTTTTAACTCAAGTTTATCAAGCCTCTGCAAAAATGGAATCTTTATGGATGCTTTTCCGATAATGTACTTCGGTTCTTTCCTTAAACCACTGATGATATAGGCTCTGTCTGGTGGAGCCTTCACATATCCCATAGCAATGACAATTGCAAAAATTATGATAAAAATTGCAACTGCAACAATTGAAGTAATTAAAACTTGCCCATAATCCATATTTCCATCCTCACTTTCACACATGTTTTAGCATTTAATTCATAACAAAATACATTATTTATGTTATCATATTCGAACTTCTTTTTCTATATGAAATCCATATTTTGTCGAAATTTGTTATGAAAGAAATCATACTTTTAACTAAAAAATAAACAAATCAGAAACACAGACAATCCCGCATTCATAGTATAAACCATAAACACCTATTGGAGGCCAACAATGAGCGAACTATCTTCAGCAAGCAACTGCGGTTGCAACTCCACCTGTAATTGCAATGATTCATGTAACAACAACAGCTGGTGGTGGATAATTATTTTACTGTTCTGCTGCGGCGGATGCGGTAACGGCTCGGGATGCGGTAACGGATTGTCACTTGGAAGATCCGGAGGATGCGGTGATTCTTCATCCTGTTCTTGTGACATTATCATTATCTTACTGCTGCTCTCGTGCGTTTGCGGAAACGGAAACTCTTCTCTGTTCTAAGTTCTCCGGACACCGATTCGCTATTGCAGACGAAGACCGCCATGACAATCATTACTTAATGGCGGTCTTCCATTGCTTTTTAAGCCAACGCATAATTTATACGTATGCAACATACGATTGAGAGAGACAGCAAATGCTTTCTCCTATGCGTATTACCGAGGTATGAAAAATGGAAGAATTGGGAAAGGGAAAAATATGGGATTTCGACCATCGGTTTTGTAACCGAAACACACAGTTGCTCAAAATCCTTCTCTGGTATACAGACACAAAGATGCAACCGATGATTTCTGTAATGATTAAATTTATGGAATTAAAACAATGTCTTTATAAACCTATCTCTTTTCCCGTACAACATACAGATATTTCATCTCTGTACGAAGATGCCAAAGATTACCTAAGTCCGGAAGAACGAGATGCCTTCTCGCGTTTTCAAAATATGCAAGATATGATGAAACAGTTCCGTGAAATGTCAGATTTGATGGAAGTTATGAAAACAATGTATCCAAACACCGATGAAAATACCGGCGATTTTTCCGGTTTTTCTACCGAGAATCTAGGTTCCATGCTTTCGCCTGAATTTGCCGGTATCTTTGAGATGCTAAAAAACTTGTCACCAAATGATTCAAGTAAAACGTAGTACAATTTCCGTTTGAAAGGAGAATTCATGAATCCGGTCTTACAAGATCAAACATTTTTCCAAAACTTATCATCCGAAAAGAAGGAATTTATCTATGAAATTGTGGAGGGTTCCAAATCCATACACAACAAAAACGAATTTATTCCGTTTTTTAAGGATATGTTGCAAAAAAGCAATGAACGAAACATTCGATTTACGCCGGAAGAAATGCAATTTATCATCCGTGCGGTAAAAGAGCAGGCAACTCCTGCAGAGAATGCGGCTATTGATAAAATCGTACAATATGCACAGCAAAAAAGTACATAAACATACATGCAAAAACGCCCCGATGTAGCAATAACATCGGAGCGTTACTTTATTGATAAAACTATTTTACTACAAAATTGATGATTCTTCCGGGTACATATATTTCTTTTACAATTGTACCTTCAAGTTTCCCTGTCATCGCTTCTTTACCTGCTGCAATTGCATCTTCTTTACTACTATTGGCTGAGATAGAAACTACTATTTTGGTCTTTCCGTTGATTTGTACCGCAACTTCCTTCACATCGTCTGCCATGGCTTCTTCATCCGCAACCGGCCATCCCGATGCAAAAACACTCTCTGAATGACCCAAAGCACACCAAAGTTCCTCGCTTAAATGTGGAGCAAACGGTGCCAACAAACGGACTGCTGTTTCCAACGTTTCTTTGTCTACGCCGCCATTTTTACTCATATCAATCATCTTATTGTTGTACTCCATAAAACCGGAGATAACCGTATTCAGACTGAAATTATTGAGACGCGTCTCAATATCATAAACCATTTTGTGACGGATTTTCACAAGTTCCGGTGTCTCAGTTATATTTAAATCCTTATTTGACATAACCAAGTTCCAAAAACGATTCAAGAAGCGGTAAACTCCGTCAATTCCTCTCTCATCCCATTCGGAATCCAGTTCCGGTGGTCCGACAAACAATTCATACATTCTAAGAGAATCACATCCGTAATCTCGTACCAAATCATCCGGCGAAACAACATTCCCTTTTGATTTACTCATTTTGATACCATTTTTACCGGTAATCATTCCTTGATTGAAAAGCTTCTTAAAGGGTTCTTCGAAGTCAACCACACCGATATCATACAAGAATTTCGTATAAAATCTGGAATATAACAAATGTAATACGGCATGCTCCACACCACCGATGTACATGTCAACCGGAAGTAAATCATGCGCTTTTTGTTTATCTACCAACGCTTCTTTGTTCTTATTATCAACGTAACGTAAGAAATACCAAGAAGAACCTGCCCATTGCGGCATTGTATTGGTTTCACGTTTCGCTGCGGCCCCGCATGCCGGACAAGTGGTGTTGACCCATTCCGTAATGTCTGCAAGCGGTGATTCTCCGGTTCCAGTCGGCTGATAGGATTCAACCTCAGGTAACAATAACGGTAACTGTTCTTCGGGCACAGGTACACAACCGCACTTCGGGCAATGTACAATCGGAATCGGCTCACCCCAATAACGTTGACGTGAGAATACCCAATCGCGCAATTTATAATTGGTTGTCTTCTTACCAAAGCCCATCTTTTCAATCATTAACGGTGCTTCTTTCTTCAATACCGCAGATTCCATACCATCCCAATCACCGGAATGGATCATGATACCGTTTGCTTCCGTATAAGCTTCGGTCATGTTCTCAATTGCTTTACCGTCTTTTGCAATGACTTGTATAATCGGAATATTGAATTTGGTTGCAAACTCAAAATCTCTGTCATCATGTGCGGGAACACACATAATCGCGCCGGTACCGTAATCGGCAAGTACATAATCCGAAAGCCAAATCGGAATCGGCTGTTGATTCATCGGGTTGATTGCATAACTTCCCGTAAACACGCCGG
>CAYMCV010000140.1:0-4826 GCA_964389005.1 uncultured Lachnospiraceae bacterium | reverse complement strand
CGGGATGTTGCCCGGTGCGATTATGGTATTTTTCATATTCTTTTTTATGACACATTATGTATCGTTATCATCTATCATGATGTGCTTGATGTTTATGACACAAATCGTCGTATTTGGACAAATGGGATGGCTTCACATGGATGCGGTATATATACAGGAATTGTATATCGTTTCCGGTATACTGGTTGTACTTGCCATATGGCAACACCGGCAGAACATTGTTCGGTTATTTAAGCATGAAGAGCGAAAAACCTATCTAAAAAAGAAAGCGGAGGATTAAAATGGCAAAAGTCGGAGTGATTGGGGCAGGCAGTTGGGGCATAGCCCTGGCAAAATTGTTATTTGTAAACGGTCATGATGTTTATGTTTGGTCGGCATTGAGTGATGAAATCGAAATGCTGCAAAAGGAAAGAGAGCATAAGACAAAGTTACCCGGCGTAATTTTACCCGAGCAAATGATTTTTACCACGGATTTGTCCTTGACCATGAAAGATTCGGAAGTGCTGGTTTTGGCGGTTCCGTCACCTTTTGTACGTTCCACGGCAGCAAAAATGAATGAGTGGATTGCAGACGGTCAGATTGTTGTTAACGTTTCGAAGGGTATCGAGGAAGCGACATTACATACATTGTCTGCGGTTGTGCAAAGCGAGATGCCGACTGCGAATGTGGCAGTTCTGTCGGGACCTTCTCATGCGGAAGAAGTTGGGAAACAAATACCGACTACGATAGTGGTTGGCGCAAAGGACAAAATCACAGCCGAGCATATTCAAAGTCTTTTTATGAATGAGGTTTTCCGTGTATATACGAGTCCGGATGTGTTGGGAATTGAACTGGGAGCCGCATTGAAAAACGTAGTTGCGCTTGCGGCCGGAATTGCCGACGGTGTCGGCTACGGCGATAATACGAAGGCAGCGCTGATTACGCGTGGTATGGCAGAAATTGTACGCCTTGGAACGAAGATGGGCGGAAAGAAAGAAACATTTTATGGTTTATCCGGTATTGGCGATTTGATTGTAACCTGCGCCAGCATGCATTCGAGAAATCGAAGAGCAGGTATTTTGATTGGTCAGGGCTATTCCATGGAAGAAGCAATGGCTGAAGTCAAAATGGTGGTCGAGGGCGTTTATTCCGCCAAAGCTGCTTTGAAACTTGCCGAGAAGTATGATATTTCCATGCCGATTGTCGAACAGGTAAATGCAATATTGTTTGAAGGAAAAGCACCGGAGGCGGCGGTTCGCGAGCTGATGGTCAGAGATAAAAAAATCGAGATTGATTCCGGCGCTTGGAAGTAATTTTTATCTGTCTGAATATTTCAACACCCCTTTTCATACAATGTAACAATACAGGAAAGGGGTGTTTTTGTTGCGAGAAAACGAATTTGATTATCATGGTGCATATGAAATCTATGCGGATATACAGACACGTACCAAAGGAGAAATTTACATAGGGGTAGTCGGCCCCGTCCGCACGGGTAAGTCAACTTTTATCAAGCGATTCATGGATTTGCTGGTATTACCGTACTTAGAAGATGAACATGAGAAAAAGCGAGCACAGGATGAACTGCCGCAGAGTGCAGGCGGAAAGACCATTACAACGACAGAGCCCAAATTCATACCGAAAGAAGCGGCAAAGATTCGCCTTGCCGATGATGTTGACGTTAAAGTACGTCTGATTGATTGCGTCGGTTTCATGGTCGACGGTGCGGGCGGTCATATGGAAGAAGATACGGAAAGGCTTGTCAAAACACCGTGGTTTGAAGAGGAGATTCCTTTTACACAAGCGGCTGCCATCGGTACACAAAAAGTCATCAACGATCATTCGACCATCGGAATTGTCGTTACCACGGACGGAAGTTTTTCGGAGTTGCCGCGAAGCGCCTATACAGAACCGGAGGAGCGCACGATACGCGAACTAAAATCCATGCATAAGCCGTTTCTTGTGCTTTTGAATTCTGCAAGACCGCTAAGCGAAGAAACCAAGGCATTGGCAATGGAAATCAGCGAAAAGTATCAAGTCAGAGCCATACCGATGAATTGTGAGCAATTGAAAAAAGAAGATATCAATCGTATTTTGGAGGAGGTGCTGTTTGAGTTTCCGCTGTCCAAAATTGAATTTTACATGCCGAAATGGGTGGAGATGTTACCGCCCGAGCATAAAATGAAAAAAGATATGATAGAACAGGTTCATCATTTTGTTGCCGATAAAAACTGTATGCGTGATGTCGTCAATCGTGATTGCAATATTATCAGCGAATATGTGAAAAAGTGTAAAATCGACCAAATCGATATGGCGGCGGGATGCGTTCGTATGACACTCGACGTCAATGAAGGTTATTATTATGAGATGATTTCTGAATTGCTCGGTGAGGATATCACATGTGAATACCAACTGCTGCAGGTTATGAAAGAACTTTGTGAAATGAAGAAAGAATACGTTAAAGTGGAGAATGCAATATCTTCCGTTCGTTACAAGGGATATGGCGTTGTGACACCGGAGAGAAGCGAGATTCGTCTGGAAAATCCGGAACTGATTAAGCACGGGAATAAGTACGGCGTCAAAATTACCGCATTCAGCCCGAGTATTCATATGATCAAGGCAGATATCGAAAGCGAGATTTCTCCAATCGTCGGTTCGGAAGAACAGGCAAACGACTTGATACGTTATATACAGGAGGAAGAAAACAAAGAAGACGGTATTTGGGAGACCAATATTTTCGGAAAAACGGTCGAACAACTTGTAAATGACGGAATCAGTGCCAAAATATCGATGATTGGTGAGGAAAGCCAGATCAAATTGCAGGAAACCATGCAGAAGATTGTCAATGATTCTAACGGAGGAATGGTTTGCATTATCATCTAAAAATATGTGGAAATTATTTCTCTTTTCATATAAAATATAATGAGATGCGGGATATGAAAGTAAAATTATATGTCAAAAGCCATTTTTAGATGAATGGCTTTTGACATTGGTATCCCTTTCAAAGAATGAAATAAACGGAGGAGTTACGATGGGACAGGCTTACGAGAAGTTATTGCATTGTTATGAATGTGTAAAAGCAAGAATTGATTTTAGACCGAAGGTAGCGATTGTTTTGGGATCCGGACTTGGAGATTATGCCAATGATATTTCAGTAGTTGGAGAGATTCCGTATGGTGATATTGAGGGATTTCCGGTTTCAACGGTACCCGGGCATGACGGGAAATTCATTTTCGGTTATGTAAAAGATGTGCCGGTGGTATGTATGAAAGGTCGCGTTCACTATTATGAGGGATATCCGATTGCGGACGTGGTACTGCCCATACGACTGATGAAAATGATGGGTGCTGAAATATTGTTTCTGACCAATGCATCGGGAGGTATGAATCCAACGTTTCAAGCGGGAGATTTCATGTTGATTACCGATCAGATTGCATGCTTTGCACCGAATCCTTTGATTGGACCAAACATTGACGAACTCGGAACCAGATTCCCCGATATGTCGCATGTATATGATCTGGATTTACAAGATAAGATCAAAGAAGTCGCAAAAGAAAATAACATTACGCTACGCGAAGGTGTGTATGTGCAATTGACCGGACCTTCGTTTGAATCACCGGCAGATATCAAGATGCTTCGTACATTAGGAGCGGATGCAGTCGGTATGAGTACCGTTGTGGAAGCAATTGTGGCGAATCATATGGGAATGAAGATCTGCGGTATTTCTTGCGTTTGCAATTTGGCGGCAGGCATGAGTGCAAATCCTTTGACGCATAATGAAGTTCAGGCGGCAGCCAATGCGGCAGCACCATTGTTTAAGAAACTGTTGACGGAATCGGTTGCATGTTTTTAGGAGTGATATGAAAGAAGAACAATTGATACAATATGCGTTAGACGCAAGAAAATATGCATATGCGCCGTATTCGGGATATGCCGTAGGGGCAGCATTGTTGTCGTCGGACGGAGTAATTTTTACGGGGTGCAATGTGGAGAATGCGGCATACGGACCAAGTAACTGTGCGGAACGAACGGCTTTGTTTAAAGCGGTTAGCGAAGGTGTGCGTGGATTTCGTGCAATTGCCATCGTTGGCGGCAAGGGGGATGAGATTAGCGATTATGCCTATCCGTGCGGTGTATGCAGACAAGTGATGGCGGAATTTTGCAATGCGAAGGAATTTAGAATCATTGTTGCTACAAGTACGACTGATTATTGCGTATGTACTTTGGATGAATTATTGCCAAACGGGTTCGGAGCAGCAAATTTACAATAAAGAACGGAGAGTAAATCATGAATTACAGATTTCATAATGCACGAATACTTGCCATGGACAAGGATATGCAGGTAATGAATAATGCGTGTCTGTGGGTGGAAGAAGACGCCATTACATTTATAGGTATGAACGAGCCTGACAATTGTCCTGATTTCGATGAGGAAATTGATTGCAAAGGCAATCTTTTAATGCCGGGATTTAAAAATATGCATACGCATTCCGCAATGACATTTTTACGTACCAAAGCTGATGACTTACCGCTTTGGGACTGGTTGACGCAAGTGGTGTTTCCGGCAGAAGACAAATTAACGAAAGAGGATATCTATCAATTGACGATACTTGCTGTGATGGAATATCTGACAAGCGGTATTACGGCAATTGGCGATATGTATTTGGATCCGGATGCCATTGCGAAAGCTTGCGAAGATACCGGTATGCGCTGTGTTCAGGTTGGCGGTACCAGCGGAAGTGACAAATTGGAGGAACGAATCGAGCGGATGGAGAACTTTTATCTGAATTTAAACGGTAAAAGCAAATTAACCGGTTATCGAATGGGGATGCATGCGGAATACACTTGCT
>CAYMCV010000139.1:0-4908 GCA_964389005.1 uncultured Lachnospiraceae bacterium | reverse complement strand
AGGAAAAACATTTTATCTGATTAATGTTTCTTTAGATGGATTTCAAGATATCTGCTATCGAATGGGAACCAAAACAGCACGTGAAGTATTGAGTAGTTTTATGGCCTATTGTGCAGAGAGTTTTCATACCGAGGTTTATCATAATCGAAACAATACGGTAGTTTTATTGCTGGAAGAGCATGAGGAAACCGTTTACTTTTTTGCTAAGGCCATTTGTGAACGTTTAAAACGAAGTTTCCCTTCTTCGGGCGGCAGCGCATATCTCAAAGGACGTGTTCATGTGATGGATTGTTTAAAGTATACGACAAGTTCTGATGAAATATACGAGATACTGGACTATTTACTGATTAACCCGTTGGGTGATACGAAAGATGATGTTCCAAATTATATCGGTGATGCAATCCTTGCACGAAAAACACGATGCAACGCAATCGAGGATATTTTGGAAGACGCAATTACGAACGACGGATTTTACATGGTTTATCAGCCGATTTATTCGATTGCAGATGAAGCATTTACATCAGCGGAGGCGTTGATACGACTCAAAGATACGGAGACACTCGGCTTTATCTCACCGGATGAATTCATCTACATCGCCGAACGACGTGGATTGATTGAGAAAATTGATGAAATTGCATTCAAAAAGGTATGTCGATTCTTTTCGGAAGAAGATTTATTTGAAAAGGGAATCTCTTATGTGGAGGTGAATCTCTCCGGAATGCAGGTGTGCAATGCAGATTTATCGGAGAAAATCAGCAACGAAATCAAGCAACATGGTCTAAAACCTAAGAACTTTAACTTTGAAATTACAGAGACGGCTATCGTTGAATCCGGAGAGGCTTTACATGAGAATATGCAAAAACTGCGTGGAATGGGATGCAGCTTTTCGATGGACGATTTCGGTACCGGTTATTCTAATCTTGCGCAGGTGGCAGAGACCAAATATGATTTACTTAAAATTGACAAATCTTTAATTTGGCCTTGTTTTGAAAGCGGCAAAGAGAATGCCAAAATTGTTTTGGAAAGCGTTGTTAAGATGGCACTTCGCATTCAGGTCGGAATTGTCGCCGAAGGTGTCGAGACAAAAGAACAGCGAGATTATCTCAAACTTTTAGGCGTTCAACACATCCAGGGTTATTACTATTCAAAACCATTGCCGGAGCAAGAGTTCTTGAGATTTATTGAGATGTAGTCAGTGTTTGTATTTGAGACTGATATAGTTCCTGAGCACAAGTAGTGAACTGATACAATGCAGAAATTGACTGATAATCAAGCCAAGCAAATAGCCGTCCACTCCCATTTTGGGAACGACAAGAAAGATAAAAAGCAACCGAAGCGATACAGAGAGTACCTGTATCAAAAGTGTTGCTTTTGTTTTTCCAAGGCCGTTGATAATACCACTTAATGTAGCAGAGATATAAAGCAGCGGACACACGAAACTTAAGCGTGTGATGAAGGTTCCGGCAATTTCACTGTGAAAAAGCACGGTACCCAATAATTTTCCAAATAAAAGAAACACAAACATTGCAACGAGACCGATCAAAAAACAATAGAACAGAGATTTACTTACAAGCGTCTGTATTTTATCATTTTTAGCCTCAGCCTGTGCTTCGGAAACAGTGGGAAGCAGGATTACCGATAGAGAATTGGTTATCGCTGAAGGAAATAGTATCAAGGGAAGTGCCATCCCTGTCAGCACACCGTACAGTCGCAGGGCGTCACCTGAAGAGTAGCCGTATGATTTGAGACGGAGCGGAAGAAATACGGTTTCAATACTGCCGAGGATATGAACAATCAAGCGACTCATACTTAGCGGGATTGCCATGGACAGAATCTGTCTACAGTTTTGGTACAAACTTTGAACATTCCGTTGAACCATCGTTTTTGGACAACAGATCAGTGTATCGCGCCAGATAAAAACGAGAGCAAAAACAGTTGATACAATTTCCCCGATGAATAGACCCAAAGCAGAAATTGCAAGTGATGGGTTTTTGCCGTTTTTGGTTAATAATGAACAAATAAAAATTACACTTGCAACGCGAAAAATCTGTTCAATTAACTGTCCGCCGGCCGGAACGAGCGTGGTTTTTTGTCCATAAAAGTAACCGTTTATACAACAATGAACGGCACCGAACGGAAGCGAGAGGGCGATGAGGCGAATCAAAGGTGCGGTTCTTGGCTCGGACAATAAAACAGTGGCAATTGTATCGGATAAAAAGTATAATATTGCAGTACACAGGCAAGAAAGTAGCGCAGATATGAGCAGACCACAAAAAAGGATTTTGAATTTGGCTGTCGTGTCCTCCTTTTTCTGTGTTGCAACATATTTTGAAATTGCAGTTTGGATACCGCTGATGGCGAATGCATATGATAACGATAGGATGGGGGTTGTTAACTGAAAAATTCCCATTCCTTCTTCACCAAAAGAGTGAGATAGAAATACGCGATAAAAAAAGCCGATGAGCCGCGTCAGCAATCCTGCAATTGTCAGAATTGCGGTACCTATCAATAAGGGATTTTTTGTGATTTTCATGTAAACTCCGGAGCGGGGATTATAGGATATATATGAAAAAAAGACGATGGAAATGTTATTTATTGGAGGAATTATGAAGAAAGTATTGGTTGGAATGTCCGGCGGCGTTGATTCTTCGGTTGCGGCATATTTATTACAAAAAGAAGGATATGAGGTAATCGGTGTAACCATGCGGATGTGGGAGCCGGATTGCAAAGAAGCGGCGCATTCATCTTGCGGCTCCGGTGTGGTTTTAGATGCAAGAGCTGTTGCAGAACGTTTGGGAATTCGTCACATTGTCATTGATATGACGAAACAATTCAGACAAAAGGTGCAACAGAATTTTATAGATGAATACTTGCATGCCAGAACACCGAACCCATGCGTACAATGCAACAGGCATATCAAATGGGAAGAATTGCTGAAGGAAGCCGATAGAATCTCAGCCGATTATGTTGCAACCGGTCATTATGCACGTATTCTTAAGTTGAATAACGGGCGATTCACACTTCAGGCCGCATCGTCGCGCGAGAAGGATCAAACCTACGCGCTGCATCGATTGACACAGGAGCAACTGAAACGTACACGTATGCCTGTCGGGGACTATGCAAAGGATGAAATACGTACAATTGCCGCAGAAATCGGTTTGGCTGTTGCAAATAAGAAGGACAGCATGGAAATTTGTTTCATTCCGGATGGAGATTACGCGGCATTTATTGAAAAAAATGCGAAGGAGTCGTTGCCTCCGGCAGGCAATTTTGTTCTAAAAGACGGCACGGTTGTCGGACAGCACAAAGGGCTCATTCATTATACCATCGGACAACGCAAAGGGTTGAATCTTGCGATGGGACATCCTGTGTTTGTGAATGGCATTCATCCGCAGACCAATGAGATTGTCGTCGGAGAAAACGAGGATGTATTCTCAACGCATCTGGTGTGTAATCAGTTGTGCTTTATGGGAATGGAGGATCTGACAGAGGATAGAAAGGCATGTGTAAAAATCAGATATGCACATCAGGGAAGTGAGGCTTTATTATCAAGAACCGGTGCAGACGAGATTACCTGTACATTTGCAGAACCCGTCCGGGCTGTTACACCCGGACAGTCGGCTGTTTTTTATCTGGATGACTATATTTTGGGCGGCGGTATCATTACGCACTCATACTAAAATAAGGGAATAAAAGAAGGCGTTCTTTTTTGAAACTCTGAATAATATCGAAACCCGCATTGTTGTAGCAAAATCTCAACTTTGTCAAAATCCTGCGCCACACAATCGGGACTGTGTGCATCGCTTCCGACGGTAATGATTTCACCTCCCAGTTCGCGGTAACGACGGAGGATATCAGGACAAGGATTCGGTGCAGAAAGGCCTTTTCTAAAGCCTGCGGAATTAACTTCGATTCCTTTACCGTCCTGAATCACGGTTTTGAGTATTTCGTCCAATACATCTGCGTATTTTGCGTAGGAATAGTATTGATTTTGATTTGGTCCGTAGCGAACGACATAGTCGATATGACCGACAACATCATAGTAATGGTAGTTTTGGACACATGAAAGCAATTCTTCGAAATAGGATTGATATGCAGCACTTTCAGTGCGCCCTTCGTAGAATTCGGGATAGTAAGGGTCGATGTTATGGCAAACATGTTCCGAAGCAATGATAAAATCAAATGGATAAGCCTTTGCATAAGCTTCAATTTGTGCACTGATTTGCGGTTGAATTCCAAGTTCGACTCCATGCAATAAATTGATGCGATTGTGAAATGATGACTGTAAAGATTCAACTTTTTGAAGATAAGCATCGGTATCTAGCAGGAAGATATTGTTTCCGTCCGGTTCGCGAACGGGATAATCAATATCCATGTGTTCTGTAAAACAAAGCGTATGAAGACCGGCTTTGATTGCAGATGCAGCCATGGATTCCATGCTTGCATCGGAATCGCCGGAAAATTGCGTGTGTGTATGGCAGTCAGTTGTAATCAACATTACATTTTCCTCCGAATTCGTTCGGCATTTTTATCATAAAAATGCACTTATCTGCCACAAGGATAGCATATTTTAATGAAAATGAAAAGAAATCCGTTATTTTTTGAAAATGTGTCTTGAATTTCTATATCAAATTAGGTAGAATATATCTGCTGACAAAAATTTGACAATCATGTAAATGATTTTCATACAAACTAAAACTTTTTAGGAGGAATTACAAATGGCAGTAAAAGTAGCAATTAATGGTTTTGGTCGTATCGGTCGTCTTGCATTCAGACAGATGTTTGGTGCTGATGGATACGAAGTAGTAGCAATCAATGACTTAACAAGCCCGAAGATGCTCGCACACTTATTAAAGTATGATTCAGCACAGGGAAGATATGCTTTGGCTGACAAAGTTTCCGCAACAG
>CAYMCV010000138.1:0-5007 GCA_964389005.1 uncultured Lachnospiraceae bacterium | reverse complement strand
AATTTGACTAAAAAACACGTTAAACTTTTGTTGCAGAAAAATAACTGGCGCAAAAGCGATAAGAAACCTGCATTGAATGCTGATTTATGGGAAATTCTTTTAAAAGAAATCAGTAAGCATGAAGTCACATTCATTTGGCTGAAAGGACATGCGGGTCATCCCGAAAATGAACGCTGTGATAAACTTGCAACCTCAGCTGCTGACGGAACGGACTTGCTTGACGATGTGATTCTTGAGGTGGTATGATTGAAGAGGTGTACAGATATATTATGAAGTAGGATGAAGGGAGAAGAAGATGACGAATACAATTGCATTTTTATCTTCATTTTTGAGTTATCTCATTGTATTCAGTGTGTTTGTGGTTGCTATTATTGTAGCGGTAATCATCGGAATCAATTTGCGCAAAATGAAAAATAAGTCAAAAGAGAATAAAGAGAAAGCAAATTCTGAAGAATCAATGGAATCTGAAAACACAATACAGACTGAAACGGTATAGCAACGAAATAGGGGGAGTTTATGCCAAAATCCGAGAACCAAAAACTGAAATTATTGTACATTCTAAAAATTCTGACAGAATCCGGCGATGAATCGCATCTGTTTTCTGCTCAGGAGCTAATTGACCGTTTGAGTCAATATGACATTTCGGCAGATCGCAAAACCATTTACAGAGATATTGAAGACCTTCGCACTTTCGGATATGACATTGTGTTGGTCAAAGGAAAAGGAAATCACGGTTATTTTCTTGCGAGCCGTGATTTTGAAGTTGCTGAATTGAAAGTTTTGGTTGATGCCGTTCAAGCTTCAAGATTTATTACACTTAAGAAATCCCAGGAGCTGATTCAGAAAATCACAATGCTTGCGAGCAAAAGTGATGCAGCACAGTTGAATCGCGAAATCTATGTTTTAAACCGTATCAAGACGGATAATGAATCCATTTACTATAATGTCGATGACATTCATAAAGCAATTCAGAACAATGTCATGATTTCATTCCAATACTTTGAATATACGATTGATAAGAAATTACAACTTCGTAAAAATGGCGAGCGATATTATGTCAGTCCGTGGGCATTGATTTGGAATGACGAGAATTATTATCTGATTGCATATGACAGAGAGAGTGAATCCGTTCGACACTACCGTGTTGATAAAATGAAGAACATCGCACTGACAGAAGAAACAAGATTCTTAGGAGAGTCCTACGCCAAATTTGACACGGCAACTTATACAAACAAGATGTTTGGTATGTTTGGCGGAGAGACGGAACTTGTCAACATCAGATTTGATAATCAATTGATAGGTGTTGTATTGGACCGATTCGGAAAGGAAATTGATATTCACAAGCGTAGTGAGAGTACATTTTCCGTTCGTGTCAACGTAGTGATGAGCGGGCAGTTTTTTGGTTGGATTACGGGACTCGGCAGGCAGGCAGAAATCATCGGACCGAAAGAAGTTCGAAAGAAATACAAGAAATATTTGGCAGATGTATTTAAACTATACGACTAATTATAACTAGGAGGCATCTCATGGAATCCAATCAGAATATCGATTACGGAGAACTATTTACAACCAAAACCAAAGTTTATGTGATAAAAAAAGACGGAAGCAAAGAAGAATTCAACGTCCAAAAAGTTGTCAATGCCGTGAATAAGTCCGCGTATCGCGCACTTACGGAATTTACACATGAGGACTTATGTAAAATATGCGGTAATGTGGTTGATTGTATCGACCAAATGGATATTTCCGAAGTACCGATTCCGAAGATGCACAATATTGTTGAGCGTGCACTCGAGGAAGTAAAACCGATTGTTGCAAAGAGTTATCGCGACTATCGTAATTATAAGCAGGATTTTGTCAGAATGCTGGATGATGTATATAAAAAAAGTCAATCCATCATGTATATCGGTGACAAGGAGAATTCTAATACGGATTCCGCACTGGTTTCTACAAAGCGTTCTTTGATTTTTAACCAATTGAATAAGGAATTGTATCAAAAATTCTTTATGACGACGGAAGAGATTCAGGCTTGTCGCGACGGTTATATCTATGTACATGATATGTCTGCAAGGCGCGATACGATGAACTGCTGCTTATTTGATGTGGCAACGGTGTTATCCGGCGGTTTTGAGATGGGAAATATCTTTTATAATGAACCAAAGACTTTGGATACGGCATTTGATGTCATCGGAGATATTGTGCTTAGTGCCGCAAGTCAGCAATACGGAGGTTTTACGGTTCCGGAAGTCGATAAAATCTTGGAACCATACGCACAGAAATCTTATCAAAGATATATGACGAAATATACCAACATGGGTGTTCCCGAAGAGCGTGCACAAGAAGAGGCTATCGAAGATGTGAAACGTGAGTTTGAACAAGGTTTCCAGGGTTGGGAGTATAAGTTTAATACAGTTGCCTCAAGTCGTGGCGATTACCCATTTATCACGGTAACAGCAGGTATCGGTACCGGCCGATTCGCCCGTATGGCAACAATTGCAATGCTGGATGTCAGAAGAAGAGGACAAGGGAAGCCGGAGTGTCGCAAACCTGTATTATTCCCGAAGATTGTGTTCTTATATGATGAAGAATTGCACGGTAAAGGAAAGCCGCTTGAAGATGTTTTTGAAGCGGGTGTGTTGTGTTCATCCCAATCAATGTATCCGGATTGGTTGAGTTTAACGGGCAAAGGTTATGTTGCGAGTATGTACAAGCAGTACGGTAGAGTAATATCCCCGATGGGGTGCCGGGCATTTTTATCTCCTTGGTATGAACGAGGCGGAATTACACCGGCGGATGCGGATGACAAACCGGTTTTCGTCGGAAGATTCAATATCGGAGCCGTATCACTGCATTTACCGATGATATATGCACGTGCAAGACAGGAAAGCCGCGATTTTTATGAAGTTTTGGAATATTATCTGCAATTGATTCGGCAGCTCCATATCAGAACTTATGCATACCTCGGAGAAATGCGTGCGTCAACGAATCCGTTGGCTTATTGCGAAGGCGGATTTTTATACGGGAAACTGAAATTAACAGATAAAATCAAACCGCTGTTAAAATACGCAACCGCATCTTTTGGAATTACGGCATTAAATGAATTACAGATGATTTATAACGGCAAGTCCTTGGTTGAGGATGGGGCTTTTGCCTTAGAAGTAATGGAATATATCAACAAAAAAGTGACACAGTATAAAGAAGCGGACGGAAATTTATATGCCATCTACGGAACACCGGCAGAAAGTCTTTGCGGTTTGCAGATTAAACAGTTCCGTAAAAAGTACGGTATCATTGAGGGCGTATCGGACAAGGAGTACGTATCCAACAGTTTCCATTGCCATGTAACAGAAGATATTACGCCGATTCAGAAACAGGACTTGGAAGCGAGGTTTTGGGAACTTTGTAATGGCGGAAAGATTCAATATGTCAGATATCCGATTGACTACAATTTGGAAGCGATAAAGACATTGATTCGCAGAGCCATGGATATGGGCTTTTATGAAGGGCTGAATATGTCACTGGCTTATTGTGATGATTGCGGTCACCAAGAGTTGGAAATGGATGTATGTCCCAAATGCGGCAGTACCAATCTAACCAAAATTGACCGAATGAACGGATATCTCTCGTATTCGAGAGTGCATGGAGAAACACGTCTAAATGAAGCGAAAATGACAGAAATCTCTGAACGCCGTAGTATGTAATTTTAAGTTTAATTGCTGCCAGGATACGACAAATATCATTACGATGTTACTGTGATTTATGAAAGGACACACATGCGTTACCATAATATAACAAAGGACGACATGAAAAACGGAGACGGACTACGCGTGGTACTGTGGGTATCCGGTTGTTCACATTGTTGTAAGCAATGTCAGAATCCGATTACATGGGATCCAAATGGCGGACTGTTATTTGATGAAGCCGCCAAACAAGAATTATTTGAACAACTGAATATGGACTATATTTCAGGAATCACATTCTCCGGTGGCGACCCATTGCATGTTGCCAACCGTGAAACAGTGTCGGAATTGATGCGTGAAATCAAGGTATTGTATCCGGACAAAACCATTTGGCTCTACACAGGTTCTGTATGGGAGAGTATCTACGACGAGGATTTTATGAAGTATGTGGACGTTTGTGTGGATGGTGAATTTGAATATGAGACTTTGGATGTAAACCTCCTATGGAAAGGAAGCAAAAACCAACGTGTCATCGATGTTAAGGCAACATTGAACAGTTCGAATCCCATACAACCGATACTGCATTGCAAAGATTATTTTATTAAAGAATGAGAAATGGGAGAAACAATGGAAAACATACAAATTAAGTATTTTCATCAGGATTTGGAGCGTTTATGTTATGTGGAAGGTAAGTCCGACTGGATTGACTTACGAGCTGCGGCGGATATTACAATGAAAGCGGGAGAGTTTCGGTTAATTCCGCTTGGCGTTGCTATGAAATTACCGAACGGATATGAGGCACATGTCGTACCGAGAAGCTCAACTTTTAAGAATTTCGGAATCATTCAGACGAATCATATGGGCGTTATCGACCAAACCTATTGCGGTGACAACGATCAGTGGTTTATGCCTGCGCTTGCAATGCGCGATACAACGATACATTTCAACGACCGCATATGTCAGTTCCGTATCATGAAGAATCAACCCACAATTGTCTTTGACGAAACACAAGAACTGGGAGCTCTCGATCGCGGCGGATGCGGCAGTACGGGAATCAATTAAGGATTTTTACATAGAAATCGACAATTAAGAGAAAACTATTCTTAAGAGTGCAAGCAATTGCAGGAAAGGAATGGTTTTTTTATGTATCAAAAAGTCAGAACAACATCGCCCAATGTGAAGGACAATAAGGCATATTTTGATCAACATCTAAAAATTGATGAGAATTTTGATCTGTTACGAAGAGATTTAATCATCGGCGGACGCGAATCGGTCATGTATTTGATGGACGGTTTTTGTAAAGATGATTTAATGCAAAAAATCATGCAGT
>CAYMCV010000137.1:0-5374 GCA_964389005.1 uncultured Lachnospiraceae bacterium | reverse complement strand
CGATCCATAATGAAATTGTTTTTCTTCTTGATATCCTTACGCATATAGCTTTCCATTGCCGGAACAAGCGTCAATGCAATAATCAGACTGGCAATCAATGAATATGCTATGGTCAGCGCCATATCAACAAACAATTGTCGAATAATACCTTCGATAAAAACAATCGGTAAAAATACACATATTGTGGTCAAGGTAGAAGCCGCAATCGCTCCCGCTACCTGCTTCGCACCCGACACGGCCGCTTTGGCGGGTGAAACGCCCAAACTACGCAGTCGGTGTGTATTTTCGATAACGACTATTGAGTTATCAACAAGCATACCGACGGAAATCGCCAAACCGGACAGTGATATCATGTTGAGCGTCACTCCGGAAAAATACATCAATACAATCGCAAAGATAACGCTGACCGGAATGCTGAGCAATGTAATAAATGTCGGTTTGATATCTCGTAAAAAAAGGAATAAAACAACTACAGAGAACAGTGCTCCCAAAAAGATATTTTGCAAAATCGAGTTAACCACCAGATAAATATAGTCTCCCTGATTCATCAACGAAGTGAATTTCAACCCCGGATACTTCTCACTCAATTCTTCAAATTTATCGGTGATGTTCTCAGATACTTCCGCAGTCGCATGCGTTGATTGCTTGGTAAATGAAAGCAACACACCGTCATTTCCGTTAATTTTGGCATAGGTATCAGCAGCATTGTCCGTAATAAAGACATCGGCAACATCCGACAGTGTAACCACATCCAAATCATCAATCCCGAGATCCATGAGCGGCAGGTTTTCAAGTTCTTCATAGGTAGAAATATCATGTCCGACACTGACCATGAATTCCGTCCCATCCTGTTCCACATAACCGAGCGGCATCTCGAAATTCTGCGCCATCAGCAAACCCGAAATCATCGACATGGAAATCGTAGACGACAAATCAGCGGCATCATATGCACTTTCTTCTGCCTCGTCAAGTTGTTTCAATCCGTCATCAATCTGCGTTAACGCGGATTCTAATTTATCTTTGCCGACTGTCAATTTCGCAGATGCTTCCGCCATCTCAAAAATCGCTTTGATTTTTTCTTCTTCTAACGTAGATAACCCGGAATTTAAATCTTTTTGTCCTTTTTCAATTTGTACGATTCCGTTCTCGATTTGCCCGATTCCTTCATTTACCTTGGTAATACCTGCGTCCAGTTCTGACATGGAAGTTGCAAGACCGGCTCGAGTCATACTCTTCGATGCAAGTGCGTTGTCTATCGCAGACAATCCGGCATTTACTGTAGACAATGATTGACTAACCTGCGTGCGTTGTGCCTCCACTTCCGCACGTGACGTTCCCATTGCGACAATCTGTGCATCGGGTAAGAGCAACAGCGTATCAAGATTTGCAAGTGTCTTTTCCAACATCTGCTTTGTAGATTCCAACTGCGCAATCTGGTTCTGTGTTTCCGTTAATTGCGCTTTGGTCTTGGTCAAATCGGTCTTGGTTGTATTCAATGTAACAAGTTGTGTCTGCAGTAAGACCTTCTTCTCTAAAATGGTTGCTTGTCCACTTGCAAGTTCTGCTGTGGCATCTGCCATCTTCGCAGCAAATTCTTCTTTGCCTTTTTTTAGTTCGGCTTCGCCCTCCTCAAGTTCTTTCTTGGCATCCTCGGCATCTTCTTTCGCAGATTCCAAATCCGCACGGGCATCTGCCATCTTCTCTTCAATATTATTGCGAACCAGCTCATTTAGAGCATCAATTTTTTCCTGATTGATAAAAACGCTGACATCTTCCGTTACAATACCGGTGGAAGAAATACTTGCGACTCCGGAAATACCTTCCAATTGATTTAGGAGTTCATCCTCTACAAATGTAGATATCTCTGTTCTGTCCGCTCCTTCCATATCCACTGCGGCAACCATAACCGGCAGCATACTTGGATTGATTTTTAGGATATACGGTGTCCCGACGGTATCATCCCAATATCCTTCAATTAAGTTAATACTCTGTAAGATATCAACCGTAACCGTATCCATATTGACACTGTTCTCAAACTCCAGAATGACAAGCGAATAGTTCGCCGCCGAAGTGGAGGACACATTCTTGATGTTGTTGAGCGTCGCCATTCCCTGCTCCAATGGCTTCGTAACCACCGTCTCCACCTTCTCCGGCGTTGCACCCGGATAGGTTGTCATGACAATTACATACGGCAAGTCAATATTGGGCAGTAAATCGGGCGTCATTTTTAGATATGCGACAATTCCCAATACAATAATGGCAATGACGCATATAAATACGGTTAATGGTTTTTTTACACTATATTGTGGCATATCTTTACCTCACTTTGACTAAAACCGCGTTCTGTTATGATACCAATTGCTTCTTGCTTGCAATCGTATCCATGAAATTCCCTTATTTTATCACATTCCCCGCGGCTTTTCAATCATTCCGGATTGCCAATCCTGTGTAAAATTTGTGTCTTTTGGCTTTTATCTATAGTTCTGACAAGAAACGTTCCCTCGCCGTTTCCTGCCGCATAAGATTTTCCAGTTTCCCGAGATACTGTAACGAGACAAATGCTTTATTGGAGTTAAAATAGGAATTAATGATCTTCCAAAATTTCTCCGGATAAGCCAACCGATAGTAAAGTTGTTTTCTTTCATCAAAAGTCAGCGGATATTCGCTTTCATATGCGCGAAGCAGCAGTTTTCCCAAATCAATCGACCAATCTGACTTCTCAAGTGACTTCCGCAGAAAGAGCGCCAAATCGCATACACGACTGTCCCATCTGCAATGCTCGAAATTGACAACAGCGGTTGCGTCCGGCATGAACAAGACATTATGATACTGATACTCGCCATGCGCAAAAGAATGTCGTTTTGAAACAGTCCGATAAAAATCACAAAAATCTTCGTTGACAAGAGACCTATACGTATGAAGTGCTTTTTGCTCAAAAATATCGTAATACTTTAGGAGTTGAAGTTCGAAATCCGTTTTCGGCTTCTGTCTGCGGATAAAATTCCGAACACGTCGAATCTCATTATTGTGTTTCAACATTTCCTCCTCCGGTGAAAACGGCCGCATCTGCTCGAACTCCATATCAGGCAATTCCATGTGTCTGTGAATTTGCGCCAAGCAGGTAAACGCATTTTTGAGATCCTCTTGGTCGCGCGGTGAACACTCACGACCGCGAAAATAGTTTTTTACAATGTAGGCCTTTTGGTCTCTGTCATAAGAAATCAATTCTCCTTCTTTGTTTCGAACATATTCATCCACGAGGATTGACGACTTCTTACCGACGCTTTGTACCAATTGTTCTATCAGCGAAGCCTTACCCGACGGTGTCTGATATTCTTTCAAAATTTTCAGACCGCTCTCGGTTTCACAAAGAATCGCGCCGCGTCCTTTGTACGTACGGGTGACCGCCAAATCATAGTTATCCAATATCGACACAGCCCTATCGTCCACAACCATTCCTCCTCAAACTCAACTGAATGCGTATAACCCATTCTATGAGTTTTTGGCTAAAAATATGCGGTGCTGCCAAAGATTTACAAACGGACTACGATTGCTCATAGTCCGTCATGTTTTTTAACAAATATTCTTTATTGTTATGCTCCGGATGTTCAATGACATCTGCGAGCATTTTCTGTAAAATATCTCCCATTGCTTTCCCCGGCTGAACACCGGCAGCAATTAAATCGGCACCTTTGACTGCAAGGTCTTTGAGTGATGTGCACTGGTTTTCTTCGACAATTGTCGCGTAGTCTGCACGATTCTTTCGCAGTCGTTCCAATTTGGTGTCACGCTCATACATACTCTGTGCCATAATGTCTGCTTCTTGTAAGTTAAAAAGCAACGGCATGATATCTTCACCGATTTTGGCAACGGCTCTCCGCATGTTGACAATTCCGGCTTCGATTCGATAATCATGATAAAGCACCAACTTGGATACCGTTTGGATGGTATCAAGATCCATTTTGAACCGTCGCATCAGCTGCCGACTCTTTTCGTATCCCGCCTCCGCATGACCGTAAAAATGATCGCGACCGCCTTGATCTGTTGTGCGTTTCTCCGGTTTACAAACATCATGGAAAAGTGTCGCGTAGCGGAGATTTTTATCCGGTGCAACCACCTGTAAGGCTTTCAACGTATGTTCTCCGACGGAGTAACAATGATGCGGGTTATGTTGCCCAGTCTGCATCATCCGGTCAAACTCCGGCATTATGATGGATGTAATTCCAAGTTGATATGCCTGTTCCAAACACTCCGGATGCGGCGAACACAGCATCTTCGTTAATTCAACTTGAATACGCTCCTCGCTAACTTTTTTGATTGTCGGTGCCAACAGTTTAATGGCTTTTTTTGTGTCTTCGTCAATTGTAAATCCAAGTTGCGCCGCAAATCTGATTGCCCTTAACATACGAAGCGCATCCTCGGCAAATCGTTCCGCAGGACTGCCGACACAACGTATGACTTCTGCTTCCAAATCCTTCATGCCGCCAAATATATCCACAATTCCTGTCTCCAAGTTATATGCCATTGCATTCACGGTAAAATCACGCCTCTGCAAATCCTCCCGCAAACCTGTGGTAAACGTAACTGTGGTTGGATGTCGTCCGTCTTCATAACTTCCGTCAATACGGTATGTCGTTACCTCATACCCGACATGATTGATTAAAACCGTCACCGTTCCGTGCTGAATACCGGTATCAACCGTTCGCCGAAAAAGCGCCTTGACCTGTTCCGGTTTGGCTGAGGTTGTAATGTCCCAATCATCAGGCACGCGCCCCAGGACAGAATCCCGCACGCAACCTCCGACGGCATATGCCTCAAAACCCGCATCCGATAATGTACTTATAATTGTCTCAACTGCTGCCGGTAACTCAATCCTCACGTGAACCTCCCGATGTTACTCTTTCTTACCCGTTGCCACTCGAAGTAAATCATACTTCTTCGGAATCACGGATAGTGTAAGCCATAATAATTGTTGCGGATGCGGTGCGCTTTCCATCTCCTCACCCGTTTCATTCGAAATAGTAATTACATCCGTAAAATAATTGTCGCCGTCCGCACACATGATTTCTATTGTATCGCCGACGCAAAACTTATTCCTTTGCTCTATACGCACGCTTCCGTCTGCCCGTACTTCCTCTACAATCCCAAGATACGTGTATTCGCTCACATAAGTACTGTTATCATAAATCTGCATATCGCTGTCCGGTTTTCCGAAATAAAAACCCGTGGTAAACTGTCGATAGGTACACTTTGCAATCTCCTTTCGATACCAGTCCATGTGACTTAAATAAACATCCTCACCTTCCATGTAATCATCAATTGCTTTTCGGTATGTGCGTGCCACCGTTGCCACATACAACGCTGTCTTCATACG
>CAYMCV010000136.1:0-5615 GCA_964389005.1 uncultured Lachnospiraceae bacterium | reverse complement strand
CCTTGGGAATATGGGATACACAATTGGAATCATTTGGAAGCAAGATTATTGAACGCAGAGAATTCTTTGTAAAGCAATTGAATGAAATTATTTATGACATACATAAAAAATTATCCGGCCAAAAAGAAGAACTGATCATCGTTTATGAACCAAATGTACGTGCCGATGAAATGGGTATGGCGCTAAAAAAAGAAAAAGACAGAGATATCCGATCAAAAATGACTTCTGTCGGTCCCCATAGAGATGATTTTGCTTTTATGGTTAACGGAGTCGATATCCGGAAGTTCGGTTCTCAGGGTCAACAAAGAACTGCTGCGTTGTCACTGAAACTGGCAGAAATAGAAATGGTCAAAAAAATAACCAAAGACGTTCCGGTATTATTGTTGGATGACGTACTTTCTGAATTGGACAGCAGTCGGCAGAATCATCTTTTAAACAGTATCAACGACATCCAGACGATTATTACTTGTACGGGATTGGATGAGTTTGTGAACAATCGCTTTCAAATCAACAAAGTATATCATGTAGATAACGGCACGGTAGAAGAAAAGAATTCTTAAAAAGAATCAAGACAGGAGTAACGAAATGGATACAGATGTAAATATGGATGGCAGAACAGACACAAATGCAGAATATGGTGCGGATCAAATCCAGATTCTGGAAGGATTAGAGGCAGTCAGAAAGAGACCCGGTATGTACATCGGGAGTACTTCTTTGCGCGGACTTCATCATTTGGTTTATGAAATTGTCGATAATTCCGTGGATGAAGCATTGGCGGGTTATTGCAACATGATTGAAGTCATCATCAATCCGGGAAATACAATTACAGTTATCGATAATGGGCGCGGTATTCCTGTCGGTATCAATCATAAAGCGGGTATTCCTGCAGTTGAAGTCGTATTTACGATTTTACATGCCGGCGGTAAATTCGGCGGAGGAGGATATAAGGTATCCGGCGGATTGCATGGTGTAGGTGCTTCCGTTGTCAATGCGCTTTCCGAATGGTTGGAAGTTGAGATTTATTCCGACGGAAAGATTTACAAACAACGTTATGAAAGAGGACATGTGATTTATCCTTTGAAAGTCATTGGTGATTGTCCGATTGAAAAAACAGGAACCAAAGTTGATTTTTTGCCGGATAGTCAGATATTTGAGGAAACGGTATTTGATTTTGATACTCTAAAACAAAGACTTCGTGAGATGGCCTTTTTAACCAAAGGTCTCAAAATCGTATTGCGTGATGAGCGCGAAGAGGAGAAAAAAGAACGTGTATTCCATTACGAAGGCGGAATTAAGGAATTTGTTGCATATCTGAATAAGAGCAAGACCGCGCTGTACGAAGAGATTATGTACTTTGAAGGCAAACGGGACAATGTTTATGTGGAAATTGCAATTCAGCACAATGACTCCTATACCGAGAGTACATACAGTTTCGTAAACAATATCAACACACCTGAAGGTGGTATGCATTTAACGGGATTCAGAAACGCAATCACGAAAACATTTAACGACTACGCACGTAATATGAAATTATTAAAAGACTCCGACCAGAACCTTTCCGGTGAAGATATTCGAGAAGGTTTGACGGCAATTATTTCCGTTAAGTTGGAGAATCCGCAGTTTGAGGGACAGACGAAACAGAAGCTCGGAAACAGCGAAGCAAGAACCGCAGTTGACGGAGTTGTCAGCGAGCAGTTGATTTATTATTTGGAGCAGAATCCAACGATTGCCAAGATTATTTGCGAGAAATCCATAATGGCACAGCGTGCAAGAGATGCTGCCAGAAAAGCAAGAGATTTGACCAGAAGAAAAACAGCACTCGAAGGCATGGCATTACCCGGAAAACTTGCAGATTGTTCGGATAAGGATCCAAAGAACTGCGAAATTTACATCGTTGAGGGTGATTCCGCGGGTGGTAGCGCCAAGACTGCACGAAGCAGAAGTACACAGGCGATTCTTCCGCTTCGTGGTAAAATTTTGAATGTAGAGAAAGCGCGACTTGATAAAATTTATGCAAATGCCGAGATCAAAGCAATGATTACCGCTTTCGGTACCGGAATTCATGAAGATTTCGATATTACCAAATTGCGTTATCACAAGATTATCATCATGACGGATGCCGATGTTGACGGTGCACATATCAGCACGTTGTTATTGACATTTTTATACCGTTTCATGCCGAACTTAATCAGAGAAGGTCATGTATACTTAGCGCAGCCGCCTCTTTACAAGCTTGAAAAGAACAAAAAGGTTTGGTATGCGTACTCAGATGAGGAACTCGACCAAATTCTGACAGAAGTCGGACGTGACCAAAATAACAAGATTCAGCGATACAAAGGTCTGGGTGAAATGGATGCGGAACAACTTTGGGAAACCACCATGGATCCGGAACGCAGAATTTTGTTACGGGTTGCCATGGATAACGAATCGGAATCTGAGACGGACTTGGTATTTACAACACTGATGGGCGATAAAGTAGAACCGCGTCGTGAATTCATTGAAGAGAATGCAAGATATGTAAAGAATCTTGATATCTAATATAGACACTTGTAGTTAAAAGTGTGGAACCGTCCGATTTGGGAATTACCTAGTCAGGAACGGAAGAACGGAGGAAACTTAATAATGGATGATATGATTTTTGATAAAATCCAAGAAGTCAATTTAAGAAAAACCATGGAGAAGTGCTATATCGATTACGCGATGAGCGTTATTGCGGCGCGAGCGTTACCGGATGTTCGAGACGGACTGAAACCGGTTCAGCGGCGTGTACTTTATTCCATGATCGAATTGAATAACGGGCCCGATAAGCCGCACAGAAAGTGTGCTCGTATCGTCGGTGATACAATGGGTAAATATCATCCGCACGGTGACAGTTCCATCTATGGCGCATTGGTTAACATGGCGCAGCCGTGGTCAACACGTTATCCATTGGTGGACGGACACGGAAACTTTGGTTCCGTCGACGGTGACGGTGCTGCGGCAATGCGTTACACCGAGGCAAGACTCTCAAAGATTTCTATGGAATTGTTGGCGGACATCAATAAGGACACGGTTGATTTCGTACCAAACTTTGATGAGACAGAGAGTGAACCCGTGGTTCTTCCGAGTCGTTATCCGAATCTGTTGGTAAACGGAACCACCGGTATTGCCGTTGGTATGGCGACCAATATACCGCCGCATAACCTAAGAGAAACGATAAACGCAGTTGTAAAAATTATTGATAACCGTATTGAAGAAGACCGCAAAACGGAAATGGATGAGATATTGGAAATCGTACAAGGTCCGGATTTCCCTACAGGTGGCGTTATTTTAGGAACCAGAGGAATCGGAGAAGCGTACAGAACCGGTCGTGGTAAAGTTCGCGTACGTGCTGTGACAGAAATCGAGACCATGTCAAACGGAAAGACACGAATCATTGTCAGTGAACTTCCGTATATGGTTAACAAAGCAAGATTGATTGAAAAAATCGCCGAAATGGTTCGTGACAAACGTTTGGACGGAATTACCGATTTACGTGATGAGTCCGATCGTGAAGGTATGCGCATCGTAATTGAGTTACGACGGGATGTGAATGCCAATGTTATGTTGAACCTTTTATACAAACATACACAATTACAGGATACTTTTGGTGTTATTATGCTTGCACTTGTCAATAATGAGCCCAAAATATTAAACATCCTTCAGATGTTGGAATACTATCTGGCACATCAGGAAGAAGTAGTGACCAGAAGAACGAAATACGACTTAAACAAAGCGGAAGAGCGCGATCATATTTTACAGGGTTTGTTGATTGCACTCGACCATATTGATGAAGTCATCAGTATCATCCGCAGTAGTCAGACAACCGTAATTGCAAAAGACAGATTGACGGAACGTTTCGGATTAAGCGAAGCACAAACACAGGCCATTGTTGATATGCGACTCAAAGCGTTGACCGGTTTGGAACGCGAGAAGATTGAAGCGGAACATAATGAGTTGATTGCAAAAATCGCTTATTTGAAATCAATTTTAGCTGATGAAAAAGTTCTTTTGGGAGTCATCAAAGACGAGATGTTGATAACGGCACAGAAATACGGCGATGACAGAAAGACGGTCATCGGATTTGACGAATTCGATATTACGATGGAAGACTTAATTCCGAATGAAAATACCATTATTGCGATGACAAATCTCGGATACATCAAGAGAATGACTGTCGACAACTTCCGTTCACAGAACCGTGGCGGTAAGGGAATTAAGGGTATGCAGACAATTGAGGATGATTTTATCGAAGATTTGCTCATGACGACAACGCATCACTATATCATGTTCTTTACCAATATGGGGCGCGTATATCGAATGAAGGCTTACGAAATACCGGAAGCAAGCAGAATTGCCAGAGGTACTGCGATTGTGAACTTGCTGCAGTTATCACCGGGTGAGAAGATATCTGCCATCATTCCGATTAAAGAATATGACGAAAACAGAAATCTTTTTATGGTTACCAAGAACGGTATTGTCAAGAAGACACATATTACCGAATACAGTCATGTTCGCAGAAAAGGTCTTGCAGCAATTAATTTACGTGAAGATGACGAATTAATTGAAGTAAAATCAACCGATGAGAATACAGAGATATTCCTTGTAACCAAGCAAGGCATGTGTATTCGTTTTGCAGAGACAGATGTACGTGCTACCGGACGTTCTTCCATGGGTGTGATCGGAATGAATTTATCAGACGGTGATGAAATCGTCGGCATGCAACTTGATCACCAGGGAGACTCTTTGCTGATTGTTTCCGAACACGGTATGGGTAAACGAACCTATCTCGAAGAGTTCAATATCCAGAAGCGTGGCGGTAAGGGCGTAAAATGTTACAAGATTACCGAGAAGACAGGGTATGTCATTGGAGTTAAGGCGGTAAACGACGAACATGAGATTATTATGATTACCACCGGCGGTATCATTATTCAGATACGAATGGCGGAAATTTCCACACTCGGAAGAATTACCTCCGGTGTGAAACTGATTGACCTTGCAAAGGGTGTATCAGTGGCGCAAATTGCCAAAGTACGCGAGAAAGTCAGTGACGGAAATCAGGAATATGAGAATATGGAAGATGCGCTCGAAGTGATTCCGGAGGCAGAAAAATACTCGACACTTCCAATTACAGATGACGACGAAGATGAAGAAGTCACTTTGCCTGTTGAGGAAGAAGACGAATAGTAATTGAAATTACCATACAATACGAATCGGAGAATGAATATGAACAACCGTGAATTAATGGAGAACATTATACGAAATATTGAACTTGCAATTGTCGGTAAACATGAGACGGTTGAGTTTGCGATGCTTGCTTTTATCGCAGGCGGACATTTGTTATTGGAGGACGTTCCGGGTGTAGGAAAGACCACACTCGCAAAAGCAATTGCACGCAGTATCGATTGTGATTTTTCCAGAATACAGTTTACACCGGATACGCTGCCGAGTGATGTAACGGGACTGTCCGTATACAATATGGCGACCGGTAAGTTTGAGTTTAGTCGCGGTGCCGTTATGAGCAATCTGATTCTTGCGGATGAAATCAACAGAACTTCTCCAAAGACGCAATCAAGTCTTTTGGAGGCGATGGAAGA
>CAYMCV010000135.1:2429-6017 GCA_964389005.1 uncultured Lachnospiraceae bacterium | reverse complement strand
CCATCGGCGTGTAATATCGAGCAAATTTGGTAATGAACTTCTCTGTTTTTGCCTTCTTGGAGTTTGCATTTTCTACAAGTTCAAGTATTTTGGATACTGTTGAATCCTCAAATTTCTTGCTGACTTTAACTTTTAATATTCCGCTTCCGTTCACACATCCGCTAATTACAGTATCATCGACAACTGCTTTCTTCGGAACGGATTCTCCGGTTAATGCCACAGTATCAATATAAGAAGTTCCTTCTATCACAATTCCGTCAAGCGGAATGCGCTCCCCGGGCTTAATCACAATGATATCGCCGATATTTACATCTTCCGGATCAACCGTCTGTAATTCTCCGTCTGTTTCAAGATTGGCATACTCCGGACAGATATTCATCATATCTGCAATGGACTGTCTAGACCGACCAACCGCATAACTCTGAAACAATTCTCCAACTTGATAAAACAACATAACTGCCACGGCTTCAGATAATTCTCCGACTCCAAATGCGCCGAATGTTGCAATCATCATCAAAAAGTTTTCATCAAAGATATGACCGTGCAGAATGTTTTTCCCCGCTTTTAACAATATATCATATCCAATGAGCAGATAAAGAGCTGCATAAATAACGAAAAGCATCCATGTCGGGCGAATGAATTCCAGTATACCGATATGTTCCGCCACGAACAATACGATAAAAATCACAAATGAAACAATGATTCTGATAAGCATTTTCTTCTGTTTTGATGTCATAAGCACCTCGCTTTTCGAAACTAAATCATGATTTTACAGTCCGGTTCAACCTTGCGACAAACCTTTACCACTTCTTTCATGATTTCTTCGAATAATTCCTCTTCTGTCTCGATTGTTAATTTCTGCGCCAGAAAACTTACCGTTGCATCTTTTACACCGGGGATTTTCTTGATTGCATCTTCCATCTTCGCCGCACAATTCGCACAATCCAAGTCTTCCAATTGATACTTCTTTTTCATTTTATTAGTCTCCTTCTGTTGGTTTTATTTAGAACGCTTCGTCACTCTCTAATGTGATCCACACCTTGCGAAATCATAGTGCTGACATGTGAATCCGCAAGAGAATAGAACACCGATTTGCCCTCTCTCCTGCTCTTAATCAGACCTGCCTGTCGTAAGATTTTGAGTTGGTGTGAAATGGCCGGTTGCGTCATCTGTAACATCAATGCCAAGTCACAAACGCAAACTTCTGTTTCAAACAGTACGTACAGAATTCTTAATCGTGTCGTGTCGCCAAATACTTTGAACAACTCCGACAACCGATACAATTCATCGTCCGACAATTTGTGTGCCTCTGCAGAATGAATGCGATCCTCATGAATTTCATATGTCTCGCAAATATCTGTATCCTTTTGTGTTTTCATGTCGCACCTCCTGCATTCACGTTAAACAAATAAACGTCTGTTCATATGTTTATATTATGATGAGATTTATGATTTGTCAATACTTATTTCCTAATTTCTATTTACTTATTATTACTTTCATATCGGAGCTAAAAGTATCTATAAATGTATGCAATATTTTAACATTTATTGACAAAGAATTGACAATTTCGACCATCAGTAGTATACTAACCAAAAAATAAAAGGAGGAATTATCATGGATAGTTCTTATATGGACAGTGCCGCGCTTGCAGGTTTCGCCGGTATCTACATTTTCACACTGATTTTTGCAGCAGTATTATCATTAGTTTTACTCGTCAGTTTTTGGAAAATTTTTGTCAAAGCAGGCGAGCCGGGATGGGCAGCAATCATTCCTATTTACAATTGTTACATCATGGCAAAGATTGCTTTCGGAAATCCTTGGTTTTGTTTAGGTTTCTTTATCCCGGGTGTTAATGCCATTTTTGTTTATGTTGTATACTGGAAAATCGCAGATGTTTTCGGAAAAGAAACAGGTTTCAAGATTCTCACAATTCTCTTCCCCTACATCGCACTTCCGATTCTTGCATTCGGTAGCGCTGACTATGTTGGATAGTCACGAAATCAAGTAATTACGTAACAATCGTTAAGGGCACGCGAAATCGCGTGCCCTATTTTTTATCCGATATCCTAATCAGAAACCCTTATTTGTGTTAAATTAGATTCTCAACATTATCCTTGTCAACAACGGATAATCGGCATGCCATAAACTCTTTCGGTAATGCTTCTCCGGTAACGCAATGATTGTACATCCAGATAATCGGGTCATGACCTTGTCCAAACGGATCCTGTCCGATGGCTGCGGCAATGACACCTTTCTTAATATAATCATAGATTTCCGGACTGTGGTCGAATCCGATGAGTACCGTACGTCCTGCCCTGCCGGTATCCTCAATTGCTCTTGCAACCGAAAGGGGCATACCTGTTGTTAAGTATATCGCATCCACATCTGCGCGTGACCGTAAGCATGCACAAGTATTCTCGTAAACATCATCTGCATTGTCCAATACCACAATATCATCAACCACACGAATTCCCTTGCAAGCTGCAATACCTTTGAGAAAACTCTCTTTTCTGAGAAGATTCACACGAACCGATAAATCGCCGGTCATAACTACAACATTACCGGTTCTGCCCAAAGCCTTCTCAACGGATTTCGCCGCCAATAAGCCGGCTTCATAAGCATCCGGGCTAAAACATGCCATTCGCTTCACATCCGAAGCACAATCACAGTTAAAAGCAAATACATTGATTCCTCTGTCAATTGCACGCTGTAAATTTGCGTTTCCTCCGCTTAAAAATCCCGGGAAAATAATTCCGTCGACATTCTGATCAATACATTCTTGGAATCGGTTGCTGACAAACTCATCCAATTCGGAACCTGACATATTAATCGGCGTATACTCCACCAATGCATTTCTTCCTGCCAATTCTTTCTGTGCATAGAATACGCCACGGCGTACACCGTACCAGAAGTCATTATCCAACATACTGATAAATGCGATATGTACCTTGCGTCCCCTGTCCTGATTAACCGGAACAACCGAAGTATTGAACTGCTTAAGCAAATCTTGAATTCCCTTTAACATGCCGCTCAATGCATCCACGTTATCACCGATATGTGACGATTCCGCAGCTGTCTCCTGTGATGCAGCCGCTATTTCATGCGTACTGTCACTGATTAGTAAGGAAGCGTCATATAAACGGGATGCCATCTCTTTTGATTCGTTGGAATTCTGGGCAATCGTTTCAAACTTACCGGAAATCTGTTTGATACTGTCGTGTATTTCAAACGCTTGTCGGTTAATAGTCTGGAATGAATTACTGACTTCCTCAAACGTCTCTTTACTTTTATTGAATGTGCCTTCACAATTCTTGATACTGTCATTAACCTGTTGGCTACTCTCCATTATCTCGTTGACAATCTTCGTAATGGTTCCCATACCGGCTTTGGTCTTGTCGGACATATCACTCATTTCATCGGCAACTACCGAAAAACCGCGTCCTGCCTGCCCCGCACGTGCCGCTTCAATGGAGGCATTCAAAGCCAATAAACGAAGCTGATCGCTGACACTGATAATAAAATCGCCGGCAACTTCGATTTTCTTAATATCTTCATTAAATTTCTCAAGGAATTCATTGCTTTTTCCTA
>CAYMCV010000135.1:0-2419 GCA_964389005.1 uncultured Lachnospiraceae bacterium | reverse complement strand
AATGGCATCCATATCAATCTCATAACCCTTCAGATGTCCCAATCCCTTCTTGCTTACCTCTACCGTATCATCCAATCCGGCTTTCATCTTCGCCATGGCACTGTCAATTTCCTGCATTTGGACATTGTTGACTTCTATGATGTCTAAGTTGCTTTTTACCAAATCCAATTGTTCTGCGGCTTTCACCGCAACAGTGGAAACACCGTCCGCGATCTGCTCGTTTCCCAACCTGTTTCCCTCTACGCTCTTTGAAAGGACATCAAGTGCATCAGATAAAACGATGACGTTGCCCTTGGTAGCCTCTACAAATGTCAGCAAATTGCTCTTGATGGAATTAAACGCTCTGGCTAAAATCGTGGTGTTGTTCTGTTTCCCATCCACACGAATATCTTCCACATCCAGCTTCCCTTTTACAATCTGTTCTGCCTTATTGCGAATCTGGCTGTATGACTGTTCGCTCTTGTAAATTACAATCACAAGCGCAATAATCACTAATGCTTCTAACACTGCAATAATTAATGCTACTACCATCGTCTCCTCCATCTACCTCATCGGGTGCTATTCAATGTCTGTCTTGTAATGGAAAATCATTCATAAACATATTCATTATAACATAACTACTCAAAAAAATCCCCATTTTTTTTGAATTTGACATGAATTTTTTGTGAAAATGTACCAGTCCGCTTTCCTCTAATCAACAGGCTTCTGATAAAAATTGCCTTCCACCTGCGTTGATTTCAGAATATTGATAAACGCATGCGGATCGGCTTTCTTTACCGAGTGTACAATCTTCATGACTTCATTACTGGAAACGACGGAGTATACCATATTACGTTCTTTTCCCATATACATGCCTTTCCCGCGGAAAAGCGTGCTGTCATGGTTGGAAATCGTAACAATCTCGTGATATACCTCTTCCGGCAAATCCGTAATAATGCATAATGTATGTTTTTGATATTTTTTATACATTAGTTGTATGACAAAAGTGGACATAAATTGAAGAATAATCGAATACATTGCTCCTTCAAGCCCAAATAGCAGGCCCGATATTGCCAGGACTGCGACATTGGCAAAAAAGATATAATTCCATGCATCTCTACCATAATGTTTTGAAATGAAAATTGAAATGAAATCGGTACCGCCGCTGGTCGCATCCGCCATCAAACACAAGCCGATTGCAACACCGTTTAAAATACCGCCGAATAGCGCGCATAATAAGATATCATTTGTCAAATGATAACAAGGAATGAAATCTGTCAAAACAGAGGCTAAGACAATCATAATAATTGATTTGACTGTAAATTTTTTACCGATATAAAAGAAACTGATCGTTGCCGGAATCAGATTGAGCGGTATGTACAACACGCTATAAGGAAGCGTAATATGCGCATATTCGCCCAAAATCTTTTGCAGTAACAACGAAATCCCGGTAAAACCTCCCGGAAGAAGTCCTCCGATTCTCGCAAAGTTACTGATGTTAAAAGACATAATTACAGCAGCCAAAACAATCATTATGACATTTTTAATCTCTTTTTTCATCAAGCGCCTTTCTGCTCTTCTTGGCATTGAATACCAATAATACGATGGCAAAAGCAACAATAAATATGGATATAAACTGTGAGGTTGATAACATGCCTACGCTACCGCGTGCATCACTTCGCAAGAATTCAATCAAAAATCGACCGATACCGTACAGTATCAAATAAATAGCACCAATGTCTCCTTTGTGCTTCACACGGCTTCCGAGAAAATACAGTGTGCCTGCAATCAGGAAGTCTCCTGCAGAAGAAAACAACTGTGTCGGTAATACCTTAACGCCCGCAGGTGCAAAACTGCCTGCCGGAAATATAACACCAAGGAAAGAATCTGTCTGTGCGCCGTAACAACAACCGGCAAAAAAGCACCCGATTCTGCCAATACCCTGTGCCAATGCAACCTGTGGCATTATCAGATCAAAGTAGGAAACAAAATCAACTTTTTTGATTTTACAGTATATGCCGCCGGCCAATGCTCCAATCATAATTCCGCCGTAGACGACAAAACCTCCGGACCCCAGAACTTGTAACGGATTCTGAAGGAAATCCTTCCATTCCACAATCACAAACAGCAATTTGGCACCCAAAAATCCGCATACCACGGAAATAATTGCCAAGTCCACAATGATATCGGGATTGAGTTCCTTCTTCTTGGCACGGTATATACTCACAAGTACTGCAATCGCGAATCCGATGCCAATCATTACGCCATAACCATGAATCGTAAATTTTCCAATCGTTAACCAATCATTACACATTTTTTTGTTAATCTCTCACGCATCAGCGTAAAAGACATTCCTCTCTTTCTATTTGTCTGTTGCATGATATCTACAATATATCAGGGGTCCACTCAATATCTGTCTCGCCTGTCGACGGTGTCGGTG
>CAYMCV010000134.1:5823-6084 GCA_964389005.1 uncultured Lachnospiraceae bacterium | reverse complement strand
TGCTGGTGCAGGTGCAGGCTCCGGTGATGGTGCAGGTGTTGGTTCCGGAGTCGGGGTCGGTGTTGGCGTAGGTGTCTGCGGTTTCGGCTTTTGTGGTTTCTGTGCCTGCGGTTTCTTTATTTCGCCTATAGAAATCGATGTATCTGCCGGACTCGGTTCCTCATTGCCACTGTCACTTTCGCTTCCGTCCCCATTCACGAGCGGCTTCGTCTCGCCGTTCTCATAAGCAAGTAACGGGTCTTCCTCCTCCAATGAAGAAAC
>CAYMCV010000134.1:0-5813 GCA_964389005.1 uncultured Lachnospiraceae bacterium | reverse complement strand
TATAACCCACTTCGTTCCGTCATACCATTCTACATTACCGTCAAAAACACGTATCTGCGGCGGCATACTCTGTGCGTCAACGTCACTCTGCGCATTGGTATCATTCCCTTCGCCTGCGTCTGCAAGCGCATTCTCTGTTTTCTTGGGCTCATACTCCTCATATGCGGGAACAGACGCAAAGCCAAAGAATTTCCCATCAAAAACATATTGCTTGCCATCCGCATCCGCTTCCAAAGATTGATATAAGAAACGATCCTTCTTCTCATTATAAGCGTATACAACGATATTGTCACTACCATATCTCTCTTTCGCATCCGGTTGTTCCACATCCGCGGTTCCTTCTTGCGTAAATGTGCCCGAATACTTCACATAACTAAGTTCACCTTTTCCTATAATCAATCCAAACAAATCCGTCTCTCCGTCGCCTTCATGTACCTGCGCTATAAATTCACCGACGCAAATACCGTTCGCAAAGGTGCCGTCTTTGAGGATTGCATCTCCCGTGGCAGCATTCAATTCCCACGCGGTAAATGTTCCGTCCCAAACACCGTTCTTGCTCTGTGCGCGGCAATAGGAAACCTTTTTACCGCTGTGATAAAGTATCGTTACATTGCCTTCTGCATCCGTATACCATACTTTTGCATAAAAATCACCGTTCTCATTATACCCGCACTCCAAATAGGTTTTTGTTTGACGCTGCGTATCATGATAATAGTAATTCCGTCGTCCTTCTTTCATCTTCGGCATCATTGAATTCTTCCATGACTCATCCATCAAGATTGCAAATGCCTCGCTCACATATTCAACATCACCCACGTTCTGGCTCAGACGGTCTGCCTCTGACACCATCGTCTCATCTTCCTCAGTGATATTTACAACTATGTCCTGTAGATTTTGATAAGCTTCCTCATCTTGAAACAGGCGTACACATAACTCCAATTGATTGCGTGCGTCTTTTTTTCGTCCCTCTTCCTCGTACAATCCGGCAAGTTCTGTCAAGTCCTGCGCAGTGTAATTGTCTTCCGCTATTTTTTTCTCGAGTTCCAGAATTCTAGATTCATTTTTAGACAGCACATTGTTCACAGTATCGCTCTGTTCCTCAACTTCGGTTGTAATTGCGTCCTCTGAACTTGAAGAATTCTGTTCCTCTTCCTTGCATCCGGCCAAAAACAGTACCATTGTAAATACGACCGAACCGATGATGATCCATTTTTTCATAATGTCCTCCGAATTGCATTTTACATGAAATGCATTTGCTAAAAATGACTGTTAATTACCGCTTGATACGGTCGCTGCATCCGCATCAATGATTAATTGATTCAGGAAAATCGCTGCATCTGAGTCTTCTGCATACTGCCCCGTTGCAAGTGCCTGTCCCGCCAAGGTATAGATACTTTTATATACCGGCGGTCCGTAAATAACGGTATCTGTGCCGTTTTGCGTCAGAATCATATACCCTCGAAAAGCAAATTCCGTTTTGTATTGCTCGGCCGGCAAACCGATTAAGACAGATGTGTATCTATATCTGTCGTTTATTGTTTCATATACCTTATCGACATGATTGCCGGTTTCATCAATTCCGTAGGAAACTCCGCTTTTTACCTTGTTGGCGCCCTTAATAAAGGCATAGGTGGATCTGTTGGCTTGATTCATAACCAGCGTTCCGTATTCTTTGAGAACAAAACCGTTAATTCCGCTGCTCGTCAATTGATTCCTTGTTGTTACGGAAACACCGGTCTTGAATCGTATACCGGACTTTCCGGTAATACGAATCGAAAATCCGTGATAGGTCAACAAATCCCGCAAATTAGGTTGCGGTGTCACCGTATAGATTAATCCCGTATGTTGCAATGTCCATACATACATTCCTATGGGAACTCCCGCTTCGTTGTATTGGTACATGGTCACTGTTTTGGCGGTTCCGTCAGGTGCGGCTATGCTTAACTGTCCGCCTTGCGCGACTGCCGAATACGCAATCCCATCAAGGTACACCTCTGTCCCCGTATAGCCTTCGGGCGGCGTTAAAAGTATCTGATAGGAAACCGTGGGCAGTGCGCATGCCGTCGCCGGCATATTGTTATACACCGGGATTTTAAAAACAAACGTATTGTCAAGAGAACCGGCGTTTTTATATAATTTCATAATGTTTTTGGCTTCGCTCAACGGTGCCCCGATATTCTGCATGTATTGGTGATAATACAGACCATTATTGGAATCATCCACATCAAATTTCTGTAAATATAAAGTATCCTGCCCCTCTAAAATATAGTTTAGGGAAATATATCTTGCTCCATAGAATATGGAATCATAGCGATTGTCCCATCCTTCTTTCTTCGCACGCGTTAACCCATTGATAATGACATCTTCGCCACTGCCGGTCGCGCCGATATTAAAGTAATTATAATATCCCTCGTAACCGGGATAACTTCCCGAAATCAACGGTGAATTCCCTGCGCCTTGTTCTTGGTATAATCTGCTTGCAAGATGAAACGGGCTGACACCCCAATCTTTCCCGGTTCCCTGAATTAGGTCAGCATAGGTTATCACATATTCTGGGAACTTCGCATCCCCCGGAATCAAACCACTCATAAAAGTTGTACTTAAAAATGTCCGTAAAGCATCGATTTTATGGTATGATTCGTTATAGGTCAGCTGTTCAAATTCAAAAATTCCGCTTTCCGTCAATCCGTTTCTCGGGTCTAAATAGTACTCCAATGCGCCCTGCGTTGCATATGCCCATTTTGGTCCGTAAATTCCGTTTTGTAAATAGGACGGCATGGACGTATGTATCAAACTTCTACCCGACTCCATCTCGTTTGCAACAACCGTATTCCAATCCAAGTTGGTCTCCATTTTAACAAACTGCCAATTCGGATGCGCTTCTTTCAATGCGTATAAGGCCTCGCGATAGCTCTCCGGAAATTTTTCAATTAATGGATCCGTATTGGCCATCGGTCCATATGCAAAAGAACGCATCAAAAGCGGTGGATTCATTCCGTATTGGTCTTCCCACTGCAAAAAGCGCTCATCGCTGCTTATAAATGCATTACGATAAACGTAGCCGTAATGCGCGGTATCGTCTTTGTAGTATAAAACATATTCCCATACGCTTCCATATTCATCATAGACGGCATCCTGAATCTGTATCTGCTGCCCGGACGTCAAAGTATCTGCTACCTCACCTTCAAAAGACGGTGTCGAATAAATGTCACACTCTTCCTGTCGATAAATCAATGCAAGAATCGGTCGTTCGGCAACAATTTGTTGTAAATCCCGTTGTGCTTCGGGGGATACGACATAATTATCCGATACAATCAATTCATCTTCATCTACTGTCTCGTTGTCTTCTTCGGAGGGTTCCTCGCTTACTTCTTCGGATGGTTCCACGCTTACTTCTTCGGAGGGTTCCTCGCTTCCTTCTTCGGAGGGTTCCTCACTTACTTCTTCGGAGGGTTCCTCGCTTCCTTCTTCGGAAGGCTCCTCACTTCCTTCTTCGGAAGGTTCCTCACTTCCTTCTTCCGAGGGTTCCTCACTTCCTTCTTCGGAGGGTTCCACGCTTCCTTCCTCGGAGGGTTCTGTCACTGTTAATGTATCAGATGTATTCCCTCCCGGAGATAACAGTTCACCGGCATTTGCACGCAAAAAAACCCCACCTGTTCCTATGCAACAGATGAGAACCCATACAATTAATTTTGTAAATGTTTTATTCAATCGCATATACATACTCCGTCAATTGTCTGCTGGTCAATTTTCTTAAGTATAACATCATCAGTACTTGATTGCAAATACAATACAACCCCAATATATGGTATGTCTTGGTTTTTATCTCTATGTTTGTAATCTCGTCAAGGCCTACTGTAGATTTCCCTTTCGCATATTTTCTTTGAGGATTTCATCTGTATGCTCATATAACTTCACGGAACCCTCTTTTGTTCTCTTTTGTCTGCCGTATACCTGTTCTGCCGAAACCCCATGTTCCTTCCAATCGTTCCCGTTATTACTGTGATTTAAAAGCAACGGCTGGAAATTGTCCATGGCATGTGCAAATTTTGCCTCCGGCGTCTCATTTTCTTCAAACTCATTAAATACTTCCATCAGATTTCGTTTCTGGTCTTCCGGCAACAGAGAATAAATCCTTTGCTTCGCAGCTTCTTCACGTGCTTTCTGCGTTTTTAATCCTTCCATGTCATACGCATAGGTATCTCCGGCATCGATTTCAACCACGTCATGAATCAGACACATCAACATCACACGTGCAATATCAATTTGCTCGTTAGAATACTCTTGCAAAAGATATGCCATAACTGCCATATGCCAAGCATGTTCCGCATCGTTCTCATTTCTTCCGTTTCCCGATAAATGTGTTTGCCGAAAAACGTTTTTTTCTTTATCTATTTCCATAATAAAATCGATTTGTTGTTGTAATCGTTCATCCATTGATGTCACCTCTTTCTCTCGTTGATTCTTTTTTATCGTTCTTACATCTAAAAATTAAAAGCAGAATACACTTACATCCGTCTGCTGTCAAACGAAATGACGCTTCCGTGGCTACCGTCATTGTATTTTAGATTGGGACATCCTGTCTTTAATGTATACTCTCCGCAGGTATAATCATCGATTACAGAAAGCCAAAACTCTCCCGAAGCAACATTCTTGGGGTGAAAACCGATCTCCCACTTTCCTTTATGGTGATCCAAGAGATATTTTGCCATGTATCGACCCACTCCTTGCCTTCTGTACTTATACATAACAAAAAATTCACCCATAGAATAATCATAATCGTCATGCAGTACAAAATCATCATCAATAAGTGCAAATCCGGCTATGATTCCGTCTACACGAGCCAAGTAATTATATCGCCGCGGACGCTCAAAATAATTATGCAAATACTGCTCGAACGGATAAACGCCATTGCAATCAACATCAAACAGATTGTATTGTGACCATTCATAGCAATACATTTTAACTAGATTTGCCAGTGCCTCGCGCTCACAGTCTTTCACTTGTTCTATTGTAATATTCATAACGTAATTCCTTTCATAACATAACCTTTTATCACGATAATGATAGATTTCTGATTAAAATTTCAACGAACGCCTCCGATTTCTGATATACATTGTTTCAATCATCATCAACTTCTTATCCCTTTATGTGTCCGGTAACGCTCCCCTAAACCACGGTAGCATCCAACAAAAAATCTATGAGTCCAATATTGAGTATTCCATTATCATCATACCATCTTTTTTTAATGTCCTTTCTAACTATTACCTTTGGAAAGTTGTCACCTGTCAATGAAAAAGGTCGAAGTTCCTGTGTTACTTTTTCATCTGTACCCAGTGCAAATGCAGATTGGATATACGTTTTCTTTCCACCTGAATTAACAACAAAATCTATCTCTCTCGGAATACGAACCGAATTATGATGCTTATTTTGCTCTCTGGCATATACCACACCTACATCGACAGAGAATCCTCTAATAATCAGTTCATTGTAAATTATGTTTTCCATAATATGTGTCATTTCCTGCTGTCTAAATCCAATCCTTGCATTCCTAAGCCCTATATCTTCACAATAATACTTATAAGGATAATCAAAGTATGACTTTCCCTTCACATCATATCTTTTAGCTTTAGCAAATAAAAATGCTTCTTCTAAATAATGAATATATGAAGCAACTGTGTTCTGAGAAATCCTTATGGATTTTTTGGTATTCATTGTATCAGTAATTTTTTTTGGATTCGTTAATGACCCTATCGACGAAGAAAGAAAATCAAGAATATTCTCTAATGCATCTTCTCTCATAAGATTATTTC
>CAYMCV010000133.1:0-6105 GCA_964389005.1 uncultured Lachnospiraceae bacterium | reverse complement strand
AAAAGCAGACAAATGATACATCGGGCCAAGAAATTGAATCCGGAAGCGGTTGTGGTAGCAGTCGGATGCTATGTGCAAACGGACACAATAGGCGTTGCGCAGGATGAAAGCGTTGATTTGCTGATTGGAAATAACCATAAAAAAGAACTTTTCGATATTCTTCATCGTTTCTTTGACATGCAAAAAGAGATGCAGCCTGCGGTCGATACGCCGGAGGCTATTCTGGAGCAAAAAACATTGAACCGTTCAACGGTTTCCGATTTGCGTGACGCAAAGTATGAGGAAGTCAAAATGACACATACGGGCGAACATACACGCGCATATATCAAGATTCAGGACGGATGCAATCGCTTTTGCAGTTATTGCGTGATTCCCTACGCGCGCGGTCGCGTTCGCAGTCGCTTGCCGGAACATATTCTCTCCGAAATTCACGGATTGGTCCAAAACGGATATCGCGAGTTTGTTTTTACGGGGATTCATGTCAGTTCCTACGGGCTTGATTTGATTGGAAACGATAATGGGGCATATCTGTTATCTTTGTTGCAAGAGGTCAATGCAATTGATGGTGTGGAACGAATTCGACTAAGTTCACTTGAACCGATGATAATCACGCCGATGTTTGTCGATGGACTTGGACAAATCGAGAAACTGTGTCCGCATTTTCACTTATCCTTGCAGAGCGGATGCGATGAAACGCTTCGAAGGATGAATAGAAGATACACATCGGGGGAATACTGCGAAAAAGTGGAGATGTTGCGAGCGCGTTTTCCGGAAGCTGCGATTACGACAGACGTCATTGTTGGCTTCCCCGGAGAGACGAAGGAGGAATTTTTATCAACCAAGGATTTCCTTACCAAAGTCGGCTTTTATGAAATGCATGTATTCAAGTATTCGAAGCGAAACGGTACCAAGGCGGCGACGATGCCGAATCAAATTTCTGATGCGATAAAGGCAGAGCGAAGCGATACGCTTCTTGAACTTGGAGAGAAGCAATCGGCCTTGTTTCGCGCACATTTTTTAGCAAAAAAGCGACCGGTATTGTTCGAGGAAACCAAAATCATCGATGGGCGAAGTTACTGGTTGGGTTACACGCCGGAGTATGTCCGTGTAGCGTACGAAAGCGATGAGAATTGTGCTAATGTTGTCATTACAGGCGTCATTGACAAGTTCCTCACACCGGATACGATGTTGATGCGCTGATGCGAGGCTGTGACGAGATGGACTTGAATTATTGGTTTATATGGGTTACAATAAAAAGAAGTATACATAGAGAGTCAACACAGTAAAGGACAAAGGGTGTGAACATATGCAGATGATGGACGATACTCAATTCTTCGGAGTGGAATCAGAATCCAAGCAGTCGGTACGAGATACAATCGAGTTGGTTTATCAGGCTCTGAAAACTAAGGGATATAATCCGGTTAATCAAATTGTGGGTTACATTATGTCCGGTGATCCCACATACATTACAAGTTATGACAATGCGCGTAGCCGTATTATGAAGGTTGAACGCGACGAACTTGTGGAAGAAATGTTGTTATCCTATATCAAAGTCAATCATTTGGATTAGCGGGGAGAGACATATGCGAATCATGGGATTGGATTTTGGTGCCAAAACAGTCGGCGTGGCACTCAGTGACCCGATGTTGTTGACGGCAGGCGGATATGAGATTGTTCGGCGCGAACATGAGAACAAACTACGAAAGACACTTGCACGAATTGAAGAGATTATAGAAGAGAATGAAGTGGAGTTGATTGTTTTGGGTTATCCGCTTCATATGAATGCGACAGAGGGAGAACGTGTGGAGAAAACCCTCGCATTCAAGGAAATGTTGGAAAGAAGAACAGGTTTGGAAGTTATTCTGTGGGATGAGCGACTGACCACTGTGGAGGCTGATGAATTAATGAGTGAGGCCGGCATACGGCGGGAAGACCGTAAACAATACGTTGATCGAATTGCGGCAGCGTGCATTTTGCAGGGTTATTTAGATGAGCGTGTAAACACTGGCAAGTAGGAGGCGCGATTGATTATGGAGAAGATAACGTTTTGTCCGGATCGGGAGGAGCCGGTTGATTTTTATGTTTTAGAACAAACAACGTTGGGAGGGAGGAATTATATTTTGGTCTCCGACACCGAGGAGGATGACGGAGAGGCACTGATTTTGAAGGATATTTCCGAGCCGGATGCAACGGAAGCGGTTTATGCAATTGTTTCCGAGGATGCGGAATTGAATGCGGTTGCGGAGATTTTTCGGAATCTTTTGGAAGATATCGATTTGGAAAAGTAGCAGGAAGTAAGAGGTCTGTGGATGGAAGTCAGAGAAGACGAACTTCGGGGAATGCTCAAAGAAAAAGGGCTGAAGGTGACGACGCAGCGAATACGGATACTGCAGGTATTGGCGGAGGACCGCGACGGGCATCTGACCGTGGAAGAAATTTACGATGTAATCAAGGAAGACAATCCGGAAATCGGCTTGGCTACTGTTTATCGTACACTACTGCTGTTTTCGGAATTGAATCTGGTAGAAAAAATGAATTTGGACGATGGTGTCTTACGATATGAAATTGCCGATACACGCGGCGGGCTGAGCAAACACAGACATCATCATTTAATTTGCACGGAATGCGGGAAAGTGGTATCGTATGAGGACGATTTGTTGGATGAACTGGAGAACAGGATTTTTCAAACCACCGGTTTTCGTGTAAGGAATCATGAAGTGAAGTTTTTTGGATGTTGTAAAGAATGTGGAGGAAAATAGATTGAAACATGGGAAACAAAGTGCCGACAAGACGGTAAAAGTAATACCGCTTGGCGGCTTAGAGCAGATTGGTTTGAACATTACTGCGTTTGAGTACGGCGAAAGTATCGTGGTTGTGGACTGCGGATTGAGTTTTCCGGCAGACGATATGCTGGGAATAGATTTGGTAATACCTGACGTAACTTATCTCGAGGAGAACATCTCCCGCGTTAAGGCAATGATTATAACACATGGTCACGAAGACCATATCGGAGCGATACCTTATGTATTCCGTGACGTCAATATACCGCTATATGCGACGACATTGACCATGGGAATTATTGAGAATAAGTTAAAAGAACATATGATGGAAGAATTGGTGGAACGTCACACGGTACAGTTCGGTGATGTGATTAACATCGGTGATTTCAGTATAGAATTTATAAAGACGAATCATAGTATTGTAGATGCGGCGGCTTTGGCAATTACGTCACCTGCAGGAATCATTATTCACACCGGTGATTTCAAAGTGGACTATACGCCTGTATTCGGTGATGCCATTGATTTGCAGCGTTTTGCCGAACTCGGAAAAAAAGGGGTGTTGGCGTTGCTCTGTGATTCTACAAATGCCGAACGACCGGGATTCAGCCAGTCGGAGAGAACCGTCGGTAAGACGTTTGATACCATTTTTGCGGAGCACAAAAGCACAAGAATCATTATTGCGACATTTGCCTCCAATGTTGACAGAGTACAACAGGTCATCAATTCGGCGAACCGTTTCGGGCGGAAAGTTGTGGTAGAAGGCCGCAGTATGGTCAACATCATTGATACGGCATGTGCGTTGAATCGCTTGAGCATACCGGACAATACCCTCATCGACATTGAGACGATAAAAGATTACCCTGATGAACAGACAGTTATCATTACAACCGGAAGCCAGGGAGAAAGTATGGCAGCCCTGAGTCGTATGGCAATGGGAACCCACAAAAAGATTAAGATTGGTTGCATGGATACGGTTATTTTTTCTTCGCATCCGATACCCGGCAATGAGAAGGCAGTGACCAAAATTATCAACGAACTGTTCCATAAAGGAGCGGACGTCATTTTCCAGGATGTGCATGTTTCCGGACATGCGTATCAAGAAGAAATTAAACTAATGTACACACTGACGCAACCACAGTATGCAATTCCGGTTCACGGAGAATACAAACATCTCAAAGCGCATGCAAAATTAGCACAAGAAATCGGAATTCCGAAGGACAATATTTTTGTTTTGAACAGCGGTGATGTATTGGAAGTCGGTAAGAAAAGAGCGGCGGTTCGCGGTAAAGTTACAGTCGGTGCGATACTGGTTGACGGCCTCGGTGTCGGTGATGTCGGGAATGTGGTTTTACGCGACAGACAACGTCTTGCGGAAGACGGAATTTTGGTTGTGGTTATGGCACTGGATGCGTATACCAATGTGTGTGCCGCAGGACCTGATATTGTTTCACGCGGTTTCGTATATGCGAAGGAATCTGAGGAAATACTGGATGAGGCGCGTCTGGTGGTTACGGGAGCACTGGATCGTTGTATGAATCGTGGGGTTAGCGATTGGGGAAAAATCAAGACAATTGTCAAGGATTCTTTGAGCGAATATGTTTGGAAAAAAACCAAACGTCGTCCGATGATTTTGCCGATTATCATGGAAGTTTAATTCAGAAAGCGTAGGAATCAATAATGTCAGAAATGGCGGAAGTTACGGCACAATATATCGATGCCGTGAAACAGACCGAGACTTACAAACGTTTTCAAGATGCGAAGGAAGCGGTTCATGCGGTAGACGGATTGCAGGAACGTCTGGATGAGTATCGAAAGAGAATGTTTGAATTACAGTCACTTTTAAGTTCCAATGAGTTATTTGAACGTATGGATGCGTTGCAAAATGAATATGAAGATTTTTGTGAAGATCCGGTGGTAAGTGAGTTTTTGGAAGCGGAACTTGCATTATGTCGCATGATGCAGGAGTCAAGCTTACAAATCGTGAAAGAAATACAATTTGAATTGTAGTGTCGGAGGAAATACATGAAAGCAAAAAAAATAATTACAATGGTCGCCACCACACTGCTCAAAATTGCAATCGCATTTGTGATTGTAATCGGTGTCTATAAAGCAGCGATTATCGCATATGATTTCGGTTATCGAATTTTTGCGGAAGAAGCAATCTCCAATGCGCCCGGAATCGGAATGTCTGTTGCGATTGTAGAGGGTAAAACACCCAAAGAAATCGGAGAGATTTTGGAGGAGAAAGGGCTCATTCGCGATGCGAAGCTCTTTTATTTCCAAGAGATGTTTTCGGAATATCATAAGAAGCTTAAGCCCGGAATCTATGAGTTAAGTACAGCGATGACGCCATATGAAATGATGCAAGTCATGTCTGCGGAATCTTCCGAGGAAGACGAGAGCGAGACGGATGAATCAACAAGCAATCAAAGCGATGCGGGAGAGGATACTGAGTAAGGAGCATGAAACAGTGATTTCAGATGAGAGAATGGTGACTTTTATCAATTCGTTGGATCGGGGGAATCCCTCGTATCTCAATGCGTTGGAGACAGAGGCGAAGAAGACGGGAGTGCCGATTATCAGGCAACAGACGCAGAGTCTTCTTCGTTTTTTGCTTTGTGCAAACCAACCGCGCCGCATTCTTGAAGTGGGAACCGCGACCGGGTTTTCGGCACTTTTTATGAGTGAATATGCACCGGATGATTGTGAAATTATGACCATAGAGAAGTACGAGCAGCGGATACCGATTGCGAAAGAGAATTTTCGGCGCGCCGGCAAAGAGGGGAGTATACGATTGCTCGAAGGCGACGCGGCTGAGATACTGCCGCAACTGGACACGCAATTTGACTTCATTTTTATGGATGCTGCAAAAGGGCAGTATCTGAATTTCCTTCCGGATGTATTGCGATTGCTTACGGCAGGCGGCATGTTGGTTTCGGATAATGTGTTGCAAGATGGCGATGTATTGGAATCTCGTTATGCGATTACGAGAAGGAATCGCACGATTCATACGAGAATGCGGGATTATCTGTATGAACTGAAGCACAATGAAACACTTGAGACGGTCATACTTCCGTTGGGCGATGGGGTAACGTTGAGTGTCAAAAAAGGAGAAAGAAATGAACAATCGTAAACCGGAGTTATTGATACCTGCCGGTAGTTTAGAGGTTCTAAAAATTGCCGTAATTTTCGGCGCAGATGCCGTATATATCGGAGGCGAGGCTTTTAGCTTAAGAGCCAAGGCCAAGAATTTTTCATCGGAGGATATGACGGAGGGAATAAGGTTCGCACAGATCGTCCCCGGGTGCGCGGCCTTGATGGCGGC
>CAYMCV010000132.1:0-6188 GCA_964389005.1 uncultured Lachnospiraceae bacterium | reverse complement strand
CACCGATTTTATCACAATTGATACACTTTAGTACACGCAGAATCGCATTTTCTTCTGTTTCACCCAAAAACCAAGCATCATTTAATGTCCCGTCAGCCACTGCCGCCTCAATGCTGTCAAGTGCGAAATTCACATCACCGTCCCGGATGGCAAGCCACTTTTTAAACAAGCTGTCAATTTCTTCTTCCGGTGTGTTTTCTTCATTGATATACATAACTTCGTTCATAAAATCTGTATTGACAATAATCATCTTCCCGTCCGTATCTTCGGTAAAAAACGAGTGATAAGGATGGTCTAAACTTACAACCACATAACCATGACTTGCAAGTTCCATATAAGTTGATGTGTTACTCTGATAGTAACCGAACGCACCGTGAGAAAACAGAACCAGAGGATAGGTCTCACTGCCGTCTGCGTCCGCAGGATAGTAAAAATGTACCGGAACTTCGCGGTTGGAGCCGTCACTCTCGAATGTTTCCAATCTGTTTGCATCTACCAAAATTGCCTGTTCCATGGCAACTTCATGCGAACCCGTTGTTGCAAGCCCTTCATAATCGGTAATCAAAAAAGCCGGAATGAGACTGCATGTCATCAACAAGGTACTGACAATAACACCTGTAATGACCGGAAACATTTTTTTCTTCCCTTCCGCTTTGCGGCGGGCAGCCAAAAATGCAATGCCTGCAATCAATGCACGAATCAGGAGCAGTGCCAAAAATGCCGTGAATCTGAAACCAAAATCAATCTGCGGGAGTATTGTTGCCAAAAGGAATAACGCCACCTCGCCGACATTGACCGAAAGTCTGACTGTAAGCCACTGCTTTTTGCCGAACTTTTTCACTCCTGTTGCAATTGCGAGTGCAACCTCTGCTGCAATCATCATACCTAACATCATCATTTCCATAAGATACCTCCATATTGGTGTGCGGGTTTTACACCCGTTGTTTTCTGATATGGTGAGCATATGCGAAATGATGAAATACCGCAATACTTCGAAAGGTAAGATGCATTTTCCTGCGGTAAGATGCGTTTTTTAGATATAAAATGAACCTAAAAATTCCGATTAATACGACGGTCTTCGCAAACTTCCTTCGTCAAAGACATACTCCGGCGTTACAAACGGATAGACAACCTCCTCTTCATAATACCAAGGATCGCTTGTATGTGATGGGTTTGCAAGAATATGGAAATCTTGGGCGGGCATGTAACCTTGTGCCAACAAAAAAGCCTTTTGTCCGTCTTTCTCACACAAATCCGCCACCATGCAAACATGCCCCGGGCTGCCGCCATAGATAAAAATGTCTCCAATAGACAATTCTTTTGTCGTAATCTCCGTGGTCTCTTCTTCCATAGAGAGGGTACTTGCGTACATAAACACCGTTCGCATATACTGTTCCAGTGCTTCATAGGATTCATCGTATCCTGCCGACATCTCCCATGATACGTCGTTACCGCTCACGCGAACTCTGCCGCCGTCGCGATAGGTATTGTAATCGCAAAGAAATCCGTTCACAAAATGAAACCGAATGCGCTCCGGTTGCCCGGTAGACCAAAAGTATTCGCTGTAAATACGCATAATCGAATCCGCACATTGTTGCAAATCGCCACTGACCACGGGCATATCAAAAACCGCGACATGCGCGCTTTGATTGCCTTTTTGAGATCCGTCATAAAGTAAGACCGGGCTGTTGTCTTCTTTCATCGGATAATTGCGTAAAAATTCTCCCAAGCTTCCATCCGCTTCAGTCGAACGCGTATATCCTTCGGGTACCGCAATTCTCTCTTCCAACGTCATTCCCTGTGGTCGGATAAAATTCACTTCGACTACAGGTTCGCTATAAACATCTTCTTCCGATGTCGCAAAAATCTCACTTTCGTTTATTGTTTTATCGTCGTTTGTAGTATTTTCTTCCGATGTGAATTCCGATTGTACCGTAGCATCCTCAGAATGATGTTCTTTTGCTTCCTGTGTGCAAGACGATATCAACAGGATGCTCATCGTGCCAAGTATCATGAATGCCGATATGATTCCGACACACTTCGTTCTTTTCATGTCCTTCTCTCCCTATTGCTGCTATGTACCAAATAATGTTCGCAAAAAAGCCACTCCACTTAATATAATACATATTTTGTCGTTGTTATGCAACTTTCATTGCCTCTCTTGATAGGTACGTTTCCAGAGCTTTAAAATATGGGTTGTCGCTAGGTGATTTTTAAACTATAATAGGCGTGACGGATGAATCTGTCGACTGTTTTGAAAGGGGAATTCAAAATGATCTACAAATGTCCTAATTGTAACGGTGCGTTGGTCTTCGAACCGGATACCGCTAAATTGTTCTGCGTCCATTGCTTGAGTCGGTTTGACAGCATTGATACCGATGAGGTGCAATCTACATATAGCATATATACTTGTACTTCCTGCGGTGCCGAACTGGCTGTGGATGGAACGGAGACTTCAACATACTGCGGCTATTGAGAGCAACCGCATCGGCAATTGACAAATTTGTGAAAGAAAGGCAGGATGCGTCATGAGTTCTTCTGCTTTTGTCGTTATTATTCTTTCCTCCTTGCTCGCGGGGTGTCTCCTCGCGGCTGCAAGCGCATACTTTTTATGTTCTCTGCTTCTCTACCATATCAATGATTTTGGAGACAGTGAAGGTGACTATCAGACATTTGCAAAGGAACCAATGCAATTTCTTTATAAGAAAGACGATTGTAAAAAAGAAGACTATGACGCGATGCGACGATAGTCTTCTTGGTTTGCTTAATCTGTCTTGTTATTCGGTTGCTTCTGTATTACCGTAAACGAGTTTCCATGACTTTTTCCCTTGATGTGCCTCTATTTCCATGATAGGGTCATAACCATAGGCTTCCATCTGCTCAGAACTCTTCTGTACATTTTCTTCGTCTGAAATCATTGTCGCAAGCGCGCCTGTCAATTGATACAATTCACGAATGGATTTGTAATAAACCTTTTCTTCTTTTAAGTCAATGATGGCACCGGATTCCGCCGACTCATCCACTCTATGTAAAACAAAATCCACATAACAGGCATTTTCGAGACGATTGTAGTAAATCGATTGGATTTCCAATTCCGACTCTGCATCTTCCATCTCCTTTGCCATCAATTCTTCCACACGTTTGGTAATGGTTTCGGGCTTGGTCGAATTCCAATAAATAAGCATAATTGCGGCAATCGTCAATACAACGGCCGCGATAATACCGGCGAGAATTGCGGACTTTGGCACCTCTTTCTTCGGGGTAAATGTCTCAACACGACAAATCGGTGTCTCTCTCCGCAAAGTGTAACAGCAGTAAGGGCAGACGGTATCCGCATCCGTCACCTGCGCATTACACTCGGGGCAAAAATAATCCATTACTAATTCCTCCTTCAAACTCTCCTTTTCGCAATATCTTGCTTCACACAATTATGTAGTATAATGCCAAAAATCATATGCGTCAATAGTAAAACACAATCCTATTGCAACAAAAAGGAGAGCTATCCAAATTGAATACCTCTCCCTTATTTACGTTACTTTTTAGTAAAAAATCACTCTTTCTCAAGCGCAAGCGTTCTCGTTGTAATATCACAAACTTCCGCAGGACCGTAGTACTGGATTGCACCCGGGAATACGAAGCTGGTCTCAACAGCCCATGCTTCTCTGTTCGCCTCGAAGAATTTGAACGGTTTACCATCAAGTTCTACAAGTGCTTTCTTGATAACCGGCTTATCTTCACCATGTCTTCTCTCGATGTTCATCATCTTGGTAATCGGCATACCACCTGCAACCCACTCGGTCGCCGGTTTGGAAAGGTTGGAAACCTTGGATAAATATCCGTTATAGCCGTACTGAATCAACATGAATGCATTGTATCCCAAGGAATAGCAGTAATCGGAGTCAAAGTTCGACGGGAATGCACATCTTCCTTCATAACCAAAGAAATGATGAAGGGCATTAAACTTCCCATTGTATGTGCCGTTCTTTTTACGTGTCGCTAATTTATCCGCAACCAACGCTGAGAATAATTTCTCGGACTCAATCAAGGATACCTGAACATTGCCATGAGGATCTCTCTCACGGAATAATTGCTGCTGGATTTCCTGCGGAAGAATGGAGAATACCGCCATTGCATCTTTGGAAAGACCTTGCTCGATAAAAACATACTTCTCAGCCCATGTTGCAAGTGCGTTGAATTGCTCAGCCTTGCTTCCGGCAAGTAATTCATTAATCTCTGAAATAAGTGCGGAGAATTCGGGAACGAATTCCACAACGCCTTCCGGAATGATTGCAACACCAAAGTTCATGCCTTTGGCTGCTCTCTTTTCTACGGAATCTGCAATGTAGTCGGCAATCTGGGAAAGTGACATCTTCTTTGCAGCAACTTCTTCGGAAATCAAACAAATGTTGGGCTGTGTCTCAAGTGCACATTCCAAAGCCACATGAGAAGCACTCCGTCCCATAACCTTAATAAAATGCCAGTATTTCTTTGCTGAATTGGCATCTCTTTCAATATTTCCAATCAACTCGCTGTACGTCTTCGTAGCCGTATCAAAACCGAAAGAACACTCGATATCTTCATTCTTAAGGTCACCGTCGATGGTCTTCGGGCATCCGATTACCTGAACGCCGGTATTATTCGCTGCAAAGTACTCTGCCAAAACAGCGGCATTTGTGTTGGAATCGTCGCCACCGATGATTACGATTGCGGTGATACCGTGCTTCTTGCAAACTTCCGCCGCAATTGCAAACTGCTCATTGGTCTCAAGTTTGGTTCTGCCGGAGCCAATGATATCAAATCCGCCGGTATTTCTGAATTGGTTGATGTACTCATCATCAAAAATCAGATAATCGTCTTCAATCAGTCCGCTCGGTCCTTTTTTGAAACCGTAGAGAACATTTTCTTTGTTGGTTGCTTTGAGGGCATCGTACAAACCACAAATAACGTTGTGTCCGCCGGGTGCCTGTCCTCCGGAAAGAATAACACCTACGACCTGCTTCTTCGTAACGGATGTGTTCTGTCCTTTTTCAAATGTAATTTCTTTCTTCCCATATGTGTTGGGAAACAGTGCTTTGATCTTATCCTGATCTGCTACGCTCTGCGTCTCGTTTCCTTCTTTGACACCTATCTCGGTAATGCCATTTCTGAGCATTCCCGGAAGTTTGGGAGCATAATCATATCTGGCCTGTTGTAATGGTGAATACTTCATAGTTTGTCTCCTTTGCAATTTGTCTTTATTCCATCCCCTAAATATTACGGCATTTTACCTAAAAAGTAAACAACAAAAAACTGTTTTGTATGATACAACCTGCTATTCTTCCGGACGATGTTGTTGTAATGTCAAATACCATCTGACCCCAAAACAATCCTGTACTTCTGCCGCGCATGGACTCCATGGCAATTCACATATATCCATCCGCACATTCCCTCCTTCAGATAAAAGTTGAAATGCATCTATCAGTTCCTGTTTGTCTTCAAACTGAAATCCCAGTTGAACCGGGTTATTCCCGGGGATTTCCGCAGACTCCACAACGCTGAGCGCCGACTCCTCCCCCTTGTATAATTCTGAATGAAAAAAACTCCCATCTTCATTCAATACGTGATACCCCAACGTTAGCCCGAATGCTTTTTTGTACAACTCGACCGCTTTTTGACTGTTTCTGACATATAATCCTACGCCGACTACCACGTGACTTCCTCCATTTACTCATTAATATATGGTTTTGTCAGACCATTTTTATATAGATAAATCGTGGTCCTTCTTCGCCCATTACGCCATTCTCTTTGAAACCTGTTACGAAACATACTCTATCACATAATGTGTGCTTTTTCTACTATATAACTAAGCAATTTTTCTTAACGATATACGGATGACAAAGAAGAAAGAAAGGTTTACAATGTTTATATCTTTAAATAAACAGGAGACCGGCATGAAAATTTATGACATTTCACAGGAAGTTTTTAGCTGCTGCGTATATCCCGGGGATCGAACTCCGGAGAAAATAGCGGTCAGCAGAATGACGGACGGAGCCAAGTATAATCTCACTTCGCTCTCTATGTGTGCGCATAACGGAACCCATGTGGATGCGCCTTATCATTTTTATCGAGACGGCAAAACAATCGATGAATTGTCACCGGAATCCTTCATCGGATATGCATATGTGGCATTACACAGCGGTGACGTTTCT
>CAYMCV010000131.1:0-6325 GCA_964389005.1 uncultured Lachnospiraceae bacterium | reverse complement strand
TGTGATTAAGACCGCTGACTATATTGTTGATATGGGACCGGAAGGCGGTGACGGAGGTGGCTGTGTCATTGCACACGGAACACCGGAAGATGTTGCCCAGGTTAAGGAATCTTATACCGGTTACTATTTGGAACGGATACTTGAGAAATCTGACAAAGCATAGAACTGGCAGGGATCATTGTGTTTAATCTTTCAAGGATAATGTAAAGACAATTTTTAGATGTGGGGTTAAGTCTGATTGAGAAATAGCCGATAAAGATTTCAGAAGACAAGGATGTAACACTTAGAAACAGGATGGAACCGATTTCTCAGTGCTATATCCTTTTACATTTTTTTTGACAAATTTGTAAAAACTCTTTGAAAATCTATGGCTATGGGTTATAATCAATATAATTTGGAGAAAATGAGAGAGATAGCTATAGAAAGGGGAAAGAGAATGCAATATACAGATATAGGAATTGACTTGGGGACTGCGAGCATCTTGGTGTATATCCGTGGAAAAGGGGTTGTACTTAAAGAGCCGTCGGTAGTCGCTTTTGATAGAGATACCAATACCATCGAAGCAATCGGTGAGGAAGCGCGATTGATGCTTGGGAGAACACCGGGAAATATCGTTGCAGTCAGACCATTGCGTCAAGGTGTTATTTCGGATTACACGGTAACAGAGAAGATGATGAAACACTTTATCAGAAAGGCACTTGGAAAGCATTCCTTTCGTAAGCCGCGTATTGCGGTTTGCGTTCCGAGCGGTGTAACGGAAGTTGAGCGAAAAGCCGTAGAAGATGCAACGTATCAGGCAGGTGCACGTGACGTATTCATCATTGAAGAACCAATTGCTGCAGCAATCGGTGCAGGAATCGATATTGGAAAACCGTGCGGCAATATGATTGTGGATATTGGCGGAGGTACATCGGATATTGCAGTTATATCACTTGGTGGTACGGTTGTCAGTGAATCTATTAAGGTTGCCGGCGATGATTTCGACGAAGCCATTATTCGTTATATGCGTAAGAAGTATAATCTCATGATTGGTGAGAGAACGGCAGAAGAAATTAAGATTCGTATCGGAACGGCGTATAAGCGTGCAGAGTTGGATTATATGGATGTCAGGGGTCGTAATCTTTTGGACGGGCTTCCCGGTACTGTACATGTTTCTTCAGAGGAAACGGAAGAAGCATTGCGTGAGACAACCATTCAGATTGTAGAGACGATTCATAAGGTTTTGGAGAAGACCCCGCCCGAATTGGCTGCCGATATTGCTGACAGAGGGATTGTTTTGACCGGAGGCGGAAGTATGTTGCGTGGCTTGGAGGACTTGATTGAAGCCAAAACGGGAATCAATACCATGACAGCGGAAGAGCCAATGACATGTGTAGCGATCGGAACGGGCAAATATGTTGAGTTTCTTGCATCCAGAAGACAACATGAATAGATAGTATGGAGTGAAGATAACCAATCGAAACATCTGCATTGACGGACAGGAGGAAGTATATGGTAAAAGGACTGTACACAGCTTATTCGGGAATGATTAACGAACAGCATAGGATGGATACCTTAACCAACAATCTGGCCAATGCATCGACGACAGGATTTAAGAAAGAGGGCGCGACGAGCCAATCATTCAACGATATGCTGACATATCGCATCAAAGACGGGATGGATGGAATTGCAGGTGCGGCAAATATCGGGTCCAATCGTCCCGGTGTTAAGATTGGTGAGAATTATACGGATTATTCGCAAGGTTCTTTTCGTGAAACGGGGAAGGATTTGGATGTTGCCATTTCGGGAGAAGGATTTTTCGAGATAGAATATCGTAATCGTGCAGACGAGACGATGACGATGTATACACGTGACGGTGCTTTTACCATGACATCGGAGGGCTATCTTGTTACGAAAGACGGTGATTATGTGATGGGAGCGGGAGCAAATGGGAATAGCGTCAGAATTCGCTTGAATCCTGTATTACCGGTATCCATCAGCCAATCCGGTGTAATAGCACAAAACAACATCAATGTGGCACAGTTGAAACTCGTTGATTTTGAAGACTACAATTACTTGGAGCATTACGGAGAGAATTTTTATCAGGCTGTGGAAGGGGCACAAATTACGAATAGCGATGGAAAGTTTTTTGCAGGATTCCTGGAAGCCTCCAATGTACAAGTTGTATCAGAAATGGTGGAATTGATTAGCGTAACCAGACAATATGAGTCCAACCAGAAGCTCATTCAGACATATGATGAAACTTTGGAAACGGCAGTAACACAAATCGGCAGGTTGTAAGGAGGGTGAATCATGGTTAGATCATTATGGTCGGCGGCATCGGGTATGATTGCGCAACAGAATAACGTAGATACAATTGCAAACAATCTGGCGAACGTGAATACAACCGGTTACAAAACCGAAGTGGCGGAGTTTAAGTCTCTTTTGTATCAGGATATTCAAAGCAAGACGACATCGGCAAACGGAGATCCGAAGCCGGTTGGAGCACAGATTGGTTTGGGCGTAAGGAATTCATCGATTACGTCAATTTTTAAGCAAGGTAATTTTTACGAATCAACAAGCAGTACGGCATTTGCAATTGATGGTGACGGCTTTTTCGGAGTTCTTGGAGAAGACGGCAATACATATTACACACGTAATGGCAACTTTGTACTTTCCACATACGGTACCGGCTTGGCCTTATCAACGAGTGACGGCTTACGCGTGTTGGATTCCACCGGGAAACCGATTGTATTCGGCGCGAATGTCGTAGCAAGTAAAGTTACAACGACGGCCGACGGGGAGATATGTTATCCGGATGTAAAAAACAATCCGGCACCTACGGGGATTCGTATCGGACTGTGGCAATTCAATAATCCATCCGGTTTAAGCAAGAAAGACAGCAGCTTATATGAAGTGACGGCAGCGAGCGGTACGGCCATGAATGAGAGTACGACGACCGGTCTGAAAAAGAGTGAAATTGCACAGAATTATTTAGAAGGATCAAATGTTCAGGTTGTGGACGAGATGGTCAATATGATTGTTGCGCAGAGAGCTTATGAGTTGAATTCCAAAGCAATTCAAGCTTCGGACGAGATGTTGAGTCAGGCAAATCAGTTAAGAAGATAGGAGAATTCGGATGGATGGTATTTCTTCGGGTTATGAGCAGTATTTGGCATCAAATGTTGAGAATGCCGCAAATGATGCGCTGAAAAATCAAATCAAAAAAGCGGATGGTTCGAACGCTTCCGAACAGGAACTCATGGATGCCTGTAAGACATTTGAAGCCTACTTTTTGGAGCAGGTTTTTAAAGAAATGATGAAAACGGTACCGGAATCGGAGGATGCGACGAATCAGAAACTGGTTGATTATTTTAAAGACTCTGCAATTACAGAACTTGCGGAACAATCCGCGGATACGCAGGGGCTTGGCTTGGCGCAAGAGTTGTTTGAGCAAATGAAACGTAATTATAATCTATAGTTGATTCTGAAAATATTGATCGATCGCAATCGCGAATTTGGGAATTTCCATAATGACAACAGAATAACAGCACGAGCCCGCCAAACTGCGGGCTTTAAGTGAGTGTGGAAAGGTTTAGTCAGTGAAAAAAATCAAAGGTTACATCGAAAACTTCAGGTTTCAAAATAACGAGAATCATTACTGCGTCTTTGACTTGATTTGTGAAAATGAGGATGTGGATGAAACGGTTTGCAACGGTATTCTTTGGGGCGCAGAAAAAGGAGATGTCGTTGAACTTGAGGGCGATTTTTCGGAACATCCTGTATATGGTCCGCAGTTTAAGTTCGTCCGATATGCGGTATGTGAACAAAGAGATTCTGTTTCTGTGGAAAGATACTTATCATCCGGTGCCGTAAAAGGCGTCGGACCGGCACTTGCGATGCGAATCGTCGGCAAATTTGGAGAAGATACCCTCAGAATTATGGAAGAGGAACCGGAGCGTTTGGCGGAAATTAAAGGAATCAGCGATAAGAAAGCACGGGAAATTGCTGTTTGCGTTTCGGAAAAGAAAGATGTACGCGATGCGATGATATACCTGCAGCAATATGGAATTTCCAACGCACTTTCCGTCAAAATCTTTGATAAGTACGGAATTGCATTGTACAGTGTTTTGCGGGAAAATCCATATCGTTTGGCTGAAGATATACATGGAATCGGATTTCGTACAGCGGATGAAATTGCACGTAAAATGGGCGTAATGGTGGATGCAGATTACAGAATACGGTGCGGTATATTACATGTACTCATGGAGGCAACATCCGAGGGACATTTGTATCTTCCGGAGACGGAATTGGTAACACGCGCCACAGAACTTCTGGGGGTTGTCTCTGATGTCATCGAAGTACAGTTCTCAAATTTGATGTTGGAAGGTAAAATTGTCATTAAGTGTGAAGAGACAAATCATCATGTATATGCGGCATCTTTATACTATGAAGAATTGCGGTGTGCATCGTCACTGAAGGAATGCTATGAAGCATTTGTCGATTTTCACGTTTCACCGGAGGAAGAGGAGAGAATTACGACAAAGATCCGCTCGATAGAGCAAGAGGAGGATATTATCCTCAACGAATTGCAACGTGAAGCAATTTTATCTTCCGTAAAAAACGGAATTTCAATTGTAACAGGAGGACCGGGAACAGGAAAAACAACCATAATCAAGATTTTGATTCGCTATTTTATACTTTCGGGAATGGATGTGGTTCTTGCGGCACCGACAGGGAGAGCAGCAAAGAGAATGGCGGAAGCAACGGGGTATGAGGCCAAAACGATTCACCGCTTATTGGAACTTTCCGGAACAGTCTCGGAGAATGATGACCATGCCAGATTCGCACGCAATGAGGAGAATCCGCTTGAGGCAGATCTCATCATCATCGATGAAATGTCCATGGTGGATACGCACTTGTTTGCAGCTCTATTACGCGCAATTGTGCCGGGAACGCGTTTGCTTCTGACCGGAGACTGCAATCAATTGCCGTCCGTAGGACCCGGAAATGTGTTGAAAGACCTGATTGACTGCCAAAAATTCAGAGTCGTCAAACTTGAAACCATATATAGACAGGCGGCACAGAGCGACATCATTGTAAATGCGCACAAGATCAAAGATGGCGAGGAAATCGCTTTTCATAATCAGAGTAAGGATTTTTTCTTTTTAGAAAGAGAAAGATTGCAGGTAATATACAGGGATATGGTGTTGTTGGTTCGCGATAAATTACCCAAATATGTTCATGCATCAGCAACAGAAGTTCAGGTATTGACGCCGATGCGAAAAGGACCGTTGGGAGTAGAAACATTGAATAAAATCCTTCAGGAGCAATTAAATCCCCCCGCGCATGACAAAAAGGAATATGAGCGAAGAGAAGGGGTTTTTCGTGTTGGAGATAAGGTCATGCAAGTAAAAAACAATTATAATACGGAATGGGAAATACAATCCAAGTATGGAATTGCCATAGATTCCGGAAAAGGTGTTTTTAACGGTGACATCGGAAAAATCGCTGCAATCAATACCTATGTTAAAGAAATCACTGTTCTTTTTGACGATAATCGCAGTGTGAATTATCCGTTCCAAAACCTTGATGAACTGGAATTGGCATACGCTGTTACAATACATAAATCACAGGGGAGCGAATATCCTGCGATCGTGATTCCGATTTTAGACGGTCCGGATTTATTGATGAATCGAAATCTATTGTATACTGCGGTTACAAGGGGAGCAGAATGTGTTGTTATTATGGGGAGCAAAGAACGGGTGTCGAGAATGATACATCATGCGGGGGAACGCCGGAGATATACGGGATTGTGTAAACGTATGGAGGAAGTATTTGGAAAAGAATGATAACAAGGCAAAAACATATCTCGGACGGGTGAGGAATGCAATGAATGTTGTATTAAAGTGGGTTTTTCCACCGAGATGTCCGATTTGCGATGATATACTGCCCTACCGATGTACGGATATTTGCGACAAGTGTCGTACGAAACTGCACTATATCAAAGAACCGCGCTGCGTTATATGCGGGAAAGAAATTAGGGATGAAAAAGAACGATTTTGTTATGATTGCTCACGTCATCGTCATTTTTATCTAGAAGGATGTGCTTTGTGGGAGTATGAATGTGTATCAGATTCGATTTTTTCGTTTAAAAATCGCGGAAGACGGGAGTATGCCGATTTTTATGCAAAAGAACTTACAGAACATTTTGGTGAACGCATAAAATCTTGGAATGCGGATGCATTGATTCCTGTTCCGCTGCATAAAAGTAAATTGCGGCGCAGAGGTTATAATCAAGCAGAAGTACTTGCAAAGGAGTTGGAAAGACGATTGCATATACCCG
>CAYMCV010000130.1:4888-6353 GCA_964389005.1 uncultured Lachnospiraceae bacterium | reverse complement strand
TGATGAGATGGGGAACCAAGACAGCGATACGCCGGAGCATGCAGAGGTTTCAAAAGAAGATACAATGGTAGAGGATACCGATACATTGGAACAATCAGCGACACCCGAAGCAGATATGACATCGGATGTAAATGATGGCGACGGATGTAGTAACAATACAGTATCTCAAACAGTATCCGAATTAACGAAGAAAAAGTTTCCATGGGCAGAACTTGTCATATCTGTCTTGTTTCTTATGGCGGCGGCAGCAGTCATTGTGTGGATGATTGCAGAAAGCGGCGTGTATCCGCGAGGCTCGGATACATTCAATCATTTGTTTCGTGGCAAATTGGTTTATGACGGAATCAGGGAAGGTAATTTTTATCTGCTGTATTCCGAGAAGTGGTACAACGGTATCGAGTTGATGCGATATTGGTCACCGCTTCCGCTGTATCTGATTGCCGGCTGTATTGCTTTGGCGGGCGGAGATATGATGAACGGCTATTTGGTTCTGATTGCGGCAATCATTTTGATTGGCGGCATCGGTTGGTTACTTGTGGGAATTCGGATGAGGCGTGTATTTTTGGGGGCAGTTATTGGTATTATTTGGTTCTTGCTTCCGGACAATATGCGCATTCTGTTTAATGAGGGAAATATTCCGAGAATCGTGGTTGGAATACTACTGCCTTACTTGCTTCTGTGTATATATGAGTTTACCGAGAAAGAAAAATGGAAGTATATCTTTCCGACGGCGATACTGACGGGAATGATGGCGCTGTGCCACTTAATGATTGCAGCAATGGTTGGTTTGACGGTATTTGTTTATGTATGCATTCATGCCATTGTTACCAAAAAAATCGTACCGCAAATTCTATTGTTGATTGGTATGGTACTTTCCTTTGCATTGGTCGGTGTCTGGTTGTATGCAGCGTTGCAGGGCGGATTTATGGAGATGAACGCGCAGGGAACCGCGCAGGTAATGAAAGATTTCTTTGCCAATGGATTTGCGTCGTTGAATCCGTTAATGCGTTATAGCGGCGACCAAGCGGTGTTCTATTTTGGGATTGCAATGTTTCTCGTGGCACTTGCGGGATGCTTCTTTGGGAGAAAAGAAGTGCTTCCGGGATTTATCACCGTGTTGTTCCTTTATTTTTCCACGACCGATTCCATGTATGAATTGTATTCGCGCTTACCGTTTCATCAGTTTTTCTGGATGATTCGTTTTATTCCGGTCGGTCTTGCGGTAGCGTTGTTTTCATTTTTATTGTGGAAGGGACTTAAAAAATGGGTTTTACTTTTGCTATGTTCGTTATTGATTGTTGATGCGTTATCATCGCTTTGGTACCTTTATGTTCCGAAAGACAATCGTATCGAAAATGTTGTTTCGGAACAGTATGAGCGAGCGGAACGTTTCGGAATTCTGCAGGCAAAAGCGCGGACCAAGCAGAGAATGGCTATTTACGATCTCAGCGGATACGGGGCATAT
>CAYMCV010000130.1:4151-4878 GCA_964389005.1 uncultured Lachnospiraceae bacterium | reverse complement strand
TGCCGCATATATGGTGTCAGGAGTTGAGCCGGAAAAGAATTATTCTTTTGGCTGGGCATGGCAGGGAGCGCAGACGGCAGCAAATTTGGTCAGCTTAAATGATGCGTATACAGAAGGCTACTACAATTACCTCTTTGACCGCAGTTTGGAACTCGGAAACGATGTCATACTGATGAAAAAAGACCTTTTAGATATAGATTTGCGCCCTTCGACGCGCGGATTCCTTCAAAAAGGTGCAGAACTTTCCGGGTATGAACTTGTGGAAGAGGGCGAAGAATATATGATTTTCCAACTGAACCAAGCATATGATACGTTTGGCGTTGTTACGACCTATCAGGGAATTGCCATCGGAAGTTCGGCGCGTGATATTGCGAAGGTGTACCCCGGGCTTGAAGAAGCGGAGAATGGAAACTTGGACGATTATGAGGCGGTAGATTTGGCAGATTACCAAACAGTCTATCTTTCCGGATTCACCTACAGTGATAAAAATCATATGGAAAAGTTGCTAAAAGAACTGAATCAAATGGGGGTTCATGTGGTAATCAATATGAATCATATTCCGGAGGAGGACTCTGTAGTCGGCAATCAAATCCTCGGTGTTACGGCACATGCCATTACGTTTACGGGTGCCTTTCCATTTTTAGATTACAAAGGGGAAGTGTACAATACGGCAGGCTTTGGCGAAGCGGACGGACGTTGGAGCACGGTTTATTTGAACGGTCTTGAT
>CAYMCV010000130.1:0-4141 GCA_964389005.1 uncultured Lachnospiraceae bacterium | reverse complement strand
ACGGTACGTTGGAGGGGCAAGAACTTCCGTTTGCAGGGACACTGACGGCATACCCGAATATCACTTTTATGGGTTACAATTTGGCATATCACGAATTGGTTACGAAGGATGCACAGGTTGGGAATATTTTAGATGATTTGTTTGAAATGAATCGCAACGATGTACCAAGAAGAGACATTTATCCGCTGGAAATCGAGGTTTCACCTTATGAAATCAAGATTTCTTCACAAGCAAATCACGTAAATACCACACTTGCGTGTTATGATATTTTTAGGAGTGACGATATACTTGTTAAGAAGAATCATCTTTTATATGTCAATGAGGGAGAAACGACCATACGAATTGTGCCGCCCTACTTGGCAGAGGGTATCTTGTTAAGCTTGGTCGGCGGGGTGCTATTTACAATTTACGGCAGGATTTCTTATCGGATGATGAAGAAGAGAAAAGATCAAAGCAGGAAAGGAGCGTAGCAAAATGGAAGTTCAGAATATATCACAGGAACAGAATGCTGTCATCAGAGTTGACGGATACTTTGACGATTGGGACAGATTTGAAAAGGGCGTCGTTACTTACTACAGCAACAATACACTGTGTAAAAATGAAGCACTTTTGTTAAAAGACGACACATATCTATATATGTATGTCGGCATGAATGAATTATACGACTCACAGATTCCGTTGGATTCTTACAATCTTCAAATCGGTGGACGGCAGTTGCAATTCTTTATCAGATACCCGTCCGCAACCGGAAATATCGATTGGGGAAGGCCTGTCAATCGTCTTCCAAACGGTGTGACGCAAGGACTCGGCGTTTTTACGTATTATCCGACATATCAATGGGGAGATGCCGTTGTGGAAGTGACAAACGGTGGTCGATACAACGATAGGATGGAAGTCAGAATGAAGATTTCCGATGTCGAGAAGTTGATGGGATTGGAAGAGGGAACCATTGCGTCCGGGACGAAAGTTCAAGTGAATATGCCGAATGTCGGGAACGGTAATATCTTTGTGGAGGGAAGCGCGACAGGTATCTTACTTGGCTTGGTTATTATGTTGGCAGTTTTTCTCTATGCACATAGGAGGAATCGTAAGAGAGGAACACGATTACGCAAAAAAGCCGGCAGAGAGGTTGCATCGATAAAATGAATATATTAACGGTTCTTTTATTCATATTATGGATTTATATGTTAACGGTATTTGCCAGAGGAAAACTTGACTTCTTTCTGTTTTTGGTGGGAAGTGTCGGGTTATTTGGGTTTATGATGCTTTGGATTCAGCCGTTTCTGTTGACTGCATTGACGGAACTTGTTACTTCCGCAAGCGGTGTTTTGGGGAAAATCAGCGGAATGTACGAAGCTTATCCGGAACACAGTATTCTTTTTATCAGACATGATAACAGTGCGGTTTCTCTCTATATCAATTATGAATGTTCCGGGATTATTGAGATGATGGCGTTTGTTTCCTTGATTTGCTTTTATCGTGTATACGGTGTAATGCAACGAATCATTGTATCCTTTATGGGCTGTGTCGGAATTTTTATCGCAAATGTATTACGACTGTTTATCATTTGCGCCACAGTGTATGTTGGTGGCAATGATTATTATTATGTAGCGCATACAATCGTAGGAAGATTTGTTTTTTATCTATTGTCGGCAATTATGTATTATTATGCGTTTACTTATGCACAAATCATCAATCAAAAAGTGGGAGGGTTCAGTTATGGAAGCTCTGATGACAAAACTCTCAAATGAGATTGTTTTCTTCGCTGCGTGGATTATTATCCCACTGATTATGGAGATTATTCCGGCTATATGCGGATTCTTTTTGCTCCTTGGTAAAAGGATGCGTAATAAAAAAGATTGTGAATTGTCCTATTTTCCGCAAATTTCATTGATTATACCTGTGTATAATTCCGAAAACACACTGTATGAGTGCTTGACATCCGTAGTAAAATCAGATTATCCGATTGACAAAATCGACTGTCTTCTTGTGAACAACAAGAGTGCCGATCATTCGTTTGAAACCTATATCAAGTTTCGTGAGGACTATCCGGAATTGTCTTTGAACTGGATTAATTCCGAACAAGGAAAGTCCAAGGCGTTGAATATGGCGCTTTTTAATGCGGAAGGAAAATACATCATTCATATTGACAGTGACGGTGAGTTGGAAGAACATGCACTTACGAGATTAGTTACGCGGTTTGAATCCAACGAGAACCTGCATTGTATGACAGGGGCGGTATTGACCAATCCGAGATTGATTGAAGAAGAAAAATTCTCGTGGAAGTGTCTGCTGAATCGACTTGAATTTTATGAATATGCGCAAGCTTTTTTGGCAGGGCGTAATTTTCAGGCGGAGCTCAATGCAATTTTTACCATGTCAGGTGCTTTTTCTGCTTTTCGAAAATCTACGATATTGAAGACGCAGCTATACAATACGGAAACGGTTTGTGAAGACACGCATGTTACGTTTCAGATTCGCAGATTGTTACACCAGAAAATTCAGATTTGCGAAACCGCTGTTTTTATGGTCGATCCGATAGACAGTGTCAAAAAATTGTATGTACAGCGGCAACGTTGGCAACGCGGGGAGATGGAAGTGGCCCATATGTTTCGCATTCGGGGAAGCATTGTCGGCAACTTTTTCTCGAATCTTCTGGCTAGAGTGCTGATGTACGACCATACATTTGCATTTCCGAGAATGATTTGGTATTTTGCGTTACTGTTTCTGGCACTGGTCGATTACCCGTTTTCTTTTATTGTGAAATCGCTGATTGTAATATACGTTCAGTATACCGTATCTGCATTTTTATACTATCTGAATGTAATGATGTACTTGCGGGACAATCAACAGATTCGGGCGTATTACGGAAAGCATGTATTGCTGGTATGTTTGCTTCCGTTCTACAATTTTATGATTTATTGGTTTCGTCTGGCCGGAATTGTGAACAGTATTAAGCGAGGCGGACAATGGAGAACACAAACGTTTCGCGAAGAATGGGAGATTGTTGTTCGTATCATAAGTAAGGATTTTTTAGGGGTAAAAAATCGTATTACAAAGGTTCGGGAGGGACTTTATGAGAAAGACAAAGGTGAACAATGATGAAAAGGAAAGACGGAAAACCGTTGATTACACAACTGGTTTTCATAATCGGCATCTTGATAGTCGGAATTACATTGATACTTCTGACGTGGTGGGAGACTAATCAGAATCTGAATCAACAGATGGAGGCGTATGAGAAGACACAGAGAGAAATTCTTCATATGCTTGTATCTCTTTCTGTGGATGACTTAAGTGAAGAGGAATCCGCGGACGCGGCAGCGGTTTGTGCTCAGATGGTCGAGAATATCAAACAGGGATATCCAACGTCATCCACCAGTTTCTGCTATGTTGCGCACAATGACAGAATCATGTTTTTGCGGGATGAGCGGTCTGCTTCTGAGATTGTTGACATGAAGCGAATAGATATTCTTAACACATATGAGAAACAGTACTTAATTACGGAGGAGAAGGTATCGACAGGGGAGGACTTGTGCTATCTCGGAATCGTTACCGCAGATGAAAATATTGTTTCACAAATGGGATTGGAATCGCTCAAAGTACATGTTGAAATGTATATCGTTTTGATTGTTGCTCTGGCGTCGGCCATGGTTTCCTTAACCTTTGGGAAAATGGTCAAAACGAACAAATCAAAGGCGAAGTTGGAGCAGACGGTAAAAGAGAACAGAAATGTGATTGATGAACTTCTGACAAAAAATGATGAACTGCAACACTTTGACCCGACATTGCATGCATACGGAATTGTCAGTGAACGCTTTTGGACGAGCGTAGCAGAGGATTTAACGGAAGAACAAAGACAGAAATGCCTGCGAATGCAGATTTCATATACAAAAGAATGCGGAATTCAGCTTGCCGCCGTACTTGAGCGAAGTATGAATAAACGGTTCATCGGATGTCATTTTAGCCCGATGAAATTCGAATTGCTTCTTTTACGAACGGGCAGAGAAGAGGCAGAGCGATATGCAAAGTTCCTTTTAGAGCGTATGGAAGCGGAATTTGGCATTGCCAATGAAATACTACAGATAACAATTACGGATTTTGATTTGACGGAGGATGGTATATGAAGTATAGTCAGTACAGG
>CAYMCV010000129.1:0-6371 GCA_964389005.1 uncultured Lachnospiraceae bacterium | reverse complement strand
AAAAATCACAATACATAAAAATCATGATGGGGCAAGAGCAGTACGGAATTGAAATCAAGCATGTCGACAACATTGTCAGAATGCAGACGATTACGAGAGTACCCAAAATTGCGCACTACTTAAAAGGAGTTATCAATATTCGCGGCGAGATTATTCCGATTATGAGTTTACGACTCAAAATGGGATTGCCGGAAGTCGAAGAAACCAAAGCTACCAGAATTATCATTTTACGTTTGGAGAGCAATGACATGCTTGGATTGATTGTTGATGAGGTAAAAGATGTCATATCACTCTACCCGGAAGAAATCGAAAAAGTATTGCGTGACCCGAAGAATGAATCAGCCAACTTTTTATCCGGAATCGGGAAAGACAAAGACAATTTGATTTCGTTGTTGGATATCAATGAGGTCATTACCGACAAAAACAACCCTATAGAATAAGGAGCGTTTTATGGCAAAAATCGACTTAAATCAAGCAGATTCGATGTATTTTGATGTATTGAAAGAAATCGGGAATATTGGAGCGGGAAATGCAACTACGGCTATGGCACACATGCTGAATTGTAAGGTTGACATGTCGGTTCCACAGGTACGGCTCTTGGAATTTCGTGACGTTGGTTCACTGATTGGCGGTGAGGAACAAATCATGGCCGGCGTGTATCTCATGGTGGAAGGGGAAGTCAGCGGCAGTATGATGTTTCTTTTGGAAAAGGAATCCGCCCGCGGCTTGGTTGCAAAATTGATGGGAACCGCACCTGAAAACGATGAACTATCGGAAATGGAGCGTTCTGCGCTGATGGAAATCGGAAACATCATTACCGCATCCTATTTAAATTCGTTGTCATCACTTACGAATCTCGCGATTCATCCATCCGTTCCGGCGCTGTGTATCGATATGGCAGGCGCAATTCTAAGCGTACCTGCGATAGAATTCGGAACAATGGGTGACAGAATACTATTAATCGAAACCAGGTTTTCAGAAGGGCTGAACGGATATTTCATTTTGGTTCCGGATTTGGAATCCTATGACAAAATACTAAGTTCCTTGGGAATCGAATAGATGTGTAAGCAGCATTGGAATGGGGATATGTATGAGTGAAGTGTTAAAAGTGGGAATGGCCGATTTAAAGGTTTGCAAAAGCCCCGATGCTCTGACAACGTTGGGATTGGGTTCCTGTGTCGGTGTGGCAATTCGGGATCCGCTACTAAAAATAGGCGGTTTGGCGCATGTGATGTTACCTGACAGCAAGCAAATCAAGAACAATACCAACATCTATAAATTTGCGGATACGGGAATTGAAGAATTGGTGAATCAATTACTTCAATTAGGCGCAAGTAAACAGAGGCTGACGGCGAAAATAGCCGGTGGGGCACAGATGTTTGCGTTTCAAAGTAAGTCGGACATGGTTCGAATCGGAGAACAGAATACGGAAGCTTGCATACGTAAGCTCAAAGAATTAAATATACCGTTACTTTCACAGAATACGGGAGAAAACTACGGGAGAACCGTTATTTTTTATCCGGAGACCGGCGACTTCTTGATTCGTGCCATCGGAAAAAGTGAAATTACGATATAGGAATGGGGATTGTAGTGAAAAAACTAAAATTATTGCCACCATTTATCACATTATTGGCAGGAGCAATTACAAGCATAATAGCATATGTCTTTCATTATCCTTTTAATCAAACATTGCTTTTGTTGTTTATTGTACTTGTGGTTTTCTATTTTTTGGGCGTGTTGGCAATGAAATTGATTGCCGAGGCACCGCCAAAAAAGAATCATGTGGTTTCCGATGAGGGAGAAGTTGTGGAAAAGGAAACCAGGACCAAAGTGGATACAAAAACAGAATCCAACGCAGAAAAAGGGTGAAATAGAGCAAAAGCAAAGACGGGAAAATAATTCGGATAAATAAGTAAATTACGGATACTACGTAAAGGAAGCGGGGACAGGTATGGACGAAGCGGGCAGAAAGAAATTGTGGGAAGATTACAGCCGACTTCATTCTTCTGAAGTTCGAGAAAAAATTATTTTGGAGTATGCACCGTTGGTGAAGGTGGTTGCGGGAAGACTCAGTATGTATCTCGGATATAACGTGGAATATGAGGATTTGGTCAGTTACGGAATTTTTGGTTTGATTGACGCCATTGATAAGTTTGATTACAAAAAAGAAGTGAAATTTGAGACCTATGCCAGTCTGAGAATTCGTGGTGCCATTTTGGATCAAATCAGAAAAATGGACTGGATACCAAGGACAGTCAGACAACGACAGAGACAGATTGACACAGCAACCAAGGATGTTGAATCCTTAAGCGGACATACGGCAACCGATGATGAAATTGCGGCAAACATTGGTATCAGCGGGGATGAGTTGCTGGAATGGAAGTCGCAGATGAAGGTTACCAACATTGTTTCTCTGAATGAATATTTGGAGACGGGAAGCGAGATTCCGAACGATAAAAATTGTTCTGCGGGTTATCGTGGACCGGAGGATGTTGCGGAACAGACTGAACTAAAGGAAGTACTAAAGGAAGCATTGGATTTATTAACAGAAAAGGAACGTAAAGTTATTGTTTTGTATTATTATGAGGAGTTGACATTAAAGGAAATCAGTCATATTCTTGAGGTTTCCGAATCCCGCGTCTCACAGTTACACACGAAAGGTTTGCAGCGGATGAAGTCAAAATTGGGGAATTACATGCAGATTATGGAACTAGTTTAACCAAACAATCCCGAAGGAGGCTACGCAATGTCAAACGGCTATTTCCAATTGGATTTACGAGATGAGGGGACCTATCTGAGAATCATTCCGCCAAAAGACGGTGGAGAAGCAGTCAATGTGAATGAAATTATGGAGTATCTGCTGAAAAAGGGCATATCGGCGGAAATCACTTTTATTAATCAGCAGATACTGAAATGTCAAAACAACGGAGGCGAGTTTCGACTTGACAGAGTGAAGCGTTATCAAGAGAGAGAGATGTTGGTTCCAACAATTAATTGGAACAAAATGGAAGTGTCTGTTCGCTTCTATCCGCCTTCGGTCAACGGTACAACGCTTAGCAAAGAAGAAATCATAGGAGATCTTGGAAATGCCAAGGTTGTATATGGGATTGATATGGATGCGATTGAACGCTTTCTTGCGCATCGTGTCTATTGTGAAAATCTGATTTTTGCAAGAGGCAAAGAACCGCGACATGGGTGGGATGCGACGATTCAGTATTTTTTTGAGACCGACTTGCGTGCTCGTCCGACACTGAACGAAGACGGAAGTGTCGACTTTTTCCAGTTAAATACAATGAACCATATCAAAAAGGGAGATTTACTTGCCAAATTAACGCCCGAAGACAAGGGAGAGAACGGTGTCAATGTCTGCGGAGAGAGTATGCGACCTCGAGATGTGAAGCATCTTTCTCTCAAATATGGAAGAAACATTACAATATCGGAAGATCGCACGGAACTCTATTCCAATGTTGACGGGCATGTAGTTCTGGTGGATGATAAGGTTTTTGTTTCAGACATATATGAAGTTGAGAATGTTGACAATGCAACCGGTAATATTGAGTATGACGGGAATGTTCAGGTCAATGGGAATGTTTGCTCCAATTTTAAAATCAAAGCTCATGGCAATGTGGAGGTACGCGGCGTCGTGGAAGGCGCAATGATTGAGGCAGACGGCAATATTACGATTGCGCGTGGCGTAAACGGTATGGGCAAGGGATATCTGAAAGCCGGCGGAAATGTAATTGCGAAGTTTATTGAGAATGCAACGGTTTTTTCCGGCGGATATGTAGAGACGGAATCCATTTTACACTCGAAAGTAATGGCGAGAACAGAAGTGAATGTGGTCAGCAAGAAAGGATTCATCACAGGCGGTGTGGTTTGTGCCACCAATGCTGTCAATGTTAAGACATTGGGGTCGCCGATGGGAGCCGATACGTCCATTGAACTTGGCTTGGATCCGTCATTAAAAATTCGTTTTCAAGAATTACGCACGCAAATGGAACAATCACAGAAAAGTCTGCGGCAGATGCAGCCGGTGCTGACAGCGGCCTCTCAAAAAATGGCGCAGGGAATCAAAATAAGTCCGGAACAGGTTAAGTATATTCAGAGTTTGGCATTGGCTTGTCAACAGCTCCAGGATGAATTGGCGTCAAATCAAAGAGAATATAAAGAATTGGAAGAACTGATGAGTGCGGATACGGTTGCCCAGGTAACCGTCAAGGGAACGGTATATGTAGGAACAAAAATTGCCATTTCAGATGTTTCCATGGTTGTAAAAGACAATTATCAGTATTGCAAGTTTATCAAGAGTCGAGGGGAAATCAAGATGACGGCATTATAGTTTGGTGTAAGGTGTGTAATCTTTCGGAAGGAGGCACAATATGGCAATCGGACCAATAGAAATCACAGGGATGGTAACCAGAACACAAGATTATTCTGCGATGAAGCAAAATGAGAATAATAAGGTCATGGTCGATCAAGGACATTTTCAACTGCAAGTAGACAAAAAAACACAAGAAAAGTCCACGCAGGTGAATCATGCCGATGATTCCGATTATCAAGAGAAGAAGTATGATGCAAAAGAAAAAGGGAACAACCAATATGCGGGCGATGGTGGAAAAAAGCGAACGTTTGACCGCAATGAGAAGACCGACAGAGGAGGAACACCGATTCGGCCCGGTGGGTTCGACATTAAGATATAAGTTGGGTCAACGCTCGATTCCAAAGAAAATGAATTACGGAGGCTAATATGAACTGGTTTGAATTAATCCTTCTGATTGTCGGATTTGCGATATTTGTCGCAAGTTTCTTTATTCCTGAACGAAATACCATGAAAACGACGGATTTACGACAACAGGAAGAATTGACCACAAAGATGGTTGAAAAGGAACTTTTAACTGCCCAAGAAGCAATCAAAGATACGGCGGAGGAAACAGTTGCTTATACCGTAGAGAAGACGGAGCGAGCATTGGATCGACTGGCGAATGAGAAAATGCTTGCTATTGGTGAATACTCTGATACCGTACTTGGAGAAATACAGAAGAATCATGATGAGGCAGTATTTCTCTATTCGATGTTAAATGACAAACATAATAACGTCAAAAATACTGTTTTGACTGCTGAAATGGCTGCAAAAGAAGTTAAAGAAGTTGCCAAAACAGCGGAGGAGGTTACGAAAGCCGCCAAAGAAGCGGCGAAAAAAATAGAAAAGAAAGCAGTTCCCGGGCAAGATGAGATAAAAGTTCAATCACCTTCGAAAGAACAATCAGTCAAAGAGATTGAAAAGAAAGAAACATCGACACCGGATGATTTACCGATGTCACCGGCAAGTGCCCGGGGTAAAAATAACAACGAACGAATATTGCAAATGCATAAAAAAGGAAAATCAAATATTGCGATTGCAAGAGAACTTGGTCTGGGAATCGGGGAGGTTAAATTGGTAATTGATTTATTTAAACAGGCTTAGATTGTACGAATGCAGAAAAAGAGGGAACAGAATCAATGAAATTACGATACTATTTACGGGGATTGGGAATCGGAATTGCGATTATGGCTGCGATCATGATGCTGACCAAAGACAATCGGAATGTGGATATGACGGACGCAGAGATTAAAGCGCGGGCGTCAGAATTAGGTATGATTGAAAGTGCGGTACTTTCAGATTTTAGCCAAAAGGTTTCGGAATCGGAACAAACCACAGAAGTGGAATCTTCAAATCTTCCAGATGAAGAGCCAACGACAAAGGAGGAGCCGACATCAAAGGAGGAACCTACATCAAAGGAAGAACCGGTATCGAAAAAGGAGCCAATATCTGAGGAAGTACCGACTGAAGAGGAGAAAACGCCTGATACAAGCGATGTTGCGGATACAAATCAATCGGAAACGATCAAACCTTCGGAAAGTGAACTATCTACGGAGACAGTGTCAATTACAATAAACAGCGGAGATGGTTCCGATACAGTCAGCAGACGTCTTTTTGAAGCCGGATTGGTTGCCGATGCGGCTGCTTATGATCGCTATTTATGTACGAACGGATATGACAAGAAATTGCGTATCGGCACACATAGGATTCCCCAAAATGCGAGCGAAAAGGAGATAGCGGAGTGCCTAATTGCTACAGGGAATTAGTTATTTTTACGATATGCGAATTATTGGGACAATTTTGATAAAAAGAACGAAAAACCCCTTGCAATGGGGTTTTTTATATGATAGAATCAATGCGTTGTGACTAAAAAACACGTATGTGGATGGAAAACAGGTGCCATAGGTCGTTTTGTAAGAAGCATACGGACGCAAAAACCAAACGGAGGAAACAAAAATGAGCGTTATTTCAATGAAACAGTTACTTGAAGCCGGTGTTCATTTCGTACATC
>CAYMCV010000128.1:0-6402 GCA_964389005.1 uncultured Lachnospiraceae bacterium | reverse complement strand
GCTGTTGCTTCAATGCATTCTTTTTCGGCTTTTCGATTCTGTCGTGCTTGATTGGCTGCAAAGGAATGATTTGGAGCAAAGATTCATTCAAACCGCGCAAATCCCACTCTTCATAAGCAGTATCGTCTCCAATGTATGTATCCACACTGCTCTCGACAATATCAGTAATCATTTTGTAGATAACCTCACGCATGTTCTCTCCATTTAAAACGCGAAGTCTCTCAGAGTAAATGATTTCTCTCTGGTCATTCATGACCTGATCGTACTCCAACAAATTCTTTCGAATTCCATAGTTATTGTTTTCAATTCTCTTCTGCGCACTCTCAATTGCCTTGTTGAGCATGTTGTGCTCGATTTCCTGATCCTCCGGAATCCCCATGGAGTTAAAAACAGACATCAATCGTTCAGAACCAAACAATCGCATCAAATCGTCTTCCAATGAAATATAGAAACGGGATTCACCGGGATCTCCCTGACGTCCGGAACGACCACGCAACTGATTGTCAATACGACGGGATTCATGGCGTTCTGTACCGATGATTTTAAGTCCGCCTGCTGCCTTCGCTTCATCATCCAGTTTAATATCGGTACCACGACCGGCCATATTGGTCGCAATGGTAACCGCACCGTGCAAACCGGCATTGGCAACAATCTCAGCCTCGAGTTCATGGAACTTCGCATTCAAAACCTTATGCTGAATGCCACGTTTGGTCAGAATTCTGCTGATTTCTTCCGAGGCCTCAATCGTAATCGTACCGACCAAAACCGGCTGTCCCTTTGCATGTGCCTCTGCAACTGCCTCTGCAATTGCATGCAGTTTACCGCGTTTGGTCTTATATACGGAATCGTGCATGTCGATACGCGCAACAGGGCGATTGGTCGGAATTTCAATAACATCCATTCCATAGATATCGCGGAATTCCTTCTCCTCAGTCAATGCGGTACCGGTCATACCGGCCTTCTTCTCAAATTTGTTAAAAAAGTTCTGGAACGTAATGGTTGCAAGTGTCTTGCTCTCACGCTTAACTTTGACATGTTCCTTTGCTTCAATTGCCTGATGCAAACCGTCGGAATAACGTCTTCCCGGCATGATACGTCCGGTAAACTCATCAACAATCATAACCTGGTCGTCTTTTACGACGTAATCCTGATCGCGGAACATCAAATTGTGTGCACGCAATGCCAAAATAATATTATGCTGAATCTCCAAATTCTCGGGATCCGCTAAGTTCTCAATATGGAAGAACTTCTCAACCTTACCGACACCTTCTGCCGTCAAATTTACAGTCTTATCTTTCTCGTTTACAACGAAATCGCCGTCTTCCTCTTGCTCGATTCCCATAATCAGATCCATCTTGGAGACATCTTCCACGTCCTTGCCTCTTTTTAATTGTCTTGCCAAGATGTCGCAGGTCTCATACAAAACGGTGGATTTCCCACTTTGACCGGAAATAATCAACGGGGTTCTGGCTTCGTCAATTAATACGGAGTCAACCTCATCGATAATTGCATAATTCAAGCCGCGCAATACCAACTGTTCCTTATAAATAACCATGTTGTCACGCAGGTAATCAAATCCCAGTTCATTGTTGGTTACATATGTGATGTCGCATTTATATGCTTCTCGTCTTTCTTCCTGTGTCATGGAGTTCAATACAACACCGACCTTAAGACCCAGAAATTCATGTACCTGTCCCATCCACTCCGCATCACGCTTTGCCAGATAATCATTGACGGTAACGATGTGTACACCCTGACCGCTCAATGCATTTAAGTATGCAGGCAGTGTCGAGACAAGTGTCTTTCCTTCACCGGTCTTCATCTCGGCAATACGACCTTGATGTAAAATGATACCACCGATAATCTGAACACGATAATGCTCCATCTTCAATACACGACGCGCCGCTTCCCGGACAGTTGCATATGCCTCCGGAAGCAGTGAATCCAACGATTCGCCTTCACTCACACGTTTCTTAAAGTCCTGTGTCTTCGCACGCAGTTCCTCATCCGTTAATTCCATCATCTTCGGTCGCAGGGCTTCCACGCTGTCGGTCAAACCGCTGATTCGTTTCAATTCGCGCGCGCTATGCGTACCAAACACCTTTTCTACTACATTCATTTTCCTAACAACTCCTATTTTCCGTGGATCCTTCATTCCCGTATTACAACCCACATTCATTTATTCTAACAGATTATGATTGTTTATTCAACCGTGCATTGATATCTCCGATGTTTTCGCTCAATTAACATCACAACTTACTGCTCCCGAAATCAGATAAAGAACTCGGATCCTGTGCTTTCTTATAAAAAAGGAAACAAATCACAACCAAAAAAATAACGCTGGAAGCAATCTCCATCCGACGCGGCCACTTTACCAAAGCCTGATACATCTTGCTTCTTCGGGATACATTGTCTTTCAGAAAATTCTTGGTCATTTTCATTGCTTTCCGGTCCATTTTGGTTTTATAGGCCTTCAATTGTTGAAAAGCACTCTTTTTCTTGAACATTGCGTTACCTCCTTAATTATATAAAAAAGTAATCTTTCCGCACTCCATGACATTATAGCAGAAGTGCGAAAAGATTACCAGTTAAACATTCATATCCAGATGTTAAAATCGTGTTGGGATTTATTTTTAGCTAAAAATTACTCAACCTTCGGCAAACGACTCAAACTCTTTTGCAGGTCCTCATCCGTCGGAATATAGTCTTCCATCATTCCGTCGTTGTATTTACCGTAAGCCACCATATCAAAGTAGCCGGTTCCCGTTAAGCCGAATACGATATTCTTAGCTTCGCCTGTTTCCTTGCATTTCATCGCTTCTTTGATTGCGACACAAATTGCATGGCTGCTCTCCGGTGCGGGAAGAATGCCTTCAATTCTTGCAAACTGCTCCGCCGCCTTAAATACTTCTGTTTGCTCTACAGATGTCGCTTCGATTAATCCGTCATCGTATAACTGCGAAACAACGGAACTCATGCCGTGATAACGCAAGCCGCCCGCATGGTTTGCGGAAGGAATGAAGCTGCTGCCCAATGTGTACATTTTTGCCAAAGGACATACACAGCCGGTATCGCAAAAATCATATGCATACTTACCGCGTGTCAGGCTCGGACAAGATGCGGGTTCAACCGCAATAATTCGGTAATCCGCCTCGTTACGCAACTTCTCGCCGACAAATGGAGAAATCAGACCTCCGAGGTTGGAACCGCCGCCTGCGCAACCGATAATCACATCTGCTTTGACACCGTATTTCTCCAATGCAATCTTGGTCTCCAAACCGATGATGCTCTGATGCAACAAAACCTGTGTCAGCACCGAACCCAATACATAACGATAACCTTCCTGTGACTGTGCTGCCTCGACCGCCTCAGAAATTGCACACCCAAGGCTTCCGTTGGTCCCCGGGAATTCAGCGTTGATTTTACGCCCTACGTTCGTCAGCATCGACGGTGACGGTGTCACGGATGCGCCGTAAGTTCTCATAACTTCACGTCGAAAAGGTTTCTGCTCATAGGATACTTTTACCATATATACCTGACAATCCAGGCCGAAGTATGAGCAAGCCATTGACAATGCGGTTCCCCACTGGCCGGCTCCCGTTTCGGTGGTAACGCCCTTCAATCCTTGCTTCTTTGCGTAATATGCCTGCGCAATTGCGGAGTTCAATTTGTGACTGCCGGACGTGTTGTTTCCTTCGAACTTATAGTAAATATGCGCCGGTGTTCCCAGTGCTTTTTCCAGACAATATGCGCGAACCAGCGGTGCAGGACGGTACATTTTATAAAAATTCCTGATTTCTTCCGGAATGTCAATGTATGCGGTCGTCTCGTCCAATTCCTGTTTTGCAAGTTCTTCGCAGAAAATCGGTGAAAGTTCTTCCACGGTCATCGGCTGAAGTGTTCCGGGGTTCAAAAGCGGCGCCGGTTTGTTCTTCATGTCCGCACGAACATTGTACCATTGTGTCGGCATCTCGTTTTCTTCAAGGTAGATTTTGTAAGGGATTTCTTTTTCTTTGTTCATGGTCTGCTCTTCCTTTCTGCAATCAGATTTTTGAATATGCTTGAGGACTGCCATATGCCACATTGGCTTCCATTGTGCATAAAAAAACCGCCCCAAGCTATTGCTTGAGACGGTAATAATTATCTTATTATCGCGGTACCACTCAAATTGGCATTCCTGCCCACTCGCTTCATATACAATCATATATGCCGAATTGATAACGGGTACGGTTCCCGTCGATTCCTACTGTCGCGTAACGCTGCTTCAGATCGCCCTCGCAAGTCCATTCACCAATCATCCTACTATCACAATCCCACCGCCTGTGACTCTCTGAAAATATACTTGAAAGGTTACTTCTCTTGCTCATCAGTTTCACAATATTATTTTGATGTGTTAAAAATAAACCATTTTGAACGCTTTGTCAATCACTTTTTTATTTATCTTCTCCTATTTTGCACCAACTTGATGATTTGCTCCTCCTAATTTGCTGATTCCGCAACGTAAAGTGTATAGACATTCTTGTCGAAAAAATGTATAATATCGTTGTTGACTTTTATAATAATGACGTAGACAAAGTCATAAAATACTTATATCAATAGGAGGATTACAAAATGGGATTAATTCGTACCACATTGAGTTCACTGGGCGGCATTGCCACCGGAGCAGCAGGTTCTGTTGCAAATTCACTCGTAGGCTCTGCGCAGAGCGTAATCAGCGACCAGTATCGTGAGTACTTCTACTGCGAAGCATTTCCAGAAAACATTTTAGCAAAAAAAGGACAAAAGAAGAACACCAAGGGTCAGAATAAGGGAACTGACAATATCATTTCAAACGGTTCCATCATTACCATCAATGAAGGTCAGTGTATGATTCTCGTTGATCAAGGTAAGGTTACCGAAGTTTGTGCAGAGGCCGGAGAATTCATTTATGACGCTTCCTCAGAACCTTCCATTTTCTATGGTAAACTCGGTGAGAGTTTGAAGCAATCATTCTTAACTTTGGGCAAACGTATTACTTTTGGCGGAGAGGTTCCGAAGGATCAACGTATATACTACATCAACACGAAGGAAGTTCGTAATAACTTCTGGGGAACATCCGCTCCGATTCCGATGTTCATTCATGACAAAGTAACCGGTTTCCAAGGTGATATCAGCATTCGTGCACATGGTCAGTACAGTTACATCATTACCGACCCGGTTCGTTTCTATACATATGTATGTACCAACGTTGCGGATACCTTTGACAAACGTGAAATCGAATCCATGATGAAATCAGAACTTGCAACCTATCTGCAGCCGGCACTTGGAACCTTATCGGAATTAGGTCTTCGTTATTCTCAGATTCCTGCACATGCCGAATCAATTAAGGATGAGCTGAACAAGTTATTAAGTGAGAAATGGCGTGAACTTCGTGGTATTTCGATTTACTCTTTCGCAATCGACCCGATTACGGCTACTCCTGAAGACGAGAAGCGTATCAAGGAATTCCAGGATACCGCTGTTTACACGAATGTTAACATGGCTGCCGCTCGTATGGTTACCGCTCAGGCGAACGCTATGGAAGCTGCTGCTTCAAACGAATCCACCGGACCGATGATGGCGTTTGCAGGCATGAACATGGCGCAGATGGCAGGCGGCGGAAACAACAGCGCTGCAAACCTCTTTGCGATGGGACAACAACAGCAACCGGCTCCTGCAGCACCCGCTGCGGCACCTGCGGCTGCACCTGTTGCAGGTTGGGATTGCGCTTGCGGTGCCAAAAACAATACCGGCAAGTTCTGTGCGGAATGCGGTACGACGAAGCCTGTTGAGCAAAGTGGCTGGGCATGTTCCTGTGGTGCAATCAACAAAGGTAAATTCTGTGCGGAATGCGGCTTGAAGAAACCTGCAGGCGTTCCTCTTTACAAATGTGACAAATGTGGTTGGGAGCCTGCCGATCCTTCGAATCCTCCGAAATTCTGTCCTGAATGCGGAGATCCGTTCGATGAGAGCGACGTTCAATAAGTTGTATACATGAGTTTGTACGATATCAGTGAACTGATACCTACCGACTTTGACCCTACTGCATGGGAATTCCCGTGCAGTAGGTTTTTGTTCAATCAATTTCTATCTTGCGTTCTCCTTGCAGGACGCATAATTACTGTAATGATACAGGTGTCAAAGTGATGATGTTACCGAAACATGATATTTATGGAGGATAAGTATGAGCGATTTTGACGCAAACGTTTTTGATGTAAATGAAGTAAAAACTCTGGATGAAACAGACCGTAAATGCCCCTGTTGCGGCGGAACAATGAATTACGATCCCGCTACCAAGAGCATGCACTGCCCGTTCTGCGAACACACGGAGGAAATACCCGAAGAGGAAGATATGCCCGCCTCTGCAGAAGAACTTGATTTTAA
>CAYMCV010000127.1:5356-6450 GCA_964389005.1 uncultured Lachnospiraceae bacterium | reverse complement strand
ATCAGAAAAATGAGGGTATTGAGATTGGAATTGAGCAAGGAATTGAGCAAGGAATTGAACGTGGAATTGAACAAGGAATTGAGCGTGGAATTGAACAAGGAATTGAGATAATCATCGGTAATATGCTACGCAAAAACAAGTCATACGAGGATATAGCAGAAGTTACGGAACTTTCCCTTGATGAGATTAAGAGGATAGAAGAGAAACTGCTTGTAACAAATTAAATACCATCATTAAACAGAATTTATAAACGAAATTAGAAATCCGTTGCAGAAAATTGATTGTTCTGCAACGGATTTGCTGTCTATCCCGACGCATGAAATTCTTATGTTTGTCCAAAAGTCACTTTTTTTGTCCAAAAGTCACTTCTTTTTTGACCAAAAGTCACTTCTTCTTTGTCCAAAAGTCACTTTTTTCAAGGAAAGTTTGTCCAAAAGTCACTTCTTTTTAGCCAAAAGTCACTATCTTCCAAATTTTGTAGAAATTAAAACGTAGAATCGCTATACTGACCTTGTTATTTTGTAACCGCAGTAAGTGAATGATGAAGAAGAAAAGCGGGAGGAAAAATGGATAAAAAAGGTAGCAAACTAATCAATATCATATGTTTAGGGTTGTGCGGAATTTTGCTTTTGACAGCAATCAACCCGAATTGGGTTAGAGCGGACAAAGGGTCGGCAGTGTTTGCAGCAGAATCAAATTATCCTGATATCGAGCCGGGTGAGACTGCCACGGTAAACCAAATCACCATCGATGGTTTTGAGTTCTTCTTTGATGCAGATTATACCGTCGGAAAGTTTGCAAATGGTGACTACTGGGTGCTTGGACCGCTTGAAATTACAAAGATGACACCGGAATATGACGGTTGCAGTAACGGTTGGGAAGTTAACCCTGTTGTCGAGGGCGATCACGGTTTTCAAGGCGGGGGTTATGGTGACGGGTTTGATTCCTTTCTGGTCCCGGAACTCCCCTATCGTGCAGATCCGACCGAGGGTATTTTATCTATCGTGAAGACTATGCGAGCATTCGATAAAGGAACCCGTCCTTGTATTCAACGGGCGGTTGTTCTGACTGTTGTTCCGACTATCCCGAGAAAT
>CAYMCV010000127.1:0-5346 GCA_964389005.1 uncultured Lachnospiraceae bacterium | reverse complement strand
GAGAAATAACGGGGATGGAGTATTTCGCCCTCCCTATGTCGGTACAAAGAAACCGTATTATTATGTGGAGGACCTCCGACTTGACTTATTACCGAATACCTATGAGCCGGTCGATAACATGCCAACATTGGAATCGCTCACAGAACGATTTAGTAAATTGCAAATGGATCATAAGAATTATCAACCGGGTAGAGCCATACGTCCCAAGGAATCGATGAGTGATTATATGCCTGTAAATGCAGCTGCCGTGAACAATGCAGTATTACGGCTAATGATGAATGACCCGATTGAAGATAAAATGCCGTTATTGATTAACTATGTCCAATATGGAATTGACAAGATTCATGCACAGTATCTTGGATTGGTGGCGCATAAAGGCGGTGGTCATAATCCGGCGCATCGGATTACACCGGCATTTGCTGCAGTGATGCTCGACATGGATGAAGGTAAAAAATTCTTAAGTGAAGCTACATTTTTTCATGGGACGAAGTACTTTTCTTCCACCGAGGACGGATTTCCTTTGTGGGGTGAGATAGTTTCAAGTCCAAACAAAAATTACTATTGGGATTACGTTATCAATGAAAATGGAGGGAGAGAAGTCGCCGATCCTTATCGTTACATAGACGGTGGAAGAACTCCGGATGGTAGCTATCAGCTTATCTGTTCAGATGCACATAAGGGCGAGATTCTGTGTACACATTTAATGCCGGCACTCAAAGAAGCATGGAATGCGACAGAGTGGAATCAAATGCAGATTTACACGGACCGATGGGTATATTTTGGCTTATGGTCGCTTCCGGATCCGGCAGCCATGCATGATGGGAATCTTGCAACTTACGGTATCACCTATGGAATCGATAAGAAAACAGGGCTTCTCATTGAGGGAGAGGGCAGATATCCAGAGGCACATGGGACAATGAAGGATGGTTATGTAAAAAGCGTATACAAAAGTCAATTTGTGAAATCCATGTGGGACGCATACCGAACGACAATACCCGGTGCCGAGACAACCCCACCCTATGCGATAATTATCAGTCCTCTTGACAAAAGAGAGGTGCGGGGAGTAAGTACACTACAAACCACTGCTTATGGTATCCATGGGATTGCATCCGTGCAGTATTACCTTGATGGAAAAGCAGTTGGGGAATCGGTGACGGAGGCACAGACAGAAAGTCCGTTTGCCTATGAACTTGATGTTGATTTTGCAAAAATAGCAGACGGAACGCACGATTTGTATACAGTGGCAACCGACCATAAAGGAAATACGTATCAGTCAAAGACGATAACGCTTCATGTCGCAAATGGGACAGTGACAGGCGACATGAACAACGACGGCGTAGTGAATATTGTTGACCTTGCTTTTGTCGCACGACATATTGATAAGACCGATGAAAGCGATGATTGGGAATCGGTAAAAAAAGCGGATATGAACAACGACAACGAGATTAACATTGTCGACTTATCCACTGTGGCACGGCTGATTCAATAACAAAAAGTTTGGTCGTCTTAAGTACAGGGAAATTGAATTATTGACAAATACACACAAAGAATTCCGGGCGATTGTTCGCGTGGAATTCTTTGTGCTATGAAGATAAAAATCAACATTACATCTTGCCATTCGTAGAACAATGTGGTAATTTAGGCTCATCTACAGAGTCTGTTCACGGTCATACCGACCATAGGTTCCGCCATGAAAAGAGAGGTGTATTCATATGTGTAAGGCTTGGGAAGATCAGAAAAATGAGGGTATTGAGATTGGAATTGAGCAAGGAATTGAGCAAGGAATCGAGATAATCATCGGTAATATGCTACGCAAAAACAAGTCATACGAGGATATAGCAGAAGTTACGGAACTTTCCCTTGATGAGATTAAGAGGATAGAAGAGAAACTGCTTGTAACCATTTAATGAAACGGATGTATATAAGAGGAGTACCGATATGGAATTGTTTACAAGGAGTTTTGACCCCAACTGGAATCGAATTGTTGATTTATATGTAACCAAGGGTACGACTGTTTCGCCGTATATCAGCGACCAGAACACATATAAAATCGTAATTTTGGAAAAGGGAGAATTAAAATTACATACGTCAAATGAAACTTGCGAGATGAAAGCCCCGATGTTTTTGTTATTGTCACACAGGGAAGAACTTCACGCAGAAATTGTGAAATCGGCTGAGATTACGACAATTTTCCTAAAGCCCTCCGTCATCAGAGATGAGTTTACATTGTCACGTATTGACACCGGTGAATTCGAGAATTGTTGCGGACAGACCATCTATCAAGATTATTTACTGATTCAATCATTTACAAACGTAGAGGCGTTGGAACTGAGAATTCATGATCTGACATTGCCGGCCTTAACCAAGATGAAAGGACTTGCATCTGCGATAGAGAAAGAATTAACACAGCAATCCGACGGCTTTTGGCCATGCAGAAGCAGATCCTATATTATGGAACTGCTGTATTTTATCAACTATTCTCTCATGCAGCAAGGCGGTTTGGGACAAGGCAATACGCAACAGGAGAATGATTTGGCAAAAGTCATTGAATTCTTTCACGAGCACATCAATGAACCCGTGACCTTGGAGCAGTTGACTAAGGAGTTTTCACTTAATAGGAACAAGTTGAATGAATTGTTTCTGAAGGAAACTTCAATGACCTGTTTGAATTATTTTATGCGATTGAGAATTGATTTAGCCAAAATCATGCTTATGGAAACGGAACTTCCGGTCGGTGAAATTGGCGCACGTGTGGGATTTCACGACTCTAATTATTTTACGAAGGTGTTTAAAAAGCAAGTTGATATGACACCGTCGGAATACAGAAAGAACGCCTAATCTGTCATGCAAGATAGTAATAAATGTGCAAATATTACTAAAAATCATGCAGATTTTACTTGGACTTCGCATCAAATGTTGCTATAATTACCCTACAAGATGTAGGAGAAGGATGTAATGACACCACCTACATCATAAGGTAATCCATACAACATATCTTATAGCGGAGGAGTTAATTATGAAGAGCAAAGTGATTTGCGCAGTGTTATGTAGTTGCATTACGATTTTGGCAGGATGCACGGGCAATACGGAGGGAGTTATGGAAGAAAGCAGTTCATTATCGGAAGAAAGCGTACAAGAATCAGAGACTGCACAGCCGGAGAGCGAATCGGAGACAGTGGTTTCCGAAGAAGAACCATCCGAGGATTATACCGGGAAAACAACGCTGACATATATTGGACATGCAGCGGTCAAGATTGTTGCGGCAGACGGAAGAGTCATCTATATCGATCCGCATTACTATGCCGGAGATTACACGGATGAGGCAGATTTTCTCTTGGTTACACATGGACATGACGATCATGCACCACATGAAGATGTTAAGTTAAAAGCTGACGGACAGAAGATTACATGGGTGGAGGCACATCATGATGATGTCTATGAGAAGTATGACTTCGGAAGCATTCAGATTGAAGCCGTTCCGGCAGGCGGAAACACAAATCATAGTGTGGACTCCTGCGTTGGTTACATTGTAACGGTAGATGGCGTAAAAATTTATCATGCTGGAGATACTTCTACATTGGATACCATGGGAGACCTTACCGCTTATGAAATCGATTACGCGATGTATCCGATTGACGGTCTTTATAACATGGATGCAACAGAAGCAACTGAGGTTGCCAATTTGATTGCTGCCAAAAACAACATTCCGATTCATGAATTTGATGATTTTGGGAAGAAGAAATCCGATAAGTTTTTACCGGAAGGCAGATTGATTATTGAATATGGCGAGACGATTGTAGTCAATGAATAATGCGCATTAACAAGAGCGAAAAGCCATTGAAAAAATACCGATAGATAAAAAAGCCCCTGCAACACTTGTAAAGTAAGCGTGCAGGGGCTTTGACATTCACAAATTACATATGCGATTTCAGTAAAGCAAGTGCTTCTTCAGGCTACTTTTAAGCAGTCTCATCACGCAGCGCATCGATGATATTTTCGCGTTTGATTTCGGCAAGCGCATACAGCATGGTAATAAAAATCGCAAGCAACACACCTATGATACTGATGATAATATCCTTCCAAGGGAAGATGTAGGCAAGTGTCGGCATGCCTGCCCAGACCATGAAGAAATAGATAACTATGGTTGACGCAATTGCGGGTGGTAAACCGAATGCCAGGGTTCTGATACCGTAAAAGGCACACTCATAATTCATCATTTTCCGAAAATCCCGCTCGCCCATACCGACGGAACGCAGCATCGCCAGTTCGCGACGACGCATCTTGATATTAGTCGAAATGGTGTTAAAAACATTGGCCAGTGCAATCAACGTAATCATTAATATAAAGGTATAGGCAAAGACATTGGCGATAAAAATGGTATTTTTATTCTCATCCATCATGTGATTGACATCATATAAAAGGTAGTCGCTTGTTACACCGCTTGCCTGAAGAATCAGTTCCATCTTCTCGACAGTGGCTTTGGAATCCGTAGAACAAAAAGTCATTCCCTTGCCTGCAGCCGTAAGATCATGCGGCATGAATTCATCTTTCATGCTGTAGGGAACCAGTAAATGGAAGAAGTATGGTCGCTGCTCATAACCTGTGATTTGTGCGGGCACATCCGGCGGAGCAAAATTTACAAGCGTAGCGCTAATATTTTTAGATTGATTTTTATCTGCATTTGTCAAATTCGTGGGCGATATCGCAAGATTGACCGATGTACTCCGAAACATGTCGGCGGAATCAGAAGTCTCGGAGAGCGGAGCCGCAACATCCTCCATCTTGGCAACGGCAGGAAAATGCGTACCATCGGTATAATCGTCGGCGTTCAGCCCCAAATCTCGAAGAACTCCCGCATAAGATGCGTCATCCAAAAACTGCACATCAAAGGGAATTGTAAGAGTTCCGTCAGAAGTCGTGCTTCCCATCGTCGTGTGATACAGGTCAGTTAGTTCGGAAGCATCTGCATCTGCGACAAATGTAAAAATTGCTTCGTACATATGCTTCGTAACGCCGTCCGCATTTTTTAGAAGTTCATATAGAGAAAGCATCTTATCATCTGCCATATGTGGCAAACTTAAAGAAATGTCATATGTCGTGAACTCGACGGTGGTGCCGGAGGCTTCTTTTAGGTAGGTAACAAAAGAACCGGTTGAGATAAAAAGTACAACACTTAGAATGAGTGACAGCACGATGCTGCGATAGCGTTTCTTGTTGCGTTTGAAATTTTTAAGTGCAAGAGAGCCCTCAAAACCATACAGAAACTGTTGTAGACGGTTGATTTTGACATCTTTTCCGTCGAGTTTCACCTCGTTTGTCTGTCGAATACATTCCATGACCGGCGCA
>CAYMCV010000126.1:334-6554 GCA_964389005.1 uncultured Lachnospiraceae bacterium | reverse complement strand
CCGATATGAAACGATAAAATTGCACCGACAAGGCATGCAATTCCTTTGCCACCCTTGAATTTGAGATAAAAAGGATAATCGTGTCCGAGGATTACACCTGCGGCAGTATAAATTTTTACCAAATAAATCATCTCCGGATAAAATTGTCTGCAAATCAACGAGACAACAAAGACCGGTATCGCGCATTTTAACACATCACCCGCAAACACAATCGCACCGGCCTTACGACCGAGTACGCGCAGCGTATTGGTGGTTCCGGCATTTCCGCTGCCGTGTTCGCGAATGTCAATGCCTTTATATTTACCGTAAAAATATGCGGTTTCTATCATTCCGAAAAGATATCCCACAAGAAGACAATACAAGCGTACCATCTTACTGCTCCTTTCTCTCGCGGATTATAAATTTGAGCGGGGTCCCGCGAAAACCAAATGAATCTCTTATACGATTCTCAATATATCTTGTATAGGAGAAATGCATCAATTCTTTATCATTGACAAATATGACAAATGTGGGCGGTTTTACCGCAACCTGTGTAATATAGAATAGTTTCAGTCGCTTACCCTTATCTGTCGGCGGCTGCTGTAATGCAACTGCTTCTGTCATAATTTCATTCAAGACACCGGTGCCGACGCGTAACGCATGATTCTCCATCACCATATCAATCATCTCAAACAATTTGGAAAGTCGTTGGCCGGTCTTTGCCGATACAAATAAAAGTTCCGCATACGGCATATAAGAAAGTGTGTTTCTGACTTTCTCCGTAAAACGATAGATTGTCTTATCATCTTTCTCCACAGCATCCCATTTATTGACCGCGATAATGACACCTTTGCCACGTTCGTGTGCGATTCCGGCAATCTTCGCATCTTGCTCCGTCACACCTTCCGTCGCGTCAATCACCAGTACCACAACGTCCGCACGTTCTACTGCTCCGACGGTACGCACAATCATAAAATGTTCCAGTTCTTCTTTGATTTTGTTCTTTTTTCGAACACCTGCGGTGTCAATCAATACGTATTGTTTATCCTGATACGTCACTTCCGTATCAATGGCATCTCTTGTTGTTCCGGCAATCTCAGAAACAATGACACGATTCTCGCCAACCAACCGATTAATGATGGAAGACTTGCCGACATTGGGTTTCCCGACAATTGCTACCTTCGGACGTTCATCTTCTTCATCTTCCGGTATGTCTTCCGGAAAATGCTTCACTACTTCATCCAATAATTCGCCGATTCCAAGTCGATTCGCGGCCGATATCGGTATCGGTTCTCCGATTCCCAAGTTATAGAATTCGTAAACATCCGGCATATGCTTTTCAAAACTATCCACTTTATTTACAACCAAAAGAACCGGTTTGTGACTTCTTCTGAGCATCTCTGCGACTTTCGCATCTGATTCAACCAGACCTTGTTTGACATCTGTCATAAAAAGTATGACGTCTGACGTCATAATCGCAATCTCAGCCTGCTCTCTCATCTGAGACAAAATAATATCATGACTGTCCGGTTCGATTCCTCCGGTATCAATCAGCGTAAAATTATGATTAAGCCAGTTGATATCCGCATAAATTCTATCACGTGTAATTCCCGGTGTATCCTTTACAATTGAAATTCTCTCGCCGACCAAGGCATTGAACAATGTTGACTTCCCAACATTCGGTCTTCCGACGACCGCCACAATCGGTCTTTTTTTATCTGACATTTTTACTCCCGTTCTTTTAAATGAATCCTTCATGATTACAGTTTCAGCAAAGAATAAACAAATCCCTGCCCGCTTGATTTTACAATATCTGTTTTGACTTGTAAAGAAGATTCTGCTTCTTTTATCGTCATATCATCAAGAAATACGTCTTCATCGTAACGTAACATACATTCGGGAAGATACAGGCATTCTCCTAAATTCTGCCCCTGCAACTGTTGCACCAAATCTTGTCCCGTAATCAGCCCCGCAACGGTAATCTTCTCACCGAAGAAATGATTTATGGTGGCATGGACATGTATCGTTATATTCGGAAACATTTCTTCGATTCGCTTTGCAGATGACGCAATCATCGGATACGCCAACACTCCCGTAGCAACGGACACTTCTCGCTTTCGATTCATTTTCATATGAAACAACGGATTCTTCTTATTCCTGTCGCAGACAGCATCCATTGTCTCATCAAATTCATCCATGAATGAACGCATCATTCCGACACCGTTCTCAAGTTGCAAATATCCGTCATATGTCTCGGCTTCGGGAAATGCTTCCTTAGCTAAAAGATACCACTCATCACCCGCATGGATAAAGTGTGTATCGTACTTTTCATAACAAATTATCTGCCATTTGTGAATCAGTTGCAGTACTTTCTTTGCATCTTCTTGCGTAAACGGTTCCAGCGGATAGAGATTCTCTCGATACTTTGTCAAGCCGACCGGAACTACGCTGACGCTTTGCAAATATGGGATGTACTCCGTCATCTTTTCGATGGAATACTCCAGTTCATCACCGTCATTGACACCTTTGCATAAGACGATCTGCCCATTCATTGTAATGCCGGCATCACGCAAACGTTCTGCTTTCTTAAGTGCTTCACCGGCAAAACGGTTATTGAGCATTTCGCAACGAAGTTTAGGATTCATTGTCTGAAATGAGATATTCATCGGCTCTAACCGATACCGAATGATTCTGTCAATGTCCTTTTCGGTTAGATTCGTCAACGTTACATAATTTCCCTGTAAAAAGGAAAGGCGTGTGTCATCGTCCTTGAAATACAGTGTTTCACGCATACCGGGCGGCATCTGGTCGATAAAGCAGAAAATACACTGATTGCAGCACGAGCGATATTCGTCCATCAGACCGTTCTCAAACACGATTCCTAAGTCTTCTCCATATGCTTTCACGATTTCTATACTGATCGTTTCTCCTTGTTTTGTATAAAAATCAAGCGTCAGTTCTTCGTCTTGAATCAAATAACGATAGTCAAAAATATCCTGTATTTCGGTGCCGTTGATACTTAACAGTGTGTCACCTTGTTCGATTCCGTATGCCGATGCGACACTTTTTTTCTCGATTTCTTTGATTAGTTTGCCTTGCGGTTTCATGTATGATTGCTCCATATTCTTATGTGTAGTTTTTGTGTATATTTACTTGCGCGAAACTGGGGGCTGTGATATGAGCCCGGATTCTGCAAATCAATTCGGACCGTTAATTTGCATCGGCATTTAGACAGTGTATTATACTGTCTTATGTGCCGCTATGCAAATTACCGAACGAGAGTGTGTCCGAATTGATGCAGAACCGTGCTCATATATAAGTTGTTGATGTTTCAAATTGTATCCGATTGGAATCTTCATTCAATCGTCAAACACTCATGTTTACATCGTGTAAGATGAACACACCATACTCATAATACAAGATTTTCCTTGACGTGTCACTAGCGGAATGATATAAAAATAAGTGTCAAAGCGATTTTTAACAGAAGAATGGAGTATCTCATGCCGAATCTGAACGAATTGGAAAATGCGATGCCGGTTGCACCGCTCAAAATCATTGCTATGCCGGGAGCCACAGGCCTCGGTCATCAGGTCAACGACTATCTTGTCGACTTTAGAAGAACCATCAAAAACATACACCGTAACGACCCCGCTTTTCGCGGATACATAGAAAATAACTATTTACTTGAATATTTATGCCCGAGATTCGGCAGCGGTGAGGGAAAAGCCGTGTTGAAAGAAACCGTTCGAGGCAAAGACTTGTTTATTTTGGTTGATGTATGTAATCACAGTCTGACTTATCAGTTCGGTGGTTTCGTGAATCATATGTCGCCTGATGATCACTATCAGGATTTGAAGCGCGTTATTGCTTCTGCGGCCGGAAAAGCGCACAGAATCAACGTTATTATGCCTTTTATGTATGAGGGACGACAGCACAAAAGAAGCGGACGTGAATCTTTGGACTGTGCATATGCTTTGGAAGAATTAAGTTCCATGGGCGTATCCAATTTTATTACCTTTGATGCACATGATCCGCGTGTTCAGAATGCAGCGCCGCTCTGTGGGTTTGATAATTTTACGCCTAATTATCAGTTTGTAAGAACATTGCTTGAGAACGAAAGTGATTTGATTATCGATAAAGAACATACAATCGTAATCAGCCCGGATGAAGGCGCACTCGATCGTGCCGTCTATTTTTCGAGTGTACTCGGTGTTGATACCGGTATGTTTTACAAACGTAGAGATTATACAAAAATTGTGAACGGTCGTAACCCGATTGTCGCGCATGAATTTTTGGGAGATGATATCGACGGTAAGGACGTGATTGTTATCGATGACATTATTTCATCCGGTGACAGTATGATTGACACCTCGAGACAATTGAAGGAAATGAACGCGAAGCGCGTTTTTATCTGCTGTACTTACGGTCTGTTTACCAACGGATTGGATGCGTTTGACAGGGCTTACGAGAAGTGCTACTTTGACAAAGTTATCACGACCAATCTTACCTATACGCAACCGGAATTGATGAAACGTCCGTATTATCTTCAGTCTGATATGAGCAAATTTATGGCGTCAATCATTGACTTCATGAATCACGATATCTCACTCAACAATGTATTGACGCCTACGGAACGTATACAACAGATCCTCTCACTTTACAATGCGAGAATGGATGACATTGAATTCTAATGGGAGTTACTCATTTTTTAAGTTCTTTTCGGCCTTTATCACTTCCGATTGATAGATAAAAATAGTTGCAATCCATAGTATACCGGTCATGAGAATTGGGAAGATACCGAACTCAAACCTGAAGCCGAGGAAGAAGAAAATAACTATAATTGCCATATATATGTATTGCAGTTTCGTTAGCGTCTTACGTGAAGCAATTCCCGCAATTTTACGCTCCGCTTCGTCGCAACTCTCATACCATTTTTGCTCGAATTTCATATCAAACGTACTGCACTTTTTCTCGGGATTCATTTCTTTTAACAGATTGACACTCTTTTGCTGTAACATAAATGCTCCTGCAATTGTCAGCACGAAGAACACCAATGAAACCATAAACAACCATAACGGTACCGTAGTTTTGGAAATCATATATGCCGAAAGCGTAAACAATACGATATTGACGACCGTCAGCACATTCGATATTAAGAATGCTTTACCGATAAGTGCATCAGTCCGGTCCCAATTATCGTCACGCGCTTCTTTGATGGCCCACACTTTTTTTGCTTTGATAAAGAAACCATACGCAATCAAGAATAGAATGACGTCCATCGCCATCATGATCCATTTGAGGTATACTGTCAAATCTAATTGAAATTGCCGCCAAAAATCAGCAAAATCAATGCCATTATTGTCAATATACGCGCTTACCAGAATCATTCCGCCGCCAAGTGTTCCGCCAAGAATACATGAAAGTATCATAGTAATCGCAAACTTTCCCTTTGACATTGAATCCTCGCTTTGAATTTCTTTGATTCTTTCCAATTCTTCCATGTCCGGTTCTTCCGGCGAACTTAAGTCAGTTGGTATTTCATCCTCACGCTTCATTGTCATCTTCTCCCTCCACATACCAGAATATGTCTTCCACATTCACTTCAAATACTTTTGCAATCTTGATTGCCAATGTCACGGACGGCGAGTAGTCGCCTCTTTCAATCAAACTTATGGTCTGTCTGCTTGCGCCTACCATTTTGCCAAGTTCCTGCTGATTGATGTTCAACCGTGCCCTCTGTTCTTTCAGATGATTGTATAACGGCAAACTCCCGCCTCCTCTCTCTATTCTTTCATCGCACCGATGTATTGCTTCGCTTTCTCCATAAGTTCCGTCTCTGAAGCAATTTCTGCGCGATACGGATAATTTTTAGCAATTTTATCAAACTTTGAGCGATACAAATTCGCTTCTTTCTCATCTTTTTTTGCCAAAAGATAATATGCGTATTGTGTACGAATGACAGATGGAAATTTCGACATACTGCTTTGTAACTGTTTCAATTCCTTACTGTTAAAATTCTCAATGATATCGGCTTTCTGTTCTCCGAGCAGTTCGCAATAAACAAGATCCATTCCCAGCATCCACCGATAGATGCCCTGCATTGCGGTATCTGCATCAAACAAACGTGTAATCAATTCGCGACATTCGTCGATTTTTCCTTGATCCAATAATCTGTTTGCATGGAAAACAGCAAGGTCAACCTGCATAACATTCTTCCATGTGCTCTCTGCCGGAATTTCAA
>CAYMCV010000126.1:0-324 GCA_964389005.1 uncultured Lachnospiraceae bacterium | reverse complement strand
TCAAACCACGTATCCGGCATATCTTTCAAGCGGATGCCATATGTCACATCTTCGTTGATTTTCATCATCAGCCACCATGCACGCAGCGAATCTTTGTTCTTTGAAATGGCCACAATATTGTGACCGTCATTGTTAACCGATTCTGTTTTGAGCGGAAGTCCATTCAACAACGCCAATATGATTCCAACGATTATCATACAGATAAAAACTGTGCCGGGCAGCCCATCTTTGCTTACAAAGAAGTATAACACAGTACCGATTACCGCACATAACAGGTTCATTATAACACCGCCTAAATTATACCATACATACGGAATCCCTTTT
>CAYMCV010000125.1:0-6613 GCA_964389005.1 uncultured Lachnospiraceae bacterium | reverse complement strand
TAAAATTGGTGCAAACTTTTAAATCGTCGTGTCCACTCTATGGGGTACATTATAAAATGACGCAGGGGCCTAAAAACGCGAAATCATAGAATTAGGCCCCTTTAAATAATTTTTAGTTAAAAAAAGGGGGCCTAAAATCATAAGATTACGATTTTGGGCCCTGTACAATTTACTAAAACTGTTTTTTGATGGGCCTAAAATCAAAAAAACTTCAATTTGGGCCCCATCGGGACAAACAATATACAACTAAAAATGTCTAGCAACACTCATTCAGCATCTTCGACTAGGTAATTCGGTAATCAGGCAATTCGCTAATTCGCTAATTCGAAAGACATTGCACCGATGACTGCACAGCAGTACACGGCCGCTAATCTATTCCGTAGCAAAATTATCGAAATAACCCTGAATCAGAATAATCGGTGTTCCCTTATCGCCGGAACCCGAAGTCAAGTCACACAACGAACCAATCAAGTCCGTCAACTGTCTGGGGGTGGTTCCCTGAGAAGCCATGTTGCCGACCAGATTGCTCTCTTTGGAACGAATACTTGCCGAAATCGCCTCTTTTAACGCAACACCGCTCAACGAAGCAAAGTCATTGTCGGCAAGATATTTCAACTTCAATTCATTGGGAGTGCCGATGAGACCGTCGGTGTAAGCCGGTGATACAACAGGGTCGGCAAGTTCCCAAATCTTACCTTGCGGGTCTTTAAAGGCACCGTCGCCGTAAACCATAACTTCCACATGCTTTCCTGTTTTTTCAAGAATCAAAGACTGAATGTCGCATACAAGTTCCCGACATTCTTTCGGGAACAACTTAATCTTATCTTCTGTTGATTTATTAGAACCGAGAAGGCCATATTTCTCATTGTAACCGCTTTGATTAACGGGAGCGTTCATGATTTCATCCAGACCGCATACCACTTTGGCACCCGCATCTTTCAAGATTCTCTTGGTACGAGCGCGTGTGTGAATGTCGCAGTTGATGATGCAATCCGTATAATCTAAAATAGAACGTGCCTGATTGGAGAAAATGACATCAACTTCGGCACCTGCGTTGGTAACGATTTCCGAATAATACTGCACATAGTCGACGCCTGTAAATTCGTGCTTGTTCTCGCCGAATAACGCGCGATATTGTGCAAGTGAAAGAACATCCGAATAAGGATTGATACCGGATTCGTCAAGTTGATCGAGTGTTATGAGTGCATTGCCGACTTCGTCACTGGGATAACTTAACATCAGAACCACTTTCTTACATCCCATGGCAATTCCTTTTAAATTAATTGCAAAACGGTTTCTGGACAAAATGGGAAAAATCACACCAACAGTACCGCCGCCAAGTTTGGCTTTGACATCTGCGGCAATGTCCTGTACGGTTGCATAGTTTCCTTGTGCTCTCGCCACAATGGATTCCGTCAAAGCGATGACATCGCGGTCTCTTAACTCAAATCCTTCGCTTTCTGCGGCAGCAAGGACATTATCAACTGCAATTGTAACGAGATTGTCGCCTTCTCTGATAATCGGACAGCGAATACCTCTTGAAACAGTGCCAATTCTTCTTTCCATAATTTCTTCCTCCGTGTTGTTAGTCAATGTGTTTTCCAATGACGCGTTACCGCGATAAAGCACACCTATATCAATATATAATGATATGCGTAAAATTACAAGTTCTATCTTTATTTTTTAATGTAATTATTGAAACCATTCGGAGAAATGACTATACTCATAGTGTAGATTGGCTAAAAATAAACCTGAATTTGGAGGAACATATGAAAAAGAGAATTTTGTGTTTTGGGGATTCCAACACGTGGGGATACAATCCGGCGGACAGTTCACGTTATGACGAACATACCAGGTGGCCGGCCGTGCTGCAGGAGAAATTGGGAGAGAACTACTGTGTCATTGAAGAAGGACAGAATGGTCGAACGATTGCCTGTAAGGATCCGTGGGAGGGCGGAACCAAGTGCGGAATGGATTATCTTTTACCGATGATTGAATCACATATACCGTTGGATGCTTTAATCATTATGCTCGGAACCAATGATCTAAAAATGAAATTTTCTTTGCCGGCAGGTGACATCGCGGGCGCAATGCTCTCTATGATTGAGCAGGCAAAAGGCAGACTTGCTGTTGCCGGTCAGAAGACAGAGATTCTTCTTGTTTCTCCGATTCATTTGGGCGAAACGATAGAAAACGGATATTTCGGGAACTTTTTTGACGGAAAGACAGCGGTTGGGCGCTCGAAGGAACTTGCTTTTTGGTATGAACAGGTGGCAAAGCGCACGGGATGTCTGTTTCTGGATGCCGCAAAAGTCGCTTGCCCCGGAGAACCAGACGCTCTGCATCTGATGCCGGAAGGACATCGTGCGTTGGCAGAGGCGATATATCAAATCATCATTGCGTAATCGCACAGATAAGATAAAAGGGGCTTTACAGCCCCTTAAATTGTGCCATATACAGGTCGTAGTAAATACCGCGTTTGGCAAGTAATTGTTCGGAATTCCCTTCCTCGAGAATTTGACCGTCTTCAATGACGAAGATTCGATCCGCCTTTTGAATGGTGGAGAGTCGATGTGCAATGATGAAGGAAGTCCTTCCTTGCAACAAAGTCTCAATTCCTTTCTGTACCAGCAGTTCGGTTTGCGTATCGATACTGGAAGTTGCTTCGTCCAGTATCAGTATCTTGGGTTGCGACAGCATGGTTCTTGCAAAAGCAAGCAACTGTTTCTGCCCGACGGACAACGAACCGCCGCGCTCGCCGAGTTCGGTATCATATCCCTTATCCATACGCATAATGAATTCATGTGCATTGACTGCCTTCGCAGCCGCTTCGATTTCTTCCTGCGTTGCATCCAGCCGACCGTAACGAATATTGTCGCTGACCGTGCCGGAGAACAGAAAATTGTCCTGTGTCATGACACCCATCTGTGTACGCAGACTATCCAAAGTCACATCTTTGATGGCATAATCATCAATATAAATCATGCCGTCCGTTGCCTCGTAGAATCTGGATAAAAGATTAACGATGGTTGTCTTTCCGGCTCCGGTGGAGCCTACCAACGCAATGCTTTCTCCCGGCTTCACGGAAAAACTGACATGATTCAATACATTGCCCTCGCCGTTGTAAGAGAAGGAAACGTCGGAAAACCTGACACTTCCCTGAATGGGTGGCAGAGCAATGGCATTCGGGGCGTCTTGAATCTTAGACTCGGTATCCAGAATTTCAAAGATACGCTCCGCACCCGAGATATTGGTAATCAATTGATTGTAGTAGTTACTTAAGTTCATAATCGGTTGCCAGAACATTCCGATGTATGTACCGAACGCCAGAAGAGTTCCGACGCTGACCGTCTCAATGCCCAGAACCTTGATTGCAAAGTAATAAAGCACACAGGTTCCGACACCCCAGGATAAATCAACCACACCGTAAAAAGCGTCATTCAAACGAACTGCTTTCAAGAATGAAGCGCGTTGCTCCTTGACCAATCGATGAAAGGTCTCGTCCGTTTCTTTCTCGGCGGAGAAACTCTGGATAATCTTGATTCCACTGAAATCCTCATGGATAAAAGCAGTCAGATTCGAGGTTTTGTTCTTGTTTACCTGCCAACGCTTATGAGAGCGCACCTGTATGAACCATAGTGCCCCCATCATAAAAGGCAAACTGATGAGTGAAGCCGCCGCAAGTTTATAGTTCTTCGTAAACATGATAACCAATACCGCAATTACCGTCAGCAAATCCGGGATTAGCGTCGTGACACTGTTGGTCAGCACATCTTTCAGTGAGTTGATATCGCCGATGACACGCGCCAAAATTTTACCGGTAGGGCGATTATCAAAAAAAGTAAAATCCAACCCTTGAATATGTATGTAGAGATTCTGGCGTATTTTTTGGAGTAAGTCATTGCAAACATCCGCCATAACCAGCATTCGATAACGAATCAGGAATATGCAGGCAATATTTAAAACGCTTGCGATACCGAGCAGTTTTAGGAGCCCCGGGATGTCTGATTTTGAAATGTAATCATCGATGGCCGACTCAAAAAATATAGGATTTAAAAGGCTTACGCCGACGCAAAAAAGCATAATCAGCGTTACTATAATTATTTGTTTCTTGTAATTGAGCAGATAGGAAAACAGCCGCAACAGCGTCTTATAGCCGTTTACCGATACTGTTTTCTCATCTTGTTTAAATGAATTAATAGGCATGACTTACCTCCGTTTGTTTCGTTGTAACGTGTGCGGTTGTTGATGATGCAGTGGTAGTCGCATCCGGGACACCGTACTGTGAGACATATGTCTCGTAGTAGAGCCCCTTCTTTTCCATCAATTCGTCATGCGTTCCGGCTTCGGCAATTTTACCGTTATCGAGGAAAAGAATTTCATTTGCATTACGTACCGCACTGATTCGATGAGCAATGATGATTTTGGTGGTATCCGTCATCTGCTCCAAGGACTTCTGTATCATATATTCTGTCTCCATATCCAGTGCGGAAGTGGAATCATCCAGCACCAATATGGGATTCTTTTTTGCAATGGCTCTTGCAATACTGATTCGTTGCTTCTGTCCGCCCGAAAGACCGATGCCGCGTTCACCGATGACAGTCTCATAACGATCGTCAAGATTTTCGATGAACTCGCTTGCCATCGCCTTTTTCGACGCATTCTCTACCATAGCGTTTGTAACAATACTCTGTTTTCCGAGTTTAATGTTGTCGCTGATGGTATCTGAGAATAGGAAAACATCCTGCATAACAACCGAAATATTGCTTCGAAGATTTGACAAATCCCAGTCGCGTACATCCACGCCATCAACCGAAACCGAGCCGTCCGACACATCATAAAGCCGCTGTAAAAGGTAGATGATGGAGGTCTTACCGGCACCCGTGGCACCCATAATTCCCAGGGTGTGACCTTTCGGAAGCGTAAATGTGATATCCGACAAAATCGGATGTTTGTCTTCTTTACAGAAATCAACATGTGAAAAACAGATTTCGCCACCGACTTTTTCCGGAGATTTAATGATTTCCGGTTGTACAATGACGGGCTTCTCTTTGTTGATGATCTGTAATTTCTTATAAGAAGCGCATGCTGCCGAAAAGCAGTTTGTCAACCATCCGAGCATTTCCATCGGCCATACGATATTGGTTGAGTATGCAAAGAAAGCGGTCAGCGTCCCAAGCGTAATTTCTTTTTTGATAACCAGAATACCGCCCAAGACAAGTGTAGCAATCGGAATAAAGCGGTAAACCACCTGAAAGAACGGATAAATACGTACAAAAACCTTCGATTGCTCTAAGTTCAGTTCATGGTAGCGCTTATTATGGTTAAAAAACTTCTCAATCTCAAATTTCTCGCGTGCAAATGCTTTGACGGTTCGAATACCGGAGAGATTCTCGCTCGCAACCGTGTTAAGCACTGCATTTTCTTCACTGATTTGACCATAGAGACCGCCTAACTTTTGTTCCATGTATATGGCTACAACACCGGAAGCCAACATACAAACGCTGGGAATTATTGCCATTTTAACATTTAATTTGAACATGCAATATAAAACAATTCCGGTATGTAAGAACACCTGCAGAAGCAGCATGGTAACAAAGGATAACGCCTCCCATATGCGGTCGATGTCATCTTTGACACGCGCCATGAGCTCACCGGTATTGTATTTGTCATAAAAATTGGCGGACAAACCCTGCATGTGACGGAATAAATCTTTTCGCATTTCGCATGCAATGGCGGAACCGCAGAAATCACAGGTGAATTCTTTGACATATTCAAAAACAAATCTGCCTACACCGATGATTAGAAATCCGCCCAACAGCGGCATGAGTAACTCCATCGCACCGCCAATAATGACATCATCCACCAACTTCTTGGAAATCAGCGGGGAAATCATGTCAAGCGAGACACTGACAATCAGCGCAATCAGTACCAAAAGATATCCAAATGTATGTTTTACAATATAAGATGATAATTTTTTCATTTCAAACCTCCTTGGATGCCAAATCATCGACAGTTCTGATGATTGCATCATTCCATAAATGGGATAAAAATAGACCATGGTATTTACCATGGTCGCAGACAATTACATATCAAATGCATCTATAAAGCAATACGCGAATTCGTCATTGCCATCAATGCAAATCAAATTGTACCGGAGGTAAAACACCATTGTTTTCTTTCATAAATAAATGTAGATTAAAGTGATTGATATTAATTGCGCAAAACATGGGATACCTCCTTTCTTGTGATTTTATATCGTGAACAGTAACCGATTCATTTTTATGAACAGTAATACAATAATCAAAATGAATTCAAATGTCAACACTTTTCCTTATAATTATACAGTAAATGTAAAAAATGTAAAAAACACTTTTTATCTTGGAGATTGCAAAAAAATAATAATATATAGTAAGAATAGGTCAAAAGTGGCGCAAAACCGAAGGCTTAATACGGTTAAAAACGTACAAAATGCAATGAATTACGCGCACAATGAAAAATATATAAAATAATTTGCAAAATATACTTGACATATTGCAAACAATATAGTATGCTTGGACTCAATAGTAACACGAGATGCCACTTTGTAATTCGAAACGCAGTTTTTGTATTC
>CAYMCV010000124.1:633-6702 GCA_964389005.1 uncultured Lachnospiraceae bacterium | reverse complement strand
TGCGTGACGTCGATAATAACGATTTGGCAATTGCAATGAAAGGGTCCAATGAAGAAGTTCAGAATGCAATCTTTAACAATATGTCCAAGCGATTGGCTGTCATGATACGTGAAGATATGGAATTCATGGGACCTGTTCGAATGAAAGATGTCGAAGAAGCACAGCAGAAGATTGTCAATACCATTCGAAAACTCGAAGATTCGGGTGAAATTGTGATTTCCAGAGGCGGAGGTGACGAGATCGTTGTCTAGTAATTTTATCAAAGCCGGAAACGTAATCAGGGAAGAAGAGGTTCGGGTCATCAACAGTAATGATTTGGTGTCTCAGAAATTGGAGCGCCTTGCGGAATTGTTGAAGGAGGATGCGGTTGACGACTTTACCGATGCTTTTCTGGAAGGAATTGATGCACAACAGGTTGAGGTATTGCTGGGAGAGGATGATGGAATGAAATCGGCTGAAAGCGGGAGTCCCATCCAGAATCGAACCGGTAGTGCAAAAGATAAAAATCAGGAAGAAGAAGCTAGGCTTCAACGTATGAAAGCAGAAGCGACGGCGGAAGCAGAAAATATATTGGCAAAAGCGCGGGCTGATGCGGAAGTGATTTTGGCAAAAGCGAAAGAAGAAGGATACTTATGCGGCAGAACGGAAGCCTTACACGAGATTGAAGAGAAAGAACGGGAACTGAATGAACGCATGCGTTTGATGGAAGAAGATTTCAGACGCAAAAGCGATGAGTTGGAACCCAAGTTTGTAGATGTCATTACCGGTATTTATGAGCATATTTTTGAAGTACAATTAGATGAATATCGCGGTTTGGTTGTTCACTTGATCAATCAGGCGATGGGAAACATTGAGGCAGGAAAGAATTACTTAATCCATGTTTCGAAAGATGATTATGCGTATGTCAGCATGAAAAAAAAGGAACTGTTACAAGGAACCGGTGTCGGCTCCGATATGATAGAAATTATCGAAGATTTTTCGCTTGCGAAAGGGCATTGTATGATTGAAACAAACGGAGGAATCTTCGATTGCGGACTTGGTACCCAGATGGAACGTCTGAACAAAGAATTGAGATTGCTGAGTTATGGGAATGATTGATTTCGACAAATATGAGAAAGTAAAAGCACATAGTTTTGTCAAAAAACTCGGCAAAGTTATCAACGTTGTCGGGTTAACGGTGGAGTCTGCGGGTCCTGATGCCAAATTGGGTGATTTGTGCAAAATATATACGGCAGAAGAACGAGAAAAGTACATCATGGCGGAGGTCGTTGGGTTTCGAGACGGCAAGACGCTCTTAATGCCCTACGAGTCGATGGAGGGAATCGGTTTGGGTTGCCTTGTTGAGAATGAGGAGCGGCCGCTCAGCGTCTGCGTCGGTGATTTTTTGCTTGGACAGGTTTTAGACGGACTTGGACGACCTTTGTCAAATGATAGTGAGAATATCGGCATACTTTATCCGATTGATGCAATGTCGCCGGATCCGATGAGCAGAGAAATTATTTCGGAGGAACTTCCGCTTGGCGTGAAGGCGGTCGATGGGTTAATCACCGTCGGAAAAGGGCAGAGAATCGGAATTTTTGCAGGTTCGGGTGTCGGCAAATCAACGCTCATGGGCATGTTTGCGAGAAATACCAAAGCAGATATCAATGTCATTGCACTGATTGGGGAGCGAGGCAGAGAAGTGCGTGAATTTATCGAACGGGATTTGGGCGAAGAAGGAATGAAACGTTCAATTGTCGTGGTTTCCACTTCGGACAAACCCGCATTGGAACGAAATAAGGCAGCAAAAACTGCCACTGCAATTGCGGAATACTTTCGTGATTGCGGCAAGGATGTTCTTTTAATGATGGATTCGTTGACACGTTTCTCCATGGCACAACGTGAAATCGGCTTGGCAAGCGGAGAACCGCCGGTAACCAGAGGCTATCCGCCGAGCGTATATTCCGAAATGCCGAAGTTGTTGGAACGAGCCGGAAACAATGAAAAAGGGTCAATCACAGGACTGTATACGGTATTGGTGGACGGGGATGATTTTAACGAGCCGATTACGGATACGGCACGCTCCATTTTAGACGGACATATTATGTTGAATCGCAAATTGGCGCACAAGAATCATTATCCGGCCATTGATGTATTACAATCGATTTCCAGATGCATGAGTTCGATTGCCACACGTGAACATAAGAATGCCGCAGGCAAAATGAAATCAATTTTAGCGACCTATGCAGAGGCAGAAGATTTGATAAATATCGGTGCATACAAAAAAGGTAGCAATGCCGGAATTGATGAGGCCATTGCCAAAATTGATAAGGTGAATGCATTTTTGATGCAGGAAGTCGAAGAAAAATTTTCACTTGAAGATGCAGTGGAACTGATGATTGAGGCGGTGAGGTAGCGGTATTATGGCAGTTTTTCGTTATCGTATGCAAAGCATTCTCGAAATCAAAAGGAAGTTAGAGGACCAGGCAAAGGAGAACTTTGCGGTGGCACAAAGACAGTTTTTGGATGCCGAGGATGAACTTCAGAGATTGTATCTTCGAAAAAGCGAATACGAAGCATTGGGAGCGAGGTTACGTCATAATGCACTCAATGTACGTGAAATCATTGAGAATAAGGAAGCAATCGAACTACTTGGAGAATTCTGCGCACAACAGGAAAAGAAAGTTGAAATTGCACGAAAAAATGCAGAAAACGCAAGAAAGATAATGCTGGATGCGCGAACCGAGACAAAAACGCAAGAGAAATTGCGAGAAAGTGCATTTGAGACATTTGTAAATGATGAAAACCGAAAAGAAATGGGAGAAATCGATGAACTCACAAATTATCGATTTCACAGAACTGACGAGGAGCAGAGCTGATTATGGCGGACAAAGAAGCGCAGCGGGAAGCGGCACAGGCCAAAGAACAGAAGCGTAAGATTGAGGAAGAAAAGAAAAGACTTAAATCCGAACAACGACAACAGAAGAAACAAGCATCAGAACGAAAAAAAGAACTGTCGGAGCGCGAAGCGGAACTGGACAACGATTCTGCGGGAAGCATGGTTTCGGTCTTTTTTGTTACACTTTTTATCGTCTTGATTTGGCTTGGAATTCTTGCCCTGGTAATCAAATTGGATCTTGGCGGATTTGGTACTTCACTTGCGGCACCGATTCTGAAAGACATTCCGGTACTAAACAAAATTCTGCCGAAGGACAGCGTGACGGAAACGGATGACGAGGAGGTTTATTACGGTTACAACAGTTTGAAGGACGCTGTGGAACAGGTACGTGTGTTGGAAGTGGAACTCGGAAAAGAACAGGCGTTGAATCAGACGTATGAGAGTGAAATCAATACATTAAAAGCCGAAGTTGAACGTCTCAAAACCTTTGAGGACAATCAGGTGGAGTTTCAGCGTGTGAAAACGGAGTTTTTCGAGGAAGTAGTTTATGCCCAAAAAGGTCCCGGTGCGGAAGAATATCGAAAGTATTATGAAGAAATGGATCCGGAAACCGCACAGTATCTCTATAAGGAAGTTGTGGGAGACGAAGTATATTCCAAAGAAGTGGAGGAATATGCGCAGGCGTATTCAGAGATGAAACCAAAAGAGGCGGCGGCAATTTTTGAGAAAATGACTGACAATTTGGAATTGGCTGCCAAAATTCTTAACGCCATGGAAGCGGATGAAAGAGGCAAAATACTAGGTGTTATGGACGCATCGGTAGCGGCACGGCTGACAAAAATAATGGAGCCTGACTCTTAATATATCGTACGGGACAGCCGATAAATATATTGGTAGCATTTCCGGTAATCTACGGAAAAGTTATAGATTGGAACCTTGAAAAATTCATATGGAAGGAGGCGTTAAAATGACTGGTGCACCGGTAACGGATTTAAGCAGTTATCTGTTGAGTTATCCAAGTACAAATTTGCCGCAATCAAAAGAGCGGACAAATGAGTTTCAACAACTGTTGGACGGCGTCGGCGAAGAACCAAACAAAGAAATTGTCACAAAATTCGAGGCGGGCGGTAAAACAAAGTCGGAAGAAACGCATGATATGTCTGCTTTCGAACAAAGTGAACGACCCAACAAAGTTTCGGAGCAAGTTACGGGAACAGAAGATGAAGATTTCAACCAATTAAAGGATTTATCGGAAGAAGAATTGGAAGAAATCTCAGAAACGCTGCAAAGTGCAATTCAAGCAATCGTTACGAGGGTTTCGGAAGAATTTGAAATTTCACCGGAAGAACTTCAAGATGTGATGAAACAGATTGGTATGACGGAAACAGATTTGCTTGACGCAACGCAGATGAAAGAACTGGCTGTTGCAATTTCTGCGGATGGCGATGCGATGAAGCTGGTTACAGACGAAGATTTTTATGCATCTGTGAAAGAAACGGAGAATTTTGTATCTGAAGTCGTAACCCAATTGAGTGATGCGCTCAACGTACCAAAGGAAGAGTTGCAGGCAATATCGAGACAAAGCGGAAGTGAACAAACGACGGAATCACAGGATGGCGTGCAAGTACTTGTTACCAAAGAAGAATTGTCGCAATCAGAGAAGTCACAGGCTGGTGAGCAATCGATTTTGACAGATGAAACCGAAACTGAAACAGCACAGACGAAAGGAATGACCGACATAGTCAACAAGAATGGCGGCGAGGCTACGCAGAACGAAGATGAAAGTCAAGAGAATCATCGCAATACGGATTCAAAACAAACGTATCAGACACAGACAATGGTGATTACAGAACAAGTCGGAGTGAATGCAGAAGGTACAATTTCAGAGGTCAGAACACAATCGGCAGAAACGGAAGCAATTTTTAGACAAATCACAGACTACATCAAAGTACATGTCAAACCTGGCGTATCATCGGTTGAAATGCAACTCACACCGGAAAATCTCGGAACACTGCATATCCAACTTGTTGCAAAGGATGGAAAAATTTCCGCACAATTTACCGCGGAGAACGAAACGGTCAAAGCAGCTTTGGAAGGACAGATGATTCAATTACGTGAGAACTTTGAGCAACAAGGATTCAAAGTGGAATCCGTGGAAGTCTCGGTTCGCGAACGTGGATTTGAAAGCGGCGGCGAGCAAAGCAATGCAGAAAAAGAGAAAGAGTCACCCGGGGTCAGAAAAACCGGCGGAAGAAGAATCAATCTTCTGGAGGATCCGGACTTATCGGAACTGACACAAGAGGAGCAACTGGAAGCTGATATTATGGTTGCAAACGGAAATACGGTGGATTACATCGTATAAAGGAAAGGAGAGATGTCAATGAGTTTGATGGCACAGTATGTGGACGGGAAATTGGTAACGGACACATCGCAAACGAAATCTCAGGCAAAAGGCAGTGCAACGGCAAACGGCATGGATAAAGATGCATTTCTACAGTTGTTGGTAGCACAGATGAAGTATCAGGATCCTTTGGAACCGACTTCAAATACGGAATATGTTTCACAGTACGCAACATTCTCGGAACTTGAAGAAATGCAGAATATGAGTTCTTCCATGGAATTGTCCAGAGCATCCGGACTTGTCGGCAAGACGGTAATCGCATCAAGTACGAATGCGACGACAGGCAAGACGACGGAAGTCATGGGAATCGTAGATTCAGTCGCATATGAATCTGGAAAGGCTTATGTTTCCATCGGCGATTCACTATACTCCGTGGACAATGTCAGAGAAATACAGAATGAAGAATTTGTTGCGGCGAATGAAATCATTACCAAGATCAAAGCAATTCTGAAAAATTTGCCGTCGGCCGACAGTTTAACACTTTCGGACGGGACGAATGTAGTCGATATGTACAATCTGTATAGCGGAATGAATACATATCAACAATCGTTTGTTGACGAAACGACGCAAAAGACCATTGAGAAGTATGTAAATGCAATGGCGGAATTGATTGATGCGGCCGAAAAAGCAGCTGAAAAAGAAGCGGCGGAAAAGGAAGCAGCAGAAAAGAAAGCGCAGGAAGCGGAAGGCAATCAAGGAACAGAACAGCCGTAAACATGCATGGAGGGTCAGATATGAAAGTACAGACGAATCAATATCTTTCTCCGCTGCAGATACAAGATCAATTTCT
>CAYMCV010000124.1:0-623 GCA_964389005.1 uncultured Lachnospiraceae bacterium | reverse complement strand
AGACACAGAGAAACGCAAACAATTACGAGGGCTTGTCGTTTCAGGAGATACTCAATTCCCGGTTGGGAAAAAGCGGAACGGAACTAAAGTTTTCCAAACACGCTACGGGAAGATTGTCAGACCGAAATATCGAACTTTCGGGAGAACAATTGGAACGCTTGACACAGGGGACACAGAAAGCAGGAGAGAAAGGAATACAAGAGTCATTGGTTTTGGTTGATCAACTTGCATTTATTGTGAACATTCCGAACGGAACGGTTATCACAGCGATGGATGCAACAGACACTACAGAAAACGTTTTTACCAATATTGACGGAGCGGTAATCGCATAGCCGGACCTGACGGGGGCTAGCGTTTCCGAATGACAGAGGAAACGAACGTCAATAACCAAATCGGTTATAGGAGGTCAAATATTATGATGAGAGCATTGTATTCCGGCGTAGCCGGACTGAAGACACATCAGATTAAAATGGATGTTATCGGTAATAACATCGCAAACGTTAATACAACTGCATACAAATCTCAATCCATTACATTCGGAGAACTCATGTATCAAACGACACAGAGCGCATCCGGACCCAATGCAACGACGGGAACTGCCGGAACCAACGCAAAACAAATCG
>CAYMCV010000123.1:0-6744 GCA_964389005.1 uncultured Lachnospiraceae bacterium | reverse complement strand
CCCTATTTAGTTGTTTTTCCAGGGGGATTACGACCGAAACGGTTTTTGAATGTTCCCAGAAATGTACTTTTATGGTATCAAAGGAAAAATCAATTGTCAATGCAAGATGTAGAATTTTTATCCCGAAAAAGTCTTCCTACGCAACAAAAAAGGAAAGTCAAAAGGTGTTTCCCTTTCGACTTTCCTTATAAACTATCTCATTGGTACACTTGCCCCGTCCCCATGTATCACGTCCCCATGTATCAGGTTCTGAATTTGTAGACGGTTGTCGTTTTGTATGGATGTTCCGGTCCATACAGCGGGCAAGGAAATCCTTCTTGATTCACGGAATTCGGGTAGAACTGTGTCTCAAGGCACAAGCCCTGACGCGGTCCGTACTGCGCTCCGCCCTTTCCCTGACACTTCGAGATGCAATTTCCCGCATAGAACTGAACACCCGGCAAATCCGTATAGGTATCCATTACAATGCCGCTTTCTTCATCCTTCACCGTCGCAATCAGTTTCAGTTCCTTCGTCCAATCATCAATCACGAAGTTGTGGTCATATCCCAACACCAACTGTAACTGCTCGAAATCCGTATCAATCTCTTTTCCGACTTTTTTTGCCACGGTAAAATCCATCGGTGTCGCGCGAACCGCAGCAATTTCACCTGTCGGAATCGCACCTTTTACGACCGGCGTGTACTTCGCCGCCTTCATCCACAGGCTCTCGTCATAAATCGGTGCCGCATCATGTCCTGCCAGATTGAAATACGAGTGATTCGTCATATTAATCATTGTTTTCCGGTCACTCGTCGCAAAGTAGGAAATCTCCAATGCGTCCTCATCCGTCAAAGTATAAGTAACCGTAACATCCATATTCCCCGGATGCCCCAAATCCATGTCTGTCTTTTTTAAGCTAAAAATCACACTGTTATCCTTTATTTCCGCATTCCAAACGCGCTTATGAAATCCCGTTACATAACTGGAATGAAGATTGTTGTCATTGTCGTTGACTTCCAACTGATATTTTTCACCGTCAATTGTAAAAGTTGCCCCCTTGGTTCTGTTTGCGATGGGACCGATTGTCGCACCGAAACAATTTCCATCGGCAATATACTCCTCAACCGTATCATATCCCAATACGACATCTCTACGATTTCCTTCTTTGTCTTTTACCAATAATTTAACCAATATTGCACCGTAATTCATTACGCGTGCCACGGTTCCGTTTGCATTCTCAATGGAATACATTGTAATCTGTTCTCCGTTTTTTGCCACGCCGAACGGGCTTGTAGATACTGCCATCTTTCCTTCTTCCTTTCTGTGTGTTGATTCCTATAGTTCTATCCTTCCCTCCAGCGCACGCAACAATGTAACCTCGTCAATGTATTCCAAGTCTCCTCCGACGGGAACACCACTCGCGATTCTTGTCACCCTGATTCCTGTCGGTTTGATTAACTTGCTGATATACATTGCGGTTGTCTCACCCTCCAGACTGGAGTTTGTCGCAATAATTACTTCCTCGACATCACCCTCCAAGCGGGAAATCAATTCTTTTAACTTAATGTCGTTCGGCCCGATTCCGATCATCGGGGAAATCGCGCCGTGAAGCACGTGATATACACCCTCGTACTTGCCTGTTTTTTCATATGCAGCCAAATCGCGTGAGTTCTCTACAACCATAATTGTTTTGCGCGAACGCGCTGCATTGGCACATACAGGACATAACTCACGATCCGTCAACGTAAAGCACTCCTTACAATAATGGATGTTTGCTTTGGCGTCACGAATTGTATCCGTCAATCGCTCCACGCGATCCTGCGGCAAATTGATAATATAAAAAGCCATCCGCTGTGCAGACTTCGTTCCGATACCCGGAAGTTTCTCCAACTCGCCGATTAGTTTGCCGATATACCCGCTGTATAGCTCCATTAGAACGGTAATCCTCCCATATTCATGCCGCCGGTCATCTTATTCATGGTTTCGTTGTTTGCTTCTTCCACCATACGAAGTGCCTCATTGGTTGCAGCAATGATAGAATCCTGCAACATCTCGATATCATCGGGATCCACCACTTCCGGTTCGAGTACGATCTTGGTTACTTCACGCTTGCCGGTGATTGTAACCGATACCGCGCCGCCGCCCGCATTAGCGGTAAACTCCTTCGTTTCCATTTCTTTCTGGCTTTCTTCCATCTGACGTTGCATTCTCTGTGCCTGCTTCATCAGATTGTTCATATTGCCGGGCATTCCGCCACCCGGAAATCCTCCGCGTTTTGCCATTGTTGATTCCTCCGATTTCTTTATTACATAGCGTTGAACGCTCTGTTTTCCCAATGTTTCCGGTCTAAACAACCGGTTTGCGCCTTACGGTTCCTCTGACTCCTCTACCTGAACCGGCATACCGAACTCGGCTAAAATATCCACATACTCATCCTCAAAGTCCCTGCCGTCCGTAACTTTGCGAACTTCTATCTTAACTTCTTTATTAATGTAGTCCTGTAACTCACGTTCAATAATCGCAAGATTTTCCGGTCTTTTGAGATACTCTTCTCCAAGGAAGTCCTGCGTTACCAATAAAAGTCGATTGTCTTCTCCAAGGCTGACGCGCACCTTGGCCAAATAACTCTTGGTCGGCTGCCCCATGGCATCCGTCAGCGCCGCCCAATTCGATACAATCCTCGTTATTTCCTCCGGAATGGCAGACGGAAGTTTCGGGCGCACAATAGGTGTCGACTCGCTGCCGGTCATCATCCCGGAAGTCTGCCCTTCCTTGACAACCGCCACAACACCGTTCTCAACTTTCTTTTCCAAGACACGCACACGCTCGATGACGGTATTTTTATCTTTCTCCATCTGCGGACGGCAAAGTTTGATTACCGCAACTTCCAACAGAATTCGCTTCTGTGCAGAATAACGCATCTGCTCGGACAACTCCGCAAAAATACGGATATAGCGAAGAATCGTGTTCAATTCCATACGCTTCGCTTCTTCCTGCAAGCTCCGATAAGTGTCGGCAGAAATTTCCAATGCCTCCTCAGCATTCTCGGATGTTGCCACCAGCATCAGATTCCGCAGATACCACGTGAATTCCGTTACAAATTGCGTTAATTCACGTCCCTGCATTACCACATCTTCAATGGTATGAATCGCACCGATGACATCCTCATCCAGGACATGATCCAACAATTCCGTAAAAACCTTCGCATCCACCGCACCCAACACATCAAGTGCTTTCTCATATGTCAATGTCTCACCATAGTGAAACGCAATACACTGGTCCAAAAGGCTTAATGCATCACGCATCGAACCGTCAGCCATACGTGCAATATAGCGAACGGCCTTATCCTCAATCGAAATCTGCTCTATTTCTTTTAGCTCTGTCAACCGGTCTGCAATGGTATCAATTCCGATTCGTTTAAAATCATACCGCTGACATCTTGAGAGAATCGTAATCGGTATTTTATGCGACTCCGTCGTGGCTAAAATAAATATAACATAAGAAGGCGGTTCTTCCAACGTTTTCAATAATGCGTTGAATGCCGATATGGATAACATATGCACCTCATCGATGATATAAACCTTGTATCTGCCTTCCGTCGGTGAATAAGTAACTTCTTCCACGATATCACGGATATTGTCAACCGAGTTGTTGGACGCGGCATCAATCTCTATCACATTCATGCTGACACCGGCAGCAATATTTTTACACGTCCGGCACTCTCCGCAAGGACTTCCGTCCACCGGATGCTCACAATTGACCGCTTTGGCAAACAACTTGGCAACAGAGGTTTTGCCGGTACCGCGCGTTCCGCAAAAAAGATAGGCATGGCCCACCCTCTCTGCTTTTATTTGATTCCTTAATGTCGTAACTACCGCATCCTGACCCTTGACCTCAGGAAAAGAGGCCGGACGGAATTTACGATAAAGCGCTGTGTATGACATATCTGCTCCTTAATCACCAAAACTGATACCGAGTAGTTTCGCTTCTTTGACAATTGTCGCGTCAGGTGAAACCATTTTTAGCTTACCCGCCACTTCCTCAAGCGGAACTTTCACAATTTCTCGATTTTTATAACCAACCATAAAACCGTACTCGCCGTTTAGTACCAATTTCGCCGCCTCGGAACCAAGACGCGATGCAAAGACGCGATCATACGGACAGGGGCTTCCCCCACGCTGTGTATGTCCCGGCACGGTCACACGAACTTCTTCCCCGGTCATTTCCTGAATCTGCGCCGCAAGTTCATACGATACACTCGGGTACTTATATTCTCTTAACTTCTTTTGCAGTTCTTTTTTGGAAAGTCGCGCATCTTCCTTTGAAATTGCACCTTCCGCGACTGCAAGAATCGTAAACTGGCTGCCTCGTTTCTTGCGATTCTCAATAGCATCCACAATCTTCTTAATGTCGTAGGGGATTTCGGGAATCAAAATGATGTCCGCACCACTGGCAATTCCTGCATTCAATGTCAGCCAACCAACCTTATGTCCCATCACTTCAACAATAAAAACTCTGCCGTGCGAAGCGGCCGTCGTGTGGATACAGTCAATGCAGTTCGTTGCAATATCCACGGCACTCTGAAATCCGAACGTCATATCCGTGCCGTACAAATCGTTATCAATGGTCTTGGGAAGGGTAACAATGTTCAATCCCTCACTTCTTAAGAGATTCGCCGTTTTATGCGTGCCGTTACCGCCAAGGATGACCATACAATCAAGATTCAACTTATAATAATTCTGCTTCATAGCCTTAACCTTGTCCAGCCCGTTCTCATCCGGCTCCGTAATGGTCTTAAAAGGAGTACGCGAACTGCCGAGAATCGTTCCGCCCTTGGTCAAAATACCGGAAAAATCCGAACCTTTCAGCATGCGATAATTACTATAAATTAAACCCTTGTATCCTTCCAGAAATCCGTAAATCTCGACCTCTTCTTCGTTATTCATCATGGTCTTGACAACACCGCGCATTGCTGCGTTTAGTGCCTGACAATCTCCGCCACTGGTTAACATACCGATTCGCTTCATACTTCACTCATTGCCTCCGTTTTCTTCCGTGCGTTCCCCGCAATGTTTATTATAACATCTTCTGCCGCCAATCTACAACCGGAAACATAATTATTCTTTTTTAAAGTGCGTCATTACGAAGCGTCTCACTCAAATCACAAGATAGTATCTTTTTACCTCCGATATAGTATGCAAGGGCAACAAAGCCGATAATCGCAATTGCAAATATCGATACCGGGAGAATCGGTGCCTCCCGCCAGAAAACCATCGGATCCAAATAACTTGCCGTTGTCATGAACCATACACTGATGACCGACAGCACCATCGTGATGAGCAGCGGTTTTCCCGCTATAACCATTGCCTCGATACAGAATACTTTTCGCATCTTTGCAGGTGTCATTCCCACAGACAGATACTGCGCGAACTCTCTTTTACGCTGTCTGATAAAGCCCAATGTATTGGAAAAGACATTTGCAACGCCTATCAATGCAAGCAGTGCACAGAATCCACCGAAAATCAGTTGCATGCCACGCATCATATCATCGTTTGACACCTGTTCTTGAATTCTGTTCTCGCTTCCCGTCTGATAGGTCCGATCCATGACTGTCCGCAGTGAAGTCTCCAATGCATTTAAACTTTCAAGCGTCGGTGTCTCTTCGGAAAATACACGAACACTGAGGTCTGATTTTACCATGTCACGCGGCATTTGCAATTTTTCCCATTCTGATACAGAGATAAATAGAACCGGCTTGTAATTGTCATATTCCTCACGCAGTACGGGGACCTCGGCGGTATAAGTGTCAATCGGGATATCTGCCGCTTTTTCATTACCAAACACCGTTAAAAATTGCTTATTCTCTTTGATGAAAGGTACATATTCACTGTTGCGGAAATTCGTATGAATGCTGTCCCAAATCTGATTGTATAGCACAGCCCCCTCGCCTTCTGCAGAGCCTCTGACACGCGTGCCAAACGCGTCAAAACTTTCGTTATCCATGATAACGATTTGTGTCGGTACCCAATAACCGCCATCTTCTTGAACCGACTGTGCAACCTGCGTCAGACCGCCGAGCGCAAGCAATTCCTCACTCTGTTCTTCTTCCGGAAGGAAAAATTTCCCCTCGGTAATCTGATATACCGTAACCTCGCCGGCACCGTCCGTGTCACGCAGTTGTTGTGTCAAATCAAAATCGAGTATATCTATATTGGGCACTGTCAGCATGACATCCCAAGCGTCCCGATACCGTTCGAAATAGGTATAGCGCGTACTGATTCCCGATAATGTGGTAAAACAAAGCATTAGTGAAAAGCCCAAAAAAGAGAGCAACAAAGAAATCGTTGATATCCGGAAGGATTTCTTCCTTGCTTTCAACGCATTCTGCGCCAATTCGCCCTCCACACCAAAAATCCACGATAGAATTCCGGCTCTTTTTCTCCTTTTTAGCTGTATGCCGGCGGCATTGCGAATTGCCTCAAGCGGCGTCAATTTGCTGAGTTTCCTTGCCGGCGCCCACGCGGAGAGAAAAACCGTAAAGGCCGAAACCAGCAGGGTGATTAACAGCACCGCAATATGATATTGAAATACCGCCTGATGACGTCCACCGACATCACCCGCGAATACATTTACAAAGCAAAGGACAAAGTATCCGAATGCTGTACCTACAGCTGTTCCGATTAATATCGGAATCGCGCTGAGTACGGCCGCTTCCTGCAGCAGACACGCTCTGATTTGACGCGGTGTTGCTCCGATACTCGAT
>CAYMCV010000122.1:0-6847 GCA_964389005.1 uncultured Lachnospiraceae bacterium | reverse complement strand
CAGTAACAATAATCCATAAATTCACCATTTTTATTGCCTATCATCATTATCATTTGACTTGAACCCTGCCACAGTAACAATATTCCATGAATTCACCATTTTTATCGCCTATCATCATTATTATTTAACTAGAATCCTGCTACAGTAACAATAATCCATAAATTCATTACTTTTATCGCCTGTCATCATTAACATTTGACTTGAGCCCTGCCACAGTTACAATAATCCATGAATTGACCATTTTTATTGCCTATCATCATTATCATTTGATTCGGATTCTGTTATAATACAATGAATCGGACTCTAGTAACCAGCCGCTTACTCAGTTCTTGCAGAGTCCACGAATTGTTGAAGTGACTCACTTTACATCATTGTATCAATCAGTATTAGGATACAGAATTACGTCGGAATGAAATAAGCAGCAAACGATAAAACAACGACAAGGAGACTAACATTATGATGAGAGATGTCGAAAAAACCATTGGAAACATGTTTTCCAAGCAAAAAACCGTCTACATCAGTTCTATTGACGAAGACGGCTTTCCCAACACGAAAGCAATGTTACCGGCGCGTAAAACCGTTGGAATCAAGGAATTCTACTTTTCCACCAACACTTCTTCCATGAGTGTCGGACTATTTCGCGCAAACCCAAAGGCATGCATCTACTGTGCAGACACACGATTTTTCCGCGGTGTGAAACTCGTCGGAACCATGGAAGTTATGGAGGATGAAGAAACCAAGGCTGCGTGCTGGAGAACCGGTGATGATGTATACTATCCCGGCGGTGTCACCGACCCTGATTACTGCATCTTGAAATTCACCGCCGAACGCGGAAGGTACTATGCAAACTTTAAACAAGAGAATTTCTATGTTGAGTAGACAATGAACGCCGGAACTCTGATTTCAGAATTCCGGCGTGTTTTTATCGTGTTAACACGACTTTCTATTCCCCTGATAGCAATACCAACGGCTCTTCTTTCAAATTCCTGCATGTAAATCCTGCAGACACCAACGCTGTAAAACCCATTACGCCCACAAATGTCGCTAATGTAATCACCCAATCTGCACCGCTCGTCTGTTCCTCTTCAACCTCAGAATATACAACACCCGCACTGTAATCCCTGTCAAAAATCTGTTTTTCCGTCATCACGGTTGCGACGCTCTTGGTCATAATTGCTCCCACCAGGCATCCAATCAAACACCCGACTGTTGCGACAACAAGAATACCGGAAAGCAGAGAATATGCGCACTTCCTTTTGCTTGAACCAAGACTTCGCTCAATCGCGGTTCGCTTTTTTTGCCCGCCGATCATCATGGAGCAAAAGAACACAAGCACCAGAATTGTCATTACCACACCTGCAATCAGCAAATAGGTCGCCATTTTTTCCATCTGCAGAATGCCGTCTTCCAGTTTGGAATAGCCTCTGTCAAAAAAATGAATGGTGACGTCGTCGATTCCTTTCTTCTCCCATTCTTCCATGAATTCGTCAATCGTCCCATTCGGAATGCAAAAAGATGTATTGTATGGGCTGACATATCTCCCATAAGATGCGATATTTTCCGAATCGTCTGCCTTGACTGATTTCTTAGGGATAATGATTTCATTCCTTTGCAATGTATAACCCAAATCCGTTCCGCCACCAGGCGACTCCCGATAAATGCCTTTTACAGTATAATCCCCAGTATAAAAAGCCTCAAAATTCTCTCCTGTGGCCGTCAGCGAACTATCCCCCCATGAAATTGACGGCGGAAATGCGTAATTTGCGGTACGAAGCGGCAAGGAAATAGCATCTCCGACTTCAATACCATTTCTGCGGGCGAAGCCTGCCTCAATCAAGCAAACTGCGTTTCCACTTGAAAAATCCTCTTCGGAAAGAATTTCACCTGCCGTAACATTGACTTCCTGCCTATAAAAAGGCATCATCAAATTCAGGTCATCAGTCGCAGTAACCGGAATATTATGAAGCATACAATCCATTTCTTTCGCATAGGCATTCCAATAACGATCATGCCCTTTTGTATAAAAATCATCGTTCATTTCCTCAACGGCCATTCCGGGCAAATCATTGGGAATCAGGGTGCCGTCAGCCGTTGCCTGCGTGGAATACGGCGCACCAAATGGTCTGTATTCGTACGGATTGTTGTCGGGATTCCCCATTTGAAATCCATGGGGCGCAGCTTCGGAAATACACATCATATAACTTTGGTCTGCATACATTTGTGGCGGAGCATCATTATTATGGTCACAATAGTAAAAATACTCGAAATTCACTTCATAAATGCTGTAGTAGACATTTTTAATTTGCATTCTGACCGGCCCCGAGGGAACACAATCCTCAACCGGCGAAGCCTCCACAACGATACAATTCGACCGTCCTTCTTTGTCGTCATATATTTTATATTGCGGTAAATATACACTATAAAAAGCGCGCCTCTCCGGCCCGCTGATATAAGTGACCCCTTCCATGTCGAGTTCCGACAGGGAAAACATCGGTCCATATTCTTTCGCATTGTAATAAGCATAATTCTGTGTATCCGCGCTGTATTGCGAAACTCTTACATAGGTAATTGGCTTCTGCTCCACCGTTCCTATGGTCATAAATGCCTCTTTGAACTTCTCCATATTATCTTGACACTGTTTCACGAGATTCATTCCGAGACAAATCAGCATGGCACAAAGAGCAATTAAGCTAAAAAACAGAATTGTCTGTAGTTTCGTTCGAAACAGTTGCCGCATGCTGTTTTTAAACATTTGACACGCCTCTCTCGCAGGACATTTGTCCGTCACACATCCTGTACACAGCATCTGCTTCTTTTGCTACCGACGGGTTATGTGTAATTACAATGACCGTATAGTCGTCTTCGTGTGCCAGTTTTTGAAGCAATTCCACAATATGTTGCTCATTCTCTGTATCCAAATTTCCTGTCGGCTCATCCGCAAGCAGGATGTTACCTCCCGCCGCCAAGGCTCTGGCAATCGCAACACGCTGTTGCTCACCGCCGCTCATCATCAGCGGGAATTGTCCTCGTATTTTATCCGGCAAGCCGACACGCTGTAACAGCTCAGCCGCCTTCGGTAAAGCGTCTTTCCGCTTTATATTCTTCATTTCCATCGGATACATGACATTTTCTTCAGCGGTTAAAAGAGGGAAAAGTTGAAATGATTGGTATACGACCGATGCTTGATTTTTACGGTATTCATCACGGTTCGTTTCACGCAAATCCTTTCCGTCCACAATGATTTGTCCATCATCCGCCACATCAAGGCCCGCCAAGAGTGAGAGTAATGTCGTTTTGCCGCTGCCGGATTCGCCTACAATTGCATACATATGTCCGTTTTCAAACGTACAGCTCACATCTTTGACCGCATGTACCGTCTGGTACTTCGTACGGTATGAATAATTTACGTTTGTAACTTTTATGCTTTCCATTCCGTTCCCTCCGCCGACGTTCTGATTACGTCATTGATACATTTTGCTTCGTTGCTACGCGTAATTAGCACTTTCATCAATCATTTTTAGACAACACAGCCATGACACTCATCTTTTTCAACGACGACAGCGCCGCCATCGTTCCGACTAGATAGCAGATAAAAAATGCAGCGGCGGCAAGCGCCGCCACACCGATTGGTGTTTTTAGACCCAAAACTCCGATCAGTAGACCCGCGATGCTACCGAGCAAAGCGGAAAAACCGTATTCCGCAACCAGCATGAAAAAGCTCTCTTTATGACTCTGCCCAAGCGAACGCATAATTGCGTACTCCGCGATTCGGCCTTTCATCAACAGTTCTGCCATGACAAAACCGACGCATAAAACAGCAATTGCCACAAACGGTAAGATACCCAAAAACAGGTTACGACTTTTGATAAGTTGCTCCGCGGAGCGGACAAATGTCTCGTCCTTGACCGTCAGTGCGTTCCCGTCATAGTGGAATTCCGCTTGGAAAATAACCGAAAGAAAGCCGATGTCGTGCATTTCTTCCTTGAATTCGTTGAGTTTATAGGGGTCTTTGATTTGAAAAGAAGCAGCGTCGGTATAGAACTCGAAGCCATTTTGATGATAAACATCGCGGAGCATTTCATAGGGAACAATCATATCCGGACGAACACCGTCTCCGAGATATTCTGCAATGTCGATTGCTCCGACAATTGTATATTCATTTATCTCAAGTGGATCGATATAGATATCATTATATTGCCCATACCGATAATAGAATGTCGTGCAAGTAACGGTATCGCCAATCTTCAGATTTTGCTCATCAAGCAAATGTTGATCTATCATGCAGATGTGTTCATTTGATTTGAAAAATTCATCGACGGTGTATGATTCCGCCATCGTTATTTCTTCTTCATGCATGCCCGGGATTGCTGCAACACAATTACCGGCCGTCGCATAATAGTTCAGTCTCCCAAGGTAATTTTCGACACTGAATTCTCCGAAACCAAATTTGAACGGTATCGAAAATGCAGGATTCTCGACATACTCAGAATTTAAAATACCGTCTGCGTAACTTTCTTTGATTTTGAGACCGGCATCCATGCTGCCGTTCAGGTTGCTGACAACGGCTGTTATCTTCATAACCTCCGGTAAGCGTTTCATCTGTGCCAAGATACTGACAATGTTTCCCGCAAACACATTAATCAAAGCCACAATCACCATACAAATCAGTAGGTTTAAAATGGCTTTTTTTCTGTTTCTTATGCAACTTCCGAACGAAAATCGGATGAATCGCATGGCGCCCTCTCGGTTTTACGGTGCAAAGCCCTTCATATCATTCCTAACGAAATGCTCGCACACGCGTCTATACTATGTTAACAATGAAACATGAATTACCTATGTAAAAATACTGTCTGATATTATGTTACGTCTATCTGCTTTGTAAGTCAATTGTTTTTTATAGGAAGTGTAACATGGGGACGGGGCAAGTGTACCATTGCTTCGCAATGGTACACTTGCCCCGTCCCCATGTTACACTTCCCCGCTATTCAATCGTCACAATCACAAGTTCAGGTCGGTTAAAAATTCTCGGCAGCGGCGTACTTTCTCGCGCCAAGCCACGGCTCACAATCATGGTTCCTTCTTTGAAATCATACCGTCCGCCGGCATACTTCGGAAAAATCCCCTGATTGGGTGAATACATCCCATTTACAAGAAACGGAATCCGCCACTGACCGCCGTGCGCATGCCCGCAAAGTACCAAATCAAATCCATATCGAAAATACTGCTTCTCATACTCCGGTCTGTGGGAGAGCAGCACGGTATAATTCCCATTCTTCTCCACATCTGCGACATTTGTCAATTGCTGATAAAAACTCTCTGCATCTGTATAAATCGCCGCTTCGGGGTCATCAATTCCGCAAATGTTGATTTCCTGCCCATTGACCGTAATCGTCTCATATGCGCCCTCAAGCACGGTAACCTGATTCTCCAGAAAAATCGGCAGAATTTCTGCCACCTGACCGCTCCAATACTCATGATTTCCCGTCACATAGTAACTCTTATACCGATTTCCGATGGCCTGCACCAACGCTTCCGCATTCCAATCGTCCTGGTCGTCATCAAAAATATCGCCGCCAAACAACACGACATCCGGTTCCTGTTCACAAATCGCCTCAATCAGCGCTTCGCAATCCTTCCCATAATAACATGAATGAACATCCGTAATGAGCGCAATCCGAATTTCCGATGTGATTTCCGGCGCTTCCACGCTGTAATGAACGATTTTGAGCCTTGCGTCAAATGCAACGGCAACAAATAGAACAAACATAAGAAGTATACTGATTTTGATAATTACTTTACGATTCACATCGTTCTCCATTCTTCGTATGGTCAGATGCCACATAATGCTTCAATATCCACTCCATCGGAAACGAAAACAGATACATCATCATTCCCGGCAAAATCAACAGTCCCCAGGGCTGAAACCATAGGACAAACAAACAGCTAAAAATCACAATAACAGCCGCGGCAGTAATCGGAAGATACCTAAATTGCATAATCACCGACAATTTAAGCAAACTTCGTTTTCGAATCGGATAGCGTGCCGTACACGGAAATAGGCAAACGGCATTCCCGATGAGAAACAATCCCGAAAACAACAGCAGATAAAAATAAAGTGTTGTCTGAAACACCTCTCGATTGGCGTAGAAAAAGAATCCGTCCACCGTGATGATTGCAAACAACACCAGATATCCCAATGTAAACAGCGCAGTACGCCCAAAGTGTGCGCGAAAAGTTTTGATAAAAACAGGTACCACATGACCTTCCTTGCCTCTGATTACCGTAGTCGCTGTGACGTAGGCGGCAGTTGCCGCCGCTCCCGCCGTCACAATCGGCAAACTGAACAGCACCCAGAAAACGCTGAGTACAATCCATTCTCCGATGAGATTCATAATTACGGCAAACAACCCGTCAACCGCAAAAAAGTCTTTCACGCTTTTTTCCTTTCCTGGTATGCTTTCGCATTCGCAAGCAGCAATTTGATTCGGTTCTGCTGATTGATTTCGGATGCGGAAGCGTCGTAATCGATGGGAACAATGTTCACGTCCGGATTACGTTCTTTCATTATTTTCATAACGCCCTTACCCACAATGTGGTTGGGCAGACAGCCAAACGGCTGTGCACATACGATATTGTTGATTCCTTTATCCATCAGTTCCGCCATTTCGGCAACGAGCAACCAGCCCTCACCCATTTTTACACCGAGACTGATATATTCTTTGGCCAGTGCCACCGTATGATCGAAAGGCGTCGGTGCCATAAAATCACTTCCGCTCTCGATTGCTTCAATGATATCGTTTTGTTTCTTACAAATGATACGATATGCGATTTTGAACGCGAATTCAAA
>CAYMCV010000121.1:0-7123 GCA_964389005.1 uncultured Lachnospiraceae bacterium | reverse complement strand
GGTGGATGTATCTGCGGTTGCGGTTACATATGGTGGAGGCGGACATCGACGGGCATCTGGATTCTACGTGAAGGAAGACAGTGAACGTTTGATTGAGCGTTTGGTTGCACAGGTTTGTGAGTCTTTGAAAGCATAGGTTATCAATGGACGGAATAATTGTTATCAATAAAGAAAAAGGGTTTACGTCTTTTGATGTTGTTGCAAAGATGCGGGGAATCCTAAAAATCCGAAAAATCGGGCATACGGGGACTTTGGACCCGGATGCAACGGGGGTTTTGCCGGTGTGTATCGGTGGAGCAACCAAATTATGTGATATGTTGACCGATACAGTCAAGTCATATGAGGCGGTCATGCTTTTAGGTTTAGAGACGGATACACAGGACATTGGAGGTAACGTATTGCAAATGTGCGATGTAACGGTATCCGAAGAGTCGGTGCGGGAGGCGGTGGCTTCTTTTATCGGTATCATTGAACAGATTCCGCCGATGTATTCGGCATTGAAAGTTAACGGACGCAAACTTTGTGATATGGCACGTGCCGGTGAAACGGTGGAGCGAAAATCGAGACAAATCGAAATTTTTGACATTGAGATTCAAGAGATTGCGTTACCCGAGGTTCGTATGCGCATCACTTGTTCCAAGGGGACATATATCAGGACATTGTGTCATGACATCGGACAGAAATTGGGGTGCGGTGCAACAATGAAAGCGTTGGTGCGGACGAGAACCGCAGGTTTTGGCATTGAAGAAGCAATCACGCTTCAACAATTGGAAGAAGCCGTACAAACAGGGACTTTACAAGACAAAATTCATCCAACCGATAGCATTTTTTCTGCATATCGAAGCCTAACGGTTAAGACGGAAGCGAAGATTTATGCCGATAATGGCAATCCGTTGACGCTTACGCAAGTTTGTGAGGAAGTAAATCCGAACGAAGATGAGTGGTTTCGGATTTATGCACAGGACGGGCTATTTTATGGTGTATATATTTACACGCAAGGGAGAATGCTTCCGCGTAAACTTTTTTTCGCAAGAGTTAGATAAAATATGTTAATAATAGAGTTCTTCTTGGCGCAAGCCTTTTTAGATGTGAGAAGTGTGGGCGCAAAAACAGGAAGGAGAGCGGCGCAAGATGCGAATGATTCAGGAGAGAGAATTTCATACAGACCACGATACGGCGATTGTGCTTGGCAAATTCGATGGCATTCACCTCGGACACCAAAGGTTGTTGGAGGAATTGCAGAAAGAAAAAAAGAATGGCTTGGCAACGGTCGTTTTTACATTTATGCCGTTACCGGATGCTTATTTCGGGCGTCGAAATGAGGGGATGATTTCAACGTATGAAGAAAGACGAGAAATTTTTGAGTCATACGAAATTGATGAACTGATAGAATTCCCCATGAATGATGAGACTGCACGGATACCCGCAGAGATATTTATCGAGGAGTATTTCGTGAAGCGATTACATGTGAAATGCGTCATTGCAGGAGAGGATGTTTCCTTTGGCTATCGCGGTATCGGTAATCGAGCTTTGCTTGAAACAATGGGAAAACAATTTGGCTTTCGAGTTCGTATTATAGAAAAGAGAATGTTTGGTGATACTGAAATCAGTTCTTCTTATGTCAGAAGCGCTATTCGATACGGCAATATGGAACTTGTAAAACAATTGCTTGGACGAAATTTTTGTTTGTCCGGTATTGTTGTGCGCGGAAATCAAATCGGACGGACGCTTGATATGCCAACAGTCAATCTGCCGGTCAATGAAGAACGTTTGCTGCCGCCGGACGGTGTCTATTTCAGTGAGTGCGAGTGTAAAGGGATACATTATCACGGAATATCCAATTTGGGAGTGAAACCTACGATTGGAGGCGGGAAACCGCGCGGGCTGGAGACGTATTTATTCTCATGCAATGAAGAATTATATGATGAACATCTTTCTATAGAACTGTTGCGTTATGCGCGAAAAGAGCAGACATTTGCATCGCTTGAGGATTTGAAAAATCAGCTGATGGTTGATCGCGAGGCGGCAGAAGTGTATTTTGGGCAGTGAATAGTTGATTGTTATACAACTTCTATTTTTTATACACATTTAAAAAGCGGTTTATTAGATAATAGCAATAAAAAAAACTCGAAATTCGTCATCTTTCTGTATAAAAGCACGAAATTCCAATTGGGGGTTGAAATTGAGTTATCAGATAACTTAAGATGAAACTGTTGAGGATGAATATGAAAAGTATGTATTCCCTGTGGTTGTGACCCAGTCAATCGGTCGGTGCGAGACAACGTGCAGGATGAGAAGGAGAAAAAGATGGACTATTCTGTAATCTTAAGTCTTGCAGGTGGGTTGGGGTTATTTTTGCTCGGAATGCAAATGATGAGCGAAGGCATCGAGAAGTCCGCAGGTGCCAAATTACGTAGTATTTTAGAGTTTTTTACCAAGAATAAATATGCGGGTTTGCTTGTCGGACTCGTATTTACCGCATTGGTGCAATCGTCATCGGCTTGTACCGTTATGGTTGTCAGTTTTGTCAATTCGGGTTTGATGAATCTTTTTCAGGCCGCAGGCGTTATCTTCGGTGCCAATATCGGTACCACAATCACTTCGCAATTGGTTTCCATTAATTTATCGGAGATTGCACCGATATTTGTTTTGCTGGGTGTGGTCATGGTTATGTTCTTTAAGAAACCTGCGGTCAAAAAAATCGGTGATGTGGTTCTGGGCTTCGGTGTTTTATTCTTAGGCTTGAATTTAATGAGCAGTGCCATGAGCGGATTGCGTGAGAATCCCAAAATTGTGGAAATGTTTACTTCTTTGGACAATCCCTTTTTGGCGGTTCTTGTCGGCTTCCTTGTAACCGCAGTTATTCAGAGTTCTTCCGTTACCGTCAGTATCGTGTTGTTGCTTGCGCAGCAAGGAATGCTGAGTCTGCCGATTTGTATGTATATCATACTTGGCTGTAACATGGGTTCGTGCGTTACCGCATTGTTGGCATCATTGGCAGGTCTGAAGGATGCGAAGCGTGCAGCAATGATTCATTTTCTTTTTAACTTAATCGGCTCTACTGTGGTATTTACGATTCTGATGTTTGCCGGCGATTGGGTCAGAAGTTTGATTATGTCAATATCGGGTGATGACAGCGGAAGATTTGTTGCGAATGCACATACCGCGATTAAGATATTCCAAGTAATTTTATTGTTGCCATTTTCAAGTCTTTTGGTGAAACTTACGTATCTCATCATACCGGGCAAAGACACCAAAGTCGGTTATCGAGATACGTTCCAATTGCAGTACATCGGCGATAAGGTTGTTTTCAATCCGGCGACGGCTGTTGTTGAAGTTGTGAATGAAATTGAAAGAATGGCAAGTCTTGCAAGCGATAATTTAAATCGTGCGATGAATGCTTTGATTACATTGGACGAAGATGACATTGCCGAAGTGTATAAAGTGGAAGAAAACATTAACTTTTTGAATAAATCCATTACAGATTATTTGGTAAAAATCAACCAAACCACGTTGCCCATTGAAGACTTAAAAAGCATCGGTGCGCTATTCCATGTAGTCAACGATATCGAGCGAATCGGCGATCATGCGGAGAATGTGGCGGATGCCGCAAAATTAAGAAAAGCCAAAGAAATATCCTTCAGTAAGGAATCGATGGACGAGATGCGTGAAATGCTGGAAATGGTCAATACCAACGTGCGTTATTCCGTAGAAATGTTTACGAGTCACAAAGAAGAGCACTTACAGGATATATTGGAGTTGGAGGATCGTGTGGATCATAAGGAAAAGGAGATCCAAGAAGCACATGTCAGACGACTCACCAGAAATGAGTGCACACCGGAAGCCGGAATGCTGTTTTCTGATGTTATTTCAGGATTGGAAAGGGTCTCCGATCATGCCACAAACATTGCGTTTTCAATATTGGAAGGGAATGAAGAAAAGTAGTATCGCGTAGTTTTTATATGGCTTATGGTAAGCATTGGAAAGAAATAATTATGGCAATATTATTGACATGACCGTGCTGATGTGTTTAAATAAAAACAACAGGATGTAACAAAATTGTAACATTTGTGACACGTAACAACATGGGAATGGTGATAATCGAATGAATAAATTTTACATATATACAATTGGAATGACGGCTGTTGTAAATGCATTGACTTTCGGAAGCATGAATGCTTCCGCTGCAAGCGTTGACAATAGCCTTTTACCTGTCGCAGGCTCATTGCAGCAGACAGGCGTGCAGGAAGCAAAGCCGGAGGTGTCTCTGCAACTTGAAGCGGGCGTTGCGAGTATTTTAAGCGCATCCGCACTTTCGGATACCTTTGATGAATCAGAACTTGAGAATATCGATTTTTGGGGCTATACCAATCTTGGAATTGCAAATGTCGATAATCACTTGAATGTCAGAAGCGGACCCGGTTCTGACTATAAAATTGTCGGAAAGATGTCCAACAATGCCGCGTGTGAGATTATATCGTTGAACGGTGACTGGGCATGTATTGTATCCGGTAAAGTGGAAGGGTACGTCAGTTTGGAATTTTTGCTTACCGGCGTAGAAGCGTTAAAACGAGCTGAATCTGTTGTTATGCCGATGGCGGTTGTTACAACGGATGGTTTGCGCGTCAGAAATGAGCCGAATCTTGAAAGTGAGATTATTACACAGGTTCCGACAGGTGAAGAACTGGAAGCAGTGATGGACGGTACGGCACCCGAAGGCTGGGTCAAAGTTTTGATTGATGCGGATGAAGCTTATGTATCATCGGAATTTGTCAGTGTTGAGGAGAAACTTTCAACGGCAATTACAATGACGGAACTATTATACGGCGAAGGCGTATCGGATGTACGAGTTTCCTTGTGTGAGTATGCCAAGGAGTTTATTGGGAATCCTTATGTGTGGGGCGGTACAAGTTTGACCAAAGGTGCCGATTGTTCCGGTTTTGTCATGAGTGTCTACAAGAAATTTGGCGTGACATTACCGCATTCATCACGGTCACAGGCAACGTATGGCAAGAAAGTCGATTATTCCGCATTGAAACCCGGCGACCTGGTATTCTACGGAAGCAAATCCGGAATCAATCATGTTGCAATCTATATCGGCGGCGGACAGGTGGTACATGCAAGTTCACCGAAGACGGGAATTCGTATTTCAAGCCTGTATTATCGTTCTCCGGTTACGGCGAGAAGTATTTTGCAGGATTAGACAGAACGAACCGAGTGATTTTAACTGAATAAATATTTACTTTTATGGAATGGTGTGCTATACTCTCAAGGTATGGTTTGACCGACGCCAGGTTTTTGGACACTCCGACCTATTACTTAGCGACGGCATAACACAATAATAAGGAGGTAATCAACATGATTGCAAAGGAAAAGAAACAGGCAATAATTGCAGAGTATGCAAGAAGTGAAGGAGATACCGGTTCACCGGAAGTTCAGGTAGCGGTACTCACAGCAAGAATCAAGGAACTCACCGAGCATTTGAAGGATCATCCGAAGGATCATCATTCAAGACGCGGTCTTTTCAAAATGGTTGGTCAGAGACGTGGTTTACTTGATTATTTGAAGAAGACAGATATTGAAAGATATCGTTCTTTAATTGAGAGACTTGAAATCAGAAAGTAGAAGACAGAGTTGGTAATTTGAACTCAAGTTTGCTTAGTGTCGTTTTGAAGTTATCGATTGTAAGTAGACATTCCGCAGGATGATGCAAGGCGGACAGCAGTCCGCCTTGTTTTTTAGCAAATAATCGGAGTATTTGGGTGGAAGACGCTTCCGAGACCACTGCAAAGCCAATCAGTGAAGACTGGTGGGTTTCGAAGTAGTTTCGGCATCTTCTGCCTATGTGGAAATGACAGTGAATGATGACTGTCAGTAACGTGAATGGCACATTCGTGCAGAAGGAGGTTTTATGAAGAGTTACAGTATGGATTTGGCCGGTCGTAAATTAACGATTGATATCGGCAGAGTTGCGGCACAGGCTAACGGAGCAGCATTGATGCATTACGGAGATACGGTTGTGTTATCGACCGCTACGGCATCGGACAAGCCGCGTGACGGGATTGATTTCTTCCCGTTAAGTGTGGAATTTGAAGAGAAATTATATGCTGTCGGAAAGATTCCGGGTGGATTTAACAAGCGTGAAGGAAAGGCAAGTGAGAATTCGGTTTTAACAAGCCGTGTCATTGATCGTCCGATGCGTCCGTTATTCCCGAAGGATTATCGTAACGATGTTACGTTGAACAACTTGGTTTTGAGTGTAGATCCCGATTGTCGTCCGGAATTAACGGCAATGCTTGGTTCTGCAATTGCTACATCAATTTCTGATATTCCGTTTGACGGTCCCTGTGCAACCACACAGATCGGTATGATAAACGGAGAGTTCATTGTGAACCCCAATCAGGAACAGTGGAAGAATGGTGATTTGAATTTGACCGTTGCTTCTACGGCACAGAAAGTTATCATGATTGAAGCAGGTGCAAATGAAATCCCGGAAGCGAAGATGATTGAAGCCATCTATAAGGCACATGAAATCAATCAGACAATCATCGCTTTTATCAATCAAATTGTGGCAGAAGTCGGAAAACAGAAGCACACCTATACATCATGTGCAATTCCGGAAGAAATGTTCGCAGCTATGAAAGAGATTGTTTCACCCGCAGAGATGGAAGTTGCCGTATTTACAGATGAGAAACAGGTTAGAGAAGAAAATATCCGTCAGATTAATGAGAAATTAACTGAGGCTTTTGCAGAGAAGGAAGAATGGCTTCCTCTCATCGGAGAAGCACTTTATCAGTATCAGAAGAAGACGGTTCGCAAGATGATATTAAAGGATCATAAGCGTCCGGATGGTCGTGAAATCACACAGATTCGTCGTTTGGCTGCAGAAGTTGATATTATTCCGCGTGTACACGGTTCTGCAATGTTTACGAGAGGACAGACACAGATTTGTACCATAACCACATTGGCTCCGCTTTCAGAAATGCAGAGAATTGATGGTTTGGATGAGAATGAAGTTAACAAGAGGTATATGCATCATTACAATTTCCCGAGTTATTCGGTTGGTGAGACCAAGCCCTCCAGAGGACCGGGAAGACGTGAAATCGGACACGGCGCACTTGCT
>CAYMCV010000120.1:0-7267 GCA_964389005.1 uncultured Lachnospiraceae bacterium | reverse complement strand
CAGCATTTTTCTTTGCTTTTGCAGGATTATGGTTTGGCGTGTTCTTGGACAAAGAAGAGGATGATGCATATCCGTTTGCTTTCATTATCATTTTAATGACAATATTCCGTCTGCTTGGATTTGATACCACGGAGTATTCAACTTTTGCAATCGTATTCTGGGGAATCATGGCAGGCATCGGCTTACATGGCATACCTGCATACAAAAGTAAAGTATTGTCAGAGGAAGAGTTGGAAGCACGTGAACGTGAAAAAGAACGTAAGCGATTGGAAAAAGAAGCAAAAGCAGATCGAATGGCCAATATGAAAACCATTTCATTGGAAGTTCCGACGGCTGTAACCGCAGGCTCAGTCGGCAGAGGACGTGAAAGTTCTGTCGGCAAAAAGAGCGGTAAAAAAGGATACGGAATCGGTCGGTCTTCAGAAGCACCGGTGTCACAGTCTGATGAACAGAAGCCTGTCGTTTCTCAACAATCTGCACAGAAACCGACAACACCTTCGCAGACAACACCAAAATCATCAATACCAAAAGTGACAGAACAATCAACAATGGAAAAACCGCCGATGAAGTCGACATCAACAGAAATACCGAAGCCACAGGTACCGCCTGTACAGCAATCGATAAAACCGAGAGAAGAACAACGCAAACCGGTCGGAGCGATGAACAATGGCAATTCAAACGCAAACAATTCGGGAATCGGGTATAAAGTGCCGCAACCGGTGCTGAAAGAGAATACACAACAGCCGATAGGAACCATACAACCGAAACCGTTAAGAAATATGCCGAAAAAGGAAGAAAACGTAATCATTAAATCAGATACAAGCATTATACAGAGTGATTTATCAATATCAGACAAAGAACGGGAAAAAATGATTCAAACACCGAAGGAACCGATGATTACCGAAAAAACGGAAACCGTAATTATCAAGAGTGATACACCGGTTATTGTTGATGCGGCATTACCTCAGAAAATGGATGCGAAATCAGCAGTTAATTCCGGAGCAAATGCACAGATTACTTCAGAAATACGAAAGAGTTCCTCCGGATACAGCGGAACCGTGCAAGAGGATGAAAGCCGAAAAGCGATGTCCTATGATAATGCATTGCACAACAACCAACCGATACAAAATGTCGCACAGGGAAGTCTGATTCAACCAATCGGTGCAGATGAGGTTACAATAACAACGGAGTCTGACAAAGTCGAAACTGCACAATCGGAGAAACAAATAACTGAGGCAAAACCGAAAGAGCATATGAGAACGTCGGAACCGGTGAAGTCAACAGAACCCAGAGTTGCGGCTCCGTCGAGACGAACTTTAAAACCTGAATATCAGCCGGGTGCAAGAAAAATGATTCACAATCCGTTGCCGACACCGCGACCGCATGTTGCAAAGAATTTAGATTATGATTTTGAACCGAGAAGTTCGGAATTAAAGTACGATTTAAATGATTTGCAAGGGAAAGATTATTACGATATTTAATGCATATCCATGCATATATTGTGGATACTAGAGAAGGAGTTGAAGTCTTAGCTCCTTCTTTTTAGTTGTCGGCATTGATTGGTCAAGTATGTCGGACAGCAACCCAATATATTTAAGGATGGTGTGAATATGGATAAAGAAAAACGTGAATTGCAGGATGAAGAACTGGAAAAGTATGGGCAGGTAACACTTGAAGATAATCGTAAAAATCACAAAATACAATTAATTTCCATTATTGGAGAGATTGAAGGACATGAGAACCTAAACGGTTCAAGTAAAATTACAAAGTATGAACATATATTACCGCAACTAGCAAGCGTGGAAGACGATAACGATACAGACGGCATTCTTCTTTTAATCAACACCATGGGAGGCGATGTGGAAGCCGGACTTGCAATTGCGGAGATGATATCTTCGGTAACGAAACCAAAAGTTTCCTTGGTTTTAGGAGGCAGTCATTCCATCGGGGTACCGATTGCGGTCAGTACCGATCATTCGTTTATTGTTCCAACCGGAACTATGATGATTCATCCGGTCAGAATGAATGGCACTGTCATCGGTACCAGTCAGACGTTTGCTAATTTTATGCAGATACAAAAAAGAATTACCGGTTTTGTATGCAGTCATTGCCGAATCAATGAAAAACGTTTTGAAGAATTAATGTTGGAGACAGAATTAATGACAAAAGACATGGGAACCATCTTGGTTGGAGAATCGGCTGTCAAAGAAGGGATCATTGATGAAATCGGTGGTATCGGAGAGGCTATGCGGTATTTACATCAAATGATTCAAGATAAAAATGACAAATAATACAATATCATGACAGTAAAAAAAGTAAGCCACAAGATAATGACAATTCAAAAGAATAGTGCTATACTGATAAAGTATGGATACTAAATTGAAATAGGGGGCAGAACATGGCAGCTTCTTCCGGAAATAAAGGAGGGGCGGGAAAGAAAAGTACAAACTCCCGTTCAAAAACTACCGCATCGCAGACGCGAAAACGTCAATCGCCTGCAAACGGTAATCGTAAGAAACAACAGAGTCAAAAAAATGAATTTTCGGTATACAACGAGGTTTTATTAATCCTCGTTTTTGCCGCTGTCATTTTTTTGTTTTTATGCACCGTCGGTTTGATTGGTGCCAAGGAAGCAGAACCGCCGAAACTCGGGGATTATGTACAGGCGGGAATGCTCGGATTGTTTGGAATCACCGCATACATATTACCGTTGGTTACATTTTTTGGAATAGCATTCGGAATTTCAAATCATAACAGCACCATAGCTTGCGTAAAATTAATTTCGTTGGGTGTGTTAATGATTATTGTCGGTATGGTGGCGCAGATGATTGGCGTTAAGGATTTGGAGACATATGTCGGAGCAAAAGAATGGGCGAAGACTTTTTATCAGATGCAAACCGGTGGCGGTGTAGTTTTCGGCGCACCGGCGCTATTTTGCTATTCCTTCCTCGGAAAGGTCGGTACTGTCTTTGTTGTGATTGTGCTGAGCATTATTTGTTTGGTATTGTTGACCGGCAAATCGTTTTTTGAAGGAATCAAAAACGGAAGTAAGAAAATATATGAAACTACAGCCGAGGGAAGTGACAAACTCCGTGAAAAAGCCTCTCGTCTCAGAGAAGAAGATGCCATAAGGCAGGCGGAACGTGAAGAAGAATTACGAAGACAGCAAGAGCAGGAAGAAGATGAAAAACTGCTCAGAATGGATAAAAAGAAAGTTGGCGTCAGCATGAATACGCTTCTTGGTGAGCCGAAGACGAAGCAAGAGGACAATAGCCCTCAACCGAAGGAAGAAATCAAACATCGTCCATCGGAAACAGAGACCGTTAAGGAACAGCCGGAAACCAATGATATTCACCAGATTGAGATATCACAGTATGAGACGAAAGAAGACGAACCGATTAGAAGCTCTGTGCAGACTGCAGATTGGTATTCGAGTTCCCCGGGTGAAAGTACGCAAATCGAGGAACCGACAGTTGAAAATATTGCTTTGGTAAATCGCACAAAGAATAAAACAAACAAACAACAAAAGGTTGAAAATAAAAGCGAGTCTGATGAAACGCTTCCGGAAGTGGTGATGCCGACGCATGTCAAACCTGTGGCACGCATTCCAAAGGAAGTCAAAGAAGAATCGCCAAAAAGGAAGAATTATGTATTTCCGCCACTTTCTTTATTGGGTAAAGGCGAGAAAAGCAACAATCAAACAGATGGCAGAAGATTGAAAGAAACTGCATTGAAACTCGAGAAAACGCTGGAAACATTCGGAGTCAAAGTCAAGGTTACGGATTACAGTCAAGGACCTGCCGTTACTAGATATGAATTACATCCGGATCAAGGTGTAAAAGTCAGCAAAATTGTGAGTTTGGCTGACGATATTAAATTAAACCTTGCGGCTTCGGACATCAGAATCGAAGCTCCAATACCGGGTAAAACGGCAGTCGGTATTGAAGTACCGAATGAAAGCAGTATGGCGGTGCCGTTGAGAGATATGTTGGAAATCAATGAATTTTCATCGTTCCCGTCAAATCTGGCATTTGCGGTCGGAAAGGATATCGGTGGTAAACCAATTGTCGCAGATATCGCCAAAATGCCGCATCTATTAATTGCGGGAGCAACAGGTTCCGGAAAATCCGTATGTATCAATACATTGATTATGAGTATATTGTACAAAGCACATCCGGACGATGTCAAAATGATAATGATTGACCCCAAAGTCGTTGAACTGAGTGTTTATAACGGGATTCCGCATTTGATGATTCCGGTGGTGACGGATCCGAGACAGGCATCTGCAGCATTGCAATGGGGTGTCAATGAGATGACGGATCGTTACAAGAAATTTGCGGATCAAGGCGTTCGCGACTTGAAAGGTTATAACCAAAAAGCGGAACAAACGAAAAATACCGAAGACGGTGCATTGACAAAAATGCCGCAGGTGGTTATCATCGTGGATGAACTTGCAGATTTGATGATGGCGTGTTCAAAAGAAGTGGAAGAATCGATTTGCCGTCTGGCTCAATTGGCTCGTGCTGCCGGAATCCATCTGATTATCGCGACGCAGAGACCTTCGGTTGATGTCATCACGGGACTGATCAAAACCAATATGCCAAGCAGAATCGCATTTAGCGTATCAAGCGGTTTGGATTCTCGTATTATCCTTGATGAGAATGGGGCGGAAAAATTACTTGGCAAGGGGGATATGTTGTTCTTCCCACAGGGATATACCAAGCCGGCAAGAATCCAAGGCGCATTTGTATCGGATAAAGAAGTATCGGATGTAGTCAATTACATAAAAAATCAGGCAATCGGTAATGTGTATGACAAATCTGTGGAGGAAAAGATGCTAACGTCAGGGAGTGTCGGAGTGACATCCGGCGGATTTACCGGCGGAGACGAGAGAGATGAATACTTTTCAGATGCAGGAAGATTTATGATTGAGAAACAAAAGGGCTCCATCGGAATGTTGCAACGCTTTTTTAGAATCGGTTTTAATCGCGCAGCAAGAATCATGGATCAATTGGAAGATGCTGGTGTTGTAAGCGCGGACGAAGGAACGAAACCGCGTAAGATATTGATGACATTGGATGAATTTGAGGGATATTTAAACGGCGAACCGAAAGAATCTTAAAATCAAATGGAGGAATGTTTATGAAATCAGACATTGAAATTGCGCAGGAAGCGCAGCTTAAGCCGATTGTCAAAATTGCGGAACAACTGGGAATCAGTGATGACGAGTTGGAATTGTACGGAAAGTATAAGGCAAAAATATCCAATTCCTGCATTGAACGACTGAAGAAGAATAAAGACGGTAAACTCATTCTCGTTACGGCAATTAACCCGACACCGGCAGGCGAAGGAAAGACAACGACGACTGTGGGACTCGGTCAGGCTTTTGGGAAACTCAATAAGAAAGCAATCATTGCATTACGCGAGCCTTCTTTGGGACCTTGTTTTGGCGTAAAAGGCGGTGCGGCAGGCGGCGGTAATGCGCAGGTGGTTCCCATGGAGGATTTGAATTTACATTTTACGGGTGATTTTCATGCAATTACCACTGCAAATAATTTATTGGCAGCACTTTTAGATAATCATATTCAGCAAGGAAATCAATTACGTATTGATACAAGACAGGTGATTTGGAAGCGATGCCTTGATATGAATGACAGAGTGCTTCGCAATGTTGTTGTGGGACTCGGTAATAAAATGGACGGTGTTGTAAGAGAAGATCATTTCGTCATTACTGTGGCATCAGAAATCATGGCGGTTCTTTGTCTTGCTGATGATATGGAAGATTTAAAGAAGCGATTGGGAAAAATTGTTGTAGCATATAATTACGAGGGAGAACCGGTAACGGCCGCAGATTTGGGCGCAGTCGGTTCCATGGCTGCGCTGCTCAAAGACGCAATGCAACCGAATTTGATACAGACATTGGAGCATACCCCTGCTTTGGTTCATGGCGGACCGTTTGCCAATATTGCCCATGGATGCAATAGCGTGCGCGCAACCAAAACTGCATTAAAACTTGCCGATTATGTGGTAACGGAGGCAGGATTCGGTGCCGACTTGGGTGCAGAGAAATTTTTAGATATTAAATGTCGTGCAGCCGGACTGAAACCGGATGCAATTGTTTTAGTTGCAACAATTCGTGCTTTAAAGTATAATGGTGGAGTTGCAAAGGAAGATTGTACGAAAGAAAATATCGATGCGTTAAGAAAAGGTATCGTCAATCTGGAAAAACACATAGAGAATTTACAGAAATATGATGTCCCCGTCATCGTGACACTGAACGCATTTTTATCGGATACAGAAGAGGAAACGGCATTTGTCAAGAACTTCTGCGAAGAAAGAAACTGCGATTTTGCGTTATCGAAGGTTTGGGAGTTTGGCGGCGAAGGCGGAATTGAACTTGCAAACGCAGTTTTAAACACGCTGGAAACGAAACAATCCAATTATCATCCGATTTATGAAGATACATTGTCACTCAAAGATAAAATTGCATGTGTTGCACGTGAGATTTATGGAGCGGAAGGTGTTAATTATACGGATGCTGCCAATAAACAGATTGCAAAGTTAGAGAAACTCGGTTTCGGTAACATGCCGGTATGTATGGCAAAGACACAATATTCCTTGTCTGACAATCCGGCACTGCTTGGACGTCCGACGAATTTCAGAATTGATGTCAGAGAAGCTTATGTGTCCGCAGGAGCAGGATTTGTGGTTGTTTTAACCGGTGCGTTGATGACGATGCCGGGATTACCGAAAACACCGGCGGCGCTTGGAATTGATGTTACGGCTGATGGGAAAATAACAGGATTGTTTTAGATGGGAGCGTAAACAGATGTATCAAATAATCAACGGAAAAGAGATTTCACAACAGATTAAAGACGAGTTAAAAATTAGAATTGCCGAATATAAAGAACGCGGGATTGAGATTTGTTTGGCGGTTATTCAAGTTGGAAGCGATCCGGCTTCTTGCGTATATGTAAAAAACAAAAAGAGAGCTTGCGAATATATCGGAATCAAATCGCTTTCGTATGAACTTCCGGAAGATACGACACAGGAAGCATTATTGCAGTTGATTGATGAGTTGAATGACAGAAAAGACGTGAATGGCATTCTTGTACAATTACCCTTGCCGAAACATATCAATGAAGATACAATTATTAAAGCAATCAATCCTTCCAAAGATGTTGACGGTTTTCATCCCCAAAGTGTCGGCGCTTTGTGTATCGGACAACCGGGGTTTGTTTCCTGTACACCGGCAGGTATCATTGAA